>JBGSPJ010000267.1:0-8203 GCA_041738655.1 Rhodothermales bacterium | reverse complement strand
TCGTCGAACTCATGGCGCAGATCCGGCTCATCGCCGCGGCGGTCGGACGGACAGTCGCGGGGCCGGCGCGGTGACTCGGCACGATCCGTGATTGGGAGGGGCGGCATTCCTTCGTCGACCCCCACCCCCCTGCGCGGTACTCCCCCATGTCAGGGGGAGACCTTGTAGAAAGGGGCGCGCGTGCATCGATCATCCAAAATCATCGGCTTTATTATGTGTGGAATTGTCGGCTACATCGGCCATCAGCAGGCGCAGCCCATCCTCATCCAGGGGCTTCAGCGCCTCGAATACCGCGGATACGATTCTGCCGGCATCGCGACCATCAACGGCGCGCTGGCCATCCGCAAGAAAAAGGGCAAGGTGAGCGAACTTGTGGGCGCACTCGGGGCCGGCGGGATGGATGGGACGCTGGGGATCGGGCATACGCGCTGGGCCACGCACGGCTTTCCGAGCGACGTCAACGCCCACCCGCACGTCTCGGGCGATGGAGACTTCGCGCTGGTGCACAACGGCATCATCGAAAACTACCAGGCCATTCGCGAGCGCCTCACGCGGCAGGGGTACACGTTTGTAAGCCAGACCGACACCGAAGCGCTCGTCCACCTCATCGACGACGTCCGCCGCGAAACCGGACTGTCGCTGCCGCTCGCGATGCAGCAGGCGCTGACGCAGGTCGCCGGCACGTACGGCATCGCCATCGTCTCCCAGAGCGACCCCGACTTGCTGCTGGCCGCCCGCAAGGGCAGTCCACTCATCCTGGGTGTAGGGGACGGTGAGTTCTTTCTGGCGTCCGATGCCTCCGCCATCGTCGAGCACACGCGCCAGGTGGTGTACCTGAACGACGGCGAGATGGTGGAAGTCCGCCGCGGCGGTTACCAGGTGCGGACGATCGGCAACGTCCCGCTCGAAAAGGAGGTGCACGCGCTGGAGTGGGATCTCGAGCAGATCGAAAAAGGGGGGTATCCCCATTTTATGCTCAAGGAGATCATGGAGCAGCCGGCGTCGCTCGAAAACTGCATGCGCGGGCGGGTGCTGGTCGATGAAAACAGGATCTTGCTGGGCGGGTTGATCGATGTGATGGACACCTTGCGTGCGGCCGACCGGATCATCATCTGCGCCTGCGGCACGTCGTGGCACGCCGGCCTGGTGGGCGAGTACCTCATCGAGTCGCTCGCGCGAATCCCCGTCGAGGTCGAATACGCCAGCGAATTCCGCTACCGCGACCCGATCCTTCGGAAGGGGGATGTGGTGCTGGTTATCTCGCAGAGCGGCGAAACGGCCGACACCCTCGCCGCCGTCCGCGAGGCGCAGCGGAAGGGCGTGCCGGTGCTGGGGATCTGCAACGCGGTGGGGTCGACCATCGCGCGGGATACCGACGCCGGCGTCTACCTGCACGCCGGCCCGGAAATCGGCGTGGCCTCCACGAAGGCGTTTACGGCGCAGGTGCTGGTGCTGGCGATGCTGGCGCTGAAGCTGGGCGAAGGGCGGACGCTCACGCCGGCGGCGATGGCGTACCATCTACGGGCGCTGGCCGGCCTGCCGGATCAGGTCCGCGAGGTCCTCAAACTCGACGACACGATCCGGGGATTGAGCGCGATCTATCGGTACGCGACGAACTTTCTGTACCTCGGGCGCGGCTATAATTTCCCCGTCGCCCTCGAAGGCGCCCTCAAGCTGAAGGAGATCTCCTACATCCACGCGGAAGGGTATCCCGCCGCCGAGATGAAACACGGTCCGATCGCCCTGATCGACCGGCAAATGCCTGTCGTTTTCATCGCGCTGAAGGATGGGACGTACGACAAGGTGATCTCGAACATCGAGGAAGTAGCCGCGCGGCAGGGATCAGTCATCGCGATCACCGAGGAAGGCAATCACGAACTGGACCGCCTCTGCGAACACGTCATCTTCATTCCTCCCTGCGAGCCGTTCCTCTCGCCCATCCTGGCCTCCATCCCGCTCCAGCTGCTCTCCTACCACATCGCGGTCATGCGCGGCTGCAACGTCGATCAGCCGAGGAATCTGGCGAAGAGTGTGACGGTGGAGTAAACGTTCAACGCTCAAACGCCTCCGCCTCAGGCGCCAGCAGCTCTAACTGGTCGTAGTTGACGCGGAAGGCGGCGTCGTGGCCCGAGGCGGCGACGGCGAGTTCGGTCGTCCGGTTTTCGATCCACAGCGTCTGGGTGCCGGCGTTCGGGATGTTGAAGTGGACCTGGTGCGTGGCGGTGGTCTTGATATCCGCCGCGGAGGCGCCCCGCGTGAAGCCGATAGCGACAAGCGGCGAGAAGCGTTCCAGCCAGGCAGCGACCTTGGCCGAGTCCGCCGGCTCCTCGTCGCCGTCGATCGAAAGCGTCCATCCCGAGGCGTCGAGGGTGAGTTCGTAGCCGGCGTCGGGGCCGGTGACGACGGCTTTCTGGATGGAGAGCGGGGCGATGGAGAGAACCGTCCGGTCGCGCCAGCGGTCCGTGTCGTCGGGAAGGTTGAGGCGGGCTCGGACGAGGTAGACGCGGGGGTCGGTGGCGAGGCGCACGTAGTGGGTCATCGGGTCGGGGCCGATGTCGCCCACCAGCAAGGTAGCGCCTCCGCCTGTCCAGATCAGATCAAGCTGCTCTTCCCGTTCGCCCAGGCCGTATTCCGCGTATCGGTCCGGACTGTTGGAAACGACGGTCTCCACCTCGATGTCCGACAGATTGGCTACGAGCTGGGCGACGAGTGCGCTGTCGGCCTTGCCGGTGACCGGCTCCAGGACCTGCCACACGCCGGCCTGTTTTTCAAACGTGAACGGCGCGCCGTCCCGCGTGATGACGATCCGCGTCAGGTCGTCGCCGGGGATGGAGACGGTGGGGAGATCGAGGGTGGAGGCGCCTTTGTTAAATGCGCCGGCGAGTACGGCGAGCCCCACGAGCACGACCAGGGCGCCGAGTAACCAGAGAAGTTGGCGTTGTTGCATGGCAGGGAAGAAGCGGGGGTGATCGATCAGGAGGTGAGGACGATCTGGCGAGCGCGGCGCTGTCGCCAGCGGAAGAGCCCGATGCCGACGAGAATGAGCAGCGGCGCCAGCATGTTGCCGTATTTGATCCAGCCGCGCGCGCCCTCGGACGTCTCACGCAGCACGCGCGGCTCGGCGCTTTTTGCGCGAATGGCCAGCAGCGCGTCGTCCTGCACGAGCCAGTCCGTCATGTTCAGCCCGAACCCGATGTTGCCCGGCAGCGCGCCCACGATCGACTCGTTGATGAAGTCGCCGTCGCCGACGAGGACGAGGCGGGTAGGCGCGCTCTGCCGGCCGGCCTCGTAGGCGCTCGGGAACGAGCCGGTGTAGGCGGCGGCAAGCGGGAAGGGGCCGTCCGAGAAGTCCATCTCGGGCGGGAATCCCGGCTGGATCATAAAAAAGCCTTCCTGGAGCTGGCTGCGGCGAGTGCTCGAGGCCAGGATTTCGCGGGTGGCGCCGGCAGGCAAGGCCAGCGAGGTATCGATGGTGCTCGCGAAGAACAATAACGCGCTGCCGAGGCGGTTCACCATCGTGCTGTTGCCGTTGAAGTTGGTGACGACCGGCAGAAACGGATAGGGGATCTGCTGCGTCGCCATGAATGAACCCATCGGACGCTGGATGGAGATGGGCGCGTTCTGCTCGTCCATCACCAGATCTCCCCGGAGCCCGATGCCGTACGTCGACAGCAGCCCTTCGAGGCCCGTTGTGAGTTCGTAGGCCTGGCCGGCCTGGATGTCGGTCTCGATGCGGTTGAGGAGCAGCGCCAGCCGGCCGCCGTCCATCACGTAGGTATCGAGCGCGCGGAGGTGCGCCTCGGGGAACGAATCCGTGGGGGCGACAATGACGAGCGCATCCGGGCGTTCGCTGAGACTGGCGGTGGAGTCGACAACGGTGATGGACTTCCGCTGGTAGGTACGCTCCAGCTGCTGGTAGAGCTGTTGCATGGCCGCGGCCGGCGCCGGCTCGCCGTGGCCTGTCAGGAAGCCGACGGACGGCAGGGCGTCCTGCGTGAGCCGGCGGATGGCACTCGTGAGGTCGAACTCGAGCGACGCGCGATCCTCGAAGACGGGGATGATCTCTCGCTTGTTTCCGTACAGGAGGGCGACGCCCATGTAGGCGTTCTTGAACTGGACGTTGTCCTGTTCAATCACCTGGATCTGGACGGGTGGAATGCGGTACCGGGCGGCCTCCTGCTGGAGCTCCTCGTCGTCCACGGGGTCGACAAACGTGTACTGGACGTTGGCCCCGCCATAGGCGCGGTAGTCGTCCAGCTTATCCTGCAGGAAGCGCCGGTTGTCGCTGTAGGGCGCCGGCAGGTTGTCGGTGAAAAAGGCGGTGATGGTGATCGGGTCGACGAGCGACTCGACGGCCTCGATGGAGGCGTCGGAGAGGCTGTAGACGCGGTCGTCCGTGAGATCGAGCCGGCCAAAAAAGGTCAGCCCGATCAGGTTGACCGCGACGAGGATGAGCCCGATCAGGATCAGCGCGGTGCGGGTGTTCCAGTCGCGTTTCATGGGATCTTATTCCGGCCGGCGGGCCAGGTTGTACGCCGTCAGCACGCAGGCGAAGGCGGTGATCGACAGGTAATAGAGGATGTCGCGCGTGTCGATGACGCCGCGCAGCAGGTTGTTGTAGTGGTAATCGAGACTGAGGTACTGGAGCACGCCGGCCAGCGCCTGCGGCACAAACAGGGTCACCTTATCCAGCATGAACAACACCGTGATGATCGCGAAGCCCAGGATGAAGGCGACAATCTGGTTGCGCGTCAGGCTGGAAGCGAGCAGGCCGATGGATGCGCACGACATCCCATAGAGCAGCAGCCCGAGGTAGCCGCCGACCGTCCCGCCCAGGTCCAGATCCCCGAGGATCGAGAGCGTTAGCGCGTACACCAGCGTCAGCGCGAGGGCGGCCGACAGCAGCAGCGTGGCGGCGAGGAGCTTGCCGAGGATAATCTGCCAGTCCCGGATGGGCATCGTCAGCAGCAGCTCCAGCGTGCCGGCGCGGCGCTCTTCGGCGAAGAGCGACATGGTGATCGCCGGGACGAGGAATAGGAATATCCCCCTGGCGTATTCAAAAAACGACCGCAGGGAGGCGACGTTTTCGATGAACAGGGGGTTGCTGAAGAACCACCCGGTGAACAGGAGAAACACGCTCAGAACGACGTACGCCGCGGGGCTGTCGAAATAGGCGTGGAGCTCGCGTTTGGTCAGCGTCCAGGTCTCGTGCATGGGTAGGTAGGCGTAATTCGGTTCAGGCGGTGGTGAGCTGGCGGAAGACATCCTCCAGGTTGGCCTGGTTGCGGTGGAGTTCGGTGAGTGTCCAGCCGTTGTCGACGGCGAGGCGGAAGAGTTCGGGCCGAACGTCGTCGGGGCGATCGCTGGTGAGGCTGAAGAGGGTCTCGCCGTCGTGGACGACGTGGCCGGTGACGCGGGCGTGAGGCCAGGCCTCGAGGGTCTGGGCTACGGCCGGGCCGGCGTGTTGGATGCCCAGTCGTATCTGCTGAGCACCCCGGTACATCGTTCGCAACTCGTTTGGCGTTCCGTCCGCCTCGATCGCCCCCTTGTTGATGATCAGCACCCGGTCGCACGAGGCCTCGACCTCGGTGAGGATGTGGGTCGACAGGATGACCGTCCGTTCCGTGCCGATGGCCTTGATCAGTTCGCGGATCTCAACGATCTGGTTGGGGTCCAGGCCGGACGTCGGCTCGTCCAGGATGACGATGGGGGGATTGTGGATCATCGCCTGCGCGAGGCCCACGCGCTGGCGGTAGCCTTTCGAGAGGGCCTCGATGGGTTTGGCGAGCACGGTGCCGAGGCCGCAGACGTCCGTCATCTCCCCGATGCGCCAGTTGCGATCGGCCGCCGGCACGCCCCGCATCGAGGCGACAAACAGCAGGTAGTCGTACACCTGCATGTCGTGGTACAGCGGGGTGTGCTCGGGCAGGTACCCGATCCGCCGGCGGATGTCGATGCCGTGGGTGCGCACGTCCAGGCCGTCGACCACGACGGTGCCTTCGGTAGGCGGGAGGTAACAGGTGATAACCTTCATCGTCGTCGTCTTCCCCGCCCCGTTCGGGCCGAGAAAGCCGAGCACCTCGCCCTTTTTTACCTCGAAGGAGATGGCGTTCACGGCGCGCTCCTTCCCGTACGTCTTGGTGAGTCCTTGTACCTCGATCATGGATTCTGGTATTCGTTGCGGTCCCTCAACATACTGCGGCAGGGTTTGGGATTGGCCGTTTTCTCAATGATAAGGCGCGTCGCGTTGCGACGCGGCACAATAGCCCCCGTCCTTCAGGGCGGGGGCCCGCCAACACCGAACGTCGCCCCCGCATTAAAATACGGGGGCTAGACTCCGGCGTCGCTACGCGACGCCACCGAAACATTCGACCTTGAAACATGGAAAAGGGCATTTCCGAGATTCTCCGCTGCTTGTCAGTCAGTCAAAAATCGCCGGCACGGCGATAACGACCTCCCCTCGCTCCCTATTGCGCGCCGGAGGTGTCTTCACGATTTCTTCCACATGCGCATGACCAGGGCCATGTCCGCGAAGCTCGCCACGGCGCAGGCGCCCACCACCATCAGCAGCGCCTCGGGGCCGGTCGACTCGATCAGGAAGCCGGCGAGCAGCGGCAACGTCATCGAACCGACGCTGCTGCCGAGGTAGAACCGGCTCGTCACGTTGCCGCTCAGGGGGATGTTGCGCTCGGCAAACGCGAGCGCAGTGGGGAAGATGGTCGATACCGCCAGGCCGAGGCTCAGCGAGCCGATCCAGACGAGGACGGGCACCAGGGTGCTGGCCGCCACGAGGACGATGCTGAAGAACGCCCAGGAGAGGTGGACCTTCAGGATCTGCCGGGGCAGGAAGCGGACGGACACCGGCACGGACAGCAGCCGACCCACCATTAAGCCGCCCCAGAAGGTCGAGTTCAGGTACGCGGCGGTCTTGGCCGTGGCGAGGCCGCGTTCGATGGCGTAGGTGTAGATCCACCCCGAAAAACCGGCCTCTACGCCGGCGTAGAGGAAAAAGAAGAGGATGAGCATGACCATCGTCCGCCGATCTGGCCGGGCCTCGATGTGGCCGGGGATGCGGATAGTCAACTCCGGGCTCGGGATCTTGCTCACCCAGAGGGCCACCGGGATCGCGAGCAGGCCGATCCCCCAGTACGCCCAGAGAGGATGACCCGTAAGCCCGAAGGCCTGGGCGACAAAGATCGGCGAGAGGAAGGCGCCGACGCCATAACAGAAATGGAGTCCGTTGAGGTACGGCCCGACGCGTTCGCGAAACGTCTTGAGCAGCAGCGTGTTCGTGCCGATGTCCGCCATGGCGCTCGCGGATCCATGGACCACCAGCACGGCGAGTAGCAGCGGCAGCGATTGAATCACCGGTACCAGGAGCATGATCGTGGCCATGACGGCGATCGCCCCTCCGATGAGCGGGTGGCCGGCGCGGCCGTCGATGAGCCGGCCAACGATAAACGTCATCACCATGTACCCCACCATGCGCGCCGTGAAGACGAAGCCGATGCTTTTAAGCGTCACGCCTGTCTGCCCGGCTAAGGCGGGCAGGGTGGGCCCGAGGGCCGCGGGCGCGAGGCCCAGAACAAAAAAAACGCCGATGTAGGGGGCGATACGGCTGAACGCAGGAGACGACCCGGCGGATGCGGATAGCAGGGTCGAAGAGGGCGTAGTGCCCATAGTCGGTACAGCATTGCGAGGAGAGGGCCGCCGGCGAGCCGGCGAACGGCTCGAGAATATACTTCAGGAAAAAAGATGATCATCGGCTGCCTGGGTGAAGTGATTGTTGATTACATCGGGATCGACGGCGTCGGCCTCGCGGACACGCGCACGTTCCGCCAGTGCCCCGGCGGCGCGGCGGCGAACGTGGCGGTGGGGCTGCACTCGCTGGGGGTTGATGCGGTGGTGATGAGCAAGGTGGGCAACGACCCCGCCGGCTCGTTTCTTCGCGCCGAGCTGGAACGTACAGGCCTCTCCACGCGCTTCCTGGCCATCGACCCCACCCGTCCCACGCGCCGCGCTTTCATCGCCTACGACGCGGACGGCCGCCGGCAGGTCGACGTCGTCCACCGCCAGAGCGCGGACCAGACGCTAACGCTGGACGACGTGGCCGGTGCTTTTTTTGACGCCCTGCACGTCATCGGGACGGCCTTTCTGGGGGAGATCACGGGCGGGACGGCCGCCGCGCTGGCCGACCGCGTCC
>JBGSPJ010000020.1:0-1659 GCA_041738655.1 Rhodothermales bacterium | reverse complement strand
ATGTCGCCCAGGGCGCCGGTGCCCCAGTCGGCCCAGCCGCGCCACGAAAACGGGGTATACGAGGGATGATACGGGACCGCGGGGGCCGGCCCGAGGAACAGGTCCCAGGCCAGGGTCTTCGGCACCGTCTCGCTCTTCTCCGGCCGCGCCATGCCCTGGGGCCAGATCGGGCGGTTGGTCCATACGTGGACTTCGGTCACCGTGCCGATCGCGCCGGCCCAGATCCACTCCAGCATCTTCCGCCCATCGTCGTGCGAATGCCCCTGGTTGCCCATCTGTGTGACGACGCCCGTCTCGGCCGCGACCTGACGCAGCACGCGGGCCTCGTGCACGGTGTAGGTGAGCGGTTTCTGGACGTACACGTGTTTGCCCATCCGCATCGCCATCACGGCCGCCGGGGCATGGGTGTGGTCCGGCGTGGCGATGACGACGCCCTCGATATCCTTCTGCTTGTCGAGCATCTCCCGGAAATCCTTGTGGCGCTTCGCCTTGTCGTACGCCACTTTCAGCGCGGCGCGATCCTCACGCGGCTTGCCTTCTCGGTCGACAAACGAGCTCTCGACGCTTTTGTCATCTACGTCACACACAGCGACGATCGATTGGCTGACCAGATTGTTCATGTTCGACGCCCCCATCCCGCCGGCGCCGATGATGGCCACGTTGAGCATGTCAGACGGGGCCAGGAAACCAGGGCCACCGAGAACGTGCCGGGGGACGATCAGGGCGCCAAATGCCGCCGCGGCGCTTTGCCCCATAAAGGTGCGTCGATTGATACCAGTGTGTTTCATGACTCTACCGTATGTGCGTCAAACGTGATAGCCGGGTTGCTCCACCTCTCGCAGGGGTCGCCGGCCGGAATCTCCTCGGGGCTAGAGTAGCCCTTTTTGGCGCGAATATCAATACGCCTCTTCCCCATTGGGCGGGTAGGTGCCGGCCTCACCGGGCGCCGGCCAGTTGACACCGCCGCCACCCGGCACCGACTGGTCGAAATGCACCAGCGAACCGGTCATCAACCCCGATTCGTCCGACGCCATCCAGGCGATAGCGCGGGCTACTTCCTCGGGCTGGATGAGCCGGCCAAAGGGCAGGCGTTCGGCGGCCTGCTGGCGCCAGTCGTCCCCCCGGCGATCCACTTCCCGTTGGATGACATCTTCCACCGGCGTATCCGTCCACCCCAACAACAGCGCGTTCACCCGGATACGGTGCCGCATCACGGCATAGGCCACGTTTTTTGTAAAAACGGACAGAGCGCCCTTCGAGGTCGCGTACGGGCACAACTCGGGCAATCCACCCGTCGACACGACACTCGACACATTCACGATCGCGCCGTGGATGCCCTGCGCCACCATCCGGTTGACACACGCCTGGGTGAGGATGAAGGGTGCACGCACATTAACAGCCATCAGCCGATCCCACAACACGATCGAGGTATCGTAGATGCTGCCTCGCGTGGACAATCCTGCGGCATTGACAAGGATGTGGATGGAGCCAAAACGCTCGTACGCGGCCGCGACGATGTGCTGGCAGGCGGCGGCATCCTCGAGGTCCGCCTCGATAAACAACGTCGGGCATCCGCCGGCGCGCAACGCCTCGGCCACGGCTTCACCACGTTCGGCCTGTCGATCCGTCAGCACCAGGCCGGCCGCGCCGCGCGCCGCG
>JBGSPJ010000224.1:0-8962 GCA_041738655.1 Rhodothermales bacterium | reverse complement strand
GCTATTGCATTCTGGAAGCGATTCTAAATCCTGTATTGTATTCAATATCAAATTTAAATACATTTGTTAATCCATTCACAGATCAGTTTACAATCCTCTTTATTTTCATCAAACGTCAATCGGATGCTCGCGCAGATGGCGCGCGCCGTCGGCATCCACCTCATCGTGGCCACGCAGCGCCCGTCGGTGGATGTCGTCACCGGCCTCATCAAAGCCAACTTCCCCGCACGAATCGCCTACCAGGTGGCGACGAAGGTGGACTCGCGCACGATCCTCGACTACAACGGCGCCGAGGAGCTGATCGGGCAGGGGGATTTGCTTTATATGAAAGGCAGCCGGCTCGTCCGGCTCCAGGGCCCGTTTGTCGATCTCGACGAGATCGAACGCGTGACGGAAGCCATCACCGCCCGCCCCCCAACCGGCCCCTACCACCTGCCCACCGACAAACTCGAAGCCTTGCTGGAATTGCGCTGATCCTATCCGACGTTTCGCGTTTGGCGTTGCATACGGTAGGAAACATGCTCCGCAGCCAAACGATGTCTACCAGTCCATCAAACGTTTAACGGAAAAACGCGCAACGGAATCGTACTCGCTCGTCACCCACCCGGACAAGCCCCCGCGTACTTCGTAATTGGCCCCCGATACACGACATCCCGGTGATACGCATCGTCGCCGGCCTTCCGCCGGGCCGCACGCAATCCATACACCAACCCAATGGCAACTGTGGCGACGCCCAGCACCTGCATGATGCGCCCTCCAAGACTATCGTAGATCGACTCCGCTTCCACTTCTCTATGCCTCCCCACGCCAAACAAGATCGCGCCCGGGATCAACGGCAGAAGCACGGTGCCGACCTGTTCCAGATCGGAGCCCTCGCGTTTGACGGCGATGGCGCGAATCTCCTCGGTTGGCATCGTCCACCGATTCCCCTGTTCCGTCGAGAAAGCCGTCTCCCGACAGCCGATCGCGACGTTCGTGGCACCGAAGACTGAACCGTCGCCGCGGGTCACGAGCGCGTCCCGATCGGCCAATTGCCTGTTGACCCGCGCGAGGGGAGGAGGCGCCTGCCTCCGCGGCGCCGTGGTAGAACAGCCGGCGATGAGGAGGAGAATGCTGATGAGAATCCGTTTCATACCGGCTCGTACTCGTACTCAGCGAAGCGGTACTCGTACTCGTACTCGTTTTTTATCCTGCCCTCCGATTTCGATTCGCTCCTCCCCATCCCGTCACCGCTTCGCGCCGACGGGATTTGCCCCTCCTCCGTACGAGGAGGGGCCTGGTCGTAAGACGCGGATCTGTCACGTCCTCAATACTGATACCGCAGCGCCGGCGAAAGCGGTACGTCCGACCCGTAAACCGTCAGAAACAGCAGCATTTCACCGGATGCGGACGTCTTGAGCGGCGCCAGATCAAACGAGCGTTCCTCCTGGATGTAGGCCTCGCACATATCCTCGTTGGCGTCGTGGATCAGCATCAGGTCGTAGGCCTGCACCGGAGCGGCGATGGGAGATACTTCGCTGACGAGCGTAAAGAAATGATTTTGACAGCCGCCGCTGTAACCCACCTTTACGATCAACGAATCGCCCCTGATGAAGGTGGTGTCCGCGGTATAAGGGTCTTGCTGGACATCATCGCCGTCGCGTTCCTGAACCCGCGTGTTGTCCACTTCGTCGTTGGCTCCGACCGAAGCCGAGCAGGCCGCCAGGGAAAATGCCAGGAAAACACTCAAAAATCGATGCATGATCGTAACCCGTTAGCAAGAAACAACCCTTAGACCCCTCCACGCCGGCCTTTATTCCCGGCCCCGCCCATTCGTACCTGTACCCCGGGTTAGGCTCCCAACAGGAGCCGTAACCCGAGGATTCTCAAAGGATGCCGCGCCCCATCTGCAGTTTAATTCACCCTCCCCCGCGCATCCACCCGAATCTCCTCCAGTACCTCATCCCCCTCGACGAGGTACATCGCGTCGAAGTTATTCACCACGACACACGCATGGTTCGGCACCACCCGCACGCGGGCGCCAATATCCAGCGTCGCCCCACCGGGGACGCGGACCCAGCCGTGTTCTTCCGACAACGCGACGAGCTGCGCGTGGGGCAGGGATTGCATCATCCTAGCGTTATACAGCAGGATGCCGTGGCCCTGGGTGTTGTAGCCGGTGTCCGACGTAAACACTTTCTTGCCGGCATCCAGAAACAGCTTATCGGCGCCGGTTTTATCCCGGTGCCGGCTGATGACGGTGGCCTGGACGGTGAGGGCGCACTCGGCGAGGTTGGCCACGCCAAGGCCTACCTGGATGGCGTCGTTGAAGAGGTAGTTACCCGGGCGGATTTCCGTGATCGTGAAGCCCAGGTCGACGCGGTTTTCGAAGTAACGCATCGTCGGAGTCGAGCCGATGCTGATCTCGAACCGGCCGGCGGCAGCGTCGGCATTGGGGTCGATGAGCCCGAGCTGATAGAGGCGGCCGGCGTAGTCGAGCATCCGATCCCGCTCCTCGGCGCTCACACGACGGAGGGCTTCTTCGGGGGATTCATTGATTTTGGGGCCGTGGTAGCCGTGGCCGGCGTGGGTGAGGATGCCGGCGAGTCGAAGCCCGGGCAAGCGGCTCACCCGTTGGGCGAAGGTGACGGCGCGGGGATGATCCCACGGGACGCCGCAGCGGCCGTATCCGCAGTCCACTTCGATGAGCACCTCCGCGGTGCGCCCGTGGCGTGCAAAAAAAGAAGACGCGGCGTCGGCGCCTTCATCCGTATCCACGCAGAACGAGATCCGGGCGCGCTCCATGAGCACGAGCAGCCGGGCGAAGTCGCGGTCTGAGACGGGGGTATAGGCCAGGCGGATATCCTCAAAGCCGGCCTCGGCGAACACCTCGGCCTCGCCCACCTTCGCCACCGTGATGCCGCTTGCGCCGAGGTCGCGCTGACGACGGGCGAGTTGGATCGACTTGTGCGTTTTGGTGTGGGGCCGGAGGGCGACCTGCTGTCCCCGAGCCTTCGCCTGCATGCGGCGCAGGTTCGCGTCCAGGCGACGATCCTCGATCAGAATCGCCGGCGAGGGCAGGTCATCAAGATGCATGGAAGTGGGGGATTACGAGCGGCGGGATGTGCCCACCTGACCCATGCTCACCCGCAGGCGAGCGCGTTCCAGGGCACGCTTCGCGCGTTCTTTGTCGGCTTCGGTGCTGCCGGAGGTCAGTTCGGCGAGCGCGCGGGCCTCGGCGGCTCTAGCGCGTTCGATGTCGATCGACGACGCCGGCTCCGCCGTCTCGGCGAGGATCGTCACGGTATTGTTGAGCACCTCGACAAACCCGCCCGACGTGGCGAACGCGATACGCTCACCGCCCGGGGTGGTGACGTACAGCGGCCCCATGTCGATGGCCGCGATCATCGGCGCGTGGTTGTGGAGCACCTCGAACGTGCCCGCCACGCCCGGCGCCCGCACCCGCTCCGCCTCGCCACGAAAGACGCTGCCGCTTGGGGAGACGATATCGACGTAGAATGCTGGCATGGGAAAGGGGTTTAATGTTCGAGGTTTAATGTTTAAGGATGGCGTTGCTTCTGCCGCCCTTAAACCTCAAACCTTAAACCTGGAACCGCGGGAGGCGTCAGCCTTCCGCAAGCATCTTCTCGCCGGCGGCGATAACTTCCTCGATGGCGCCCTTGTACGCAAAGGCTCCTTCGGGGTAGTGATCGAGTTCGCCCTTGAGGATCATCTTGAACCCGCGGATGGTGTCGTCGATCTTGACGTATTTGCCGGGGAAGCCGGTGAACTGTTGGGCGACGAAGAACGGCTGCGACATGTAACGCTGGGCGCGGCGGGCGCGGCCCACCACCAGCTTGTCGTCGTCGCTGAGTTCGTCCATGCCAAGGATGGCGATGATGTCCTGCAGTTCCTTGTAACGCTGGAGCAGCTGCTTGACTTCCTGCGCCGTGTTGTAGTGATCCTCGCCGATGATGCGCGGGTCGAGGATGCGGCTCGTGGAGTCCAGCGGGTCGATGGCCGGGTAGATACCCAGCGACGCGATCTGGCGCGAGAGCACCGACGTGGCGTCGAGGTGGGCGAAGGTCGTCGCCGGCGCGGGGTCCGTAAGGTCGTCCGCCGGCACGTAGACGGCCTGCACGGAGGTAATCGAGCCGGACCGCGTGGAGGTGATGCGTTCCTGCATTTCACCCATTTCGGTGGCGAGCGTCGGCTGGTACCCCACGGCGCTCGGCATGCGGCCGAGGAGGGCTGACACTTCGGAGCCGGCCTGCGTGAATCGGAAGATGTTGTCGATGAAGAAGAGCACGTCGCGGCCGCCGAGGTCGCGGAAGTACTCGGCAATCGTCAGCCCCGAGAGGGCCACGCGGGCGCGGGCTCCGGGGGGCTCGTTCATCTGACCGAACACGAGCGCGAGGCTGGAATTTTTCGCGGCCTCGAGATCCACCTTCGTCAGATCCCACTCGCCCTTTTCCATCGCATGGTTAAAGGCGTCGCCGTAATCCACCACGCGGCTCTCGAGCATTTCGCGGAGGAGGTCATTGCCCTCGCGCGTCCGCTCGCCCACGCCGGCGAACACGGACAGACCGTCGTGCGCCTTGGCGATGTTGTTGATGAGCTCCATGATGAGCACCGTCTTACCCACGCCGGCGCCACCGAAAAGGCCGATCTTACCGCCACGGGCATAGGGCTCCAGCAAGTCCACCACCTTGATGCCCGTCTCGAGCATCTCCGTCGCGGCCGCGAGCTGATCAAACGGCGGTGGCGGCATGTGGATGGGCCTGCGCGCCGTTACTTTCGGCTGCGCAATGCCGTCGATGGCCTGGCCGACCACGTTGAAGAGCCGGCCGCGGATCTCGTCGCCGATCGGCATCGAGATGGGCTGACCCGAGTTGTTCACCTTCGCGCCCCGGGTGAGGCCGTCCGTCGAGTCCATCGCGATCGTGCGGACCCGATTCTCGCCGAGGTGCTGCTGCACTTCGAGCACGAGCAAGCCGGCGTCGCCGCGGTCGATCGTGAGGGCGTCCAGAATATCCGGGACGGCGTCTGCGGGGAATTCGACGTCCACAACGGGGCCGATGATCTGGACGATGCGTCCCGGGGTCAAGGTAGCGGTAGCTTCCATCTGGAACAGACTTCTATGACTGACACAGCACGCTCGATCCGGTGACGCCTCTCCCCTGAACAACGCGGGCGCCGCGGCCGACCCGCCTCCTCGCTGGACGTGCGAACTGTCAGCAAAATGAATAAAGAGCGCGAAAAACAATGCGCTTCCTCCTACTCGTTCCCCATGGATAGGATCTCTGAGGAGTTGGAAATTTTTTCGAAACTCAAAGAAAAACAGCAGGAGCCGCGCCAGATGGGATGGGGCGCGACTCCTGCGTGTTGCCTGGTCAGGGTCTGGGATGTGCTTTGGGGGACGTGAACAGGGGGATAAAGGGGGGGCACAGGGGGGGTGTTATTTAAGAAGCACCATCCGGCGCGTCTCGCTGAAGTCGCCGGCTTGAAGCCGATAGAAGTAAGCCCCGCTCGGCAGGGAAGCCGCGTCAAACGTGACGGTGTAGACGCCGGCGGCCGTCGTGGCATCCACTAGCACGCGCACTTCGCGGCCGAGGACATCGTATACCGCCAGCCGAACGGGAGCGGCCTCGGAAACGGCGTACTGGATCCGGGTGACGGGATTAAAGGGGTTCGGGTAGTTCTGGGCAAGCTGATAGGCGGCCGGCGTCTCGGCCGCGGCAATGGCTACCGCCGCGGCGGCCTGCACGTTGATCTGCAGCTGCACAGGCGTGGCCGCCAGTGCCGGCCGGCCGGCGAACCGCACCACCGCCAGGGTGTCCTCCCCCAATCCGCGGGGGGAGGCAAGGACGATCCGAGCGCCGGACGCCGAACCACGAAACGCCGCGCTGATTCCCGGCTCGGCACCCTCCACGAGGCCGATCGGAAGACCATCTCCCATCGGGAAATCAATCGACAGCGCGTGGACTTCACCCGCCGGCGCCGTGCCCATCAGGGGGACGTGGAACTCGCCATTCCGCTCCACCGGCCGGCCCCACGCCAGACCCATCGACGCAGACGCACGCCGCTTATCGATGACGCAGCCGGAATCGGCCGGGAAACAGTCGGCATAGCCGGCCACCACCTGCAGCACCAGCGCCCCGTCGTAGGCGGACACGCTGCCGTTGGCGGACACGTCGGAGGCCTCCAGGCCGGCGCCAGACAACACATTGGTTTCGGAGGCATGTTGGAGGATCCGCGCCGCGTCGTAAGCCGTCACGGCGCCGTTCTGCGTCGCATCCCCAAAAAGGATGGGCCGGAGGGTCACCGTCCCGGCCGTACCGGTCGCCGTCGGCGAGCCTTCGTTGAGCATCAGGCTGGCGAAGCCTACCGTCGAGGCGCCCAGCGTGGAACCGGCCAGAAAGCGCAGCCGGGCGATGGCGCCGGCGCCGACCACCGCCTTCACGCCGGCAGCTACAATGGAGACCGTGCCGGGCGTGTCGTTGTTGTAGACAAGCGTCATGCTCGCGTGGTCCGGCCCGCTCAGCGTCCCGTCCAGGGTGATGTTCTGAAGCGTCAGCTTCGCGGCGTCATACGTCAGGGCGATGTTGAAGGCCGTGACATTGAGGCCGGTGAGGTCGCTGGCGACGACATCGACATCAAATACCTGACCTGGACTTGCCGTGGCCGCGGTGAGCGTAAGGGTCGCTGCCTGCTGGGCGTGCACCGGCAGCGATAGGGAGGGCGTGATGGAAGCCGCCAGGAGAAGGAAGAGGGCGATGGGAATCGCCGCGAGTCGCCTCGAAATCCGTAACATACTGGATCCGGATGGTTCGAAAATCGGAAGCCGGCGGCGAACGTAGCAGGGGGTGGGTGTGGTGCCGCTACCGGGGTTGGTGGGTGATCGAACTAGGGCGAGAAGCAGGCCAGACTGACCGCCGCGTTTCCGGATGACCCGCCCGGATAGGGTTTTTACCGCCGGAATGCCGCTTAAGAAGGTGGAATCGCGGCCGAGGCCCGCCGGCTCTACCCGAACCTCCACGACCCGTCCGCCCCGAACCGGCCCCAAAAGGAAACGCCGGATAACCAAAGGTAATCGGACGCGGCGGTGGAGCCGGCGCTGCCGGCGGCGTATCTTGGCCTGCCATATCCATCCTCATCCGTCATCCATGCTGTTAACAAAACCCTAATTCCCACTGGATTGTCATCCCGGGCCCCGACCCGGGATCCAGCAGAAATGCAATCCTGCTGGATTACTGCGTAAGTCCATCCTGCAAGCAGGATGTCGTTTCCGCATCAAGTGCGGGATGACAAACTGCCTGTTTGATCGATTTGGAATTTTGTTAACACCCCTGCCTGTCATCCCACATGCGCGCCTTCGCTGCCCACGTCTCAGCCTCTCTATCTACCTGCTGGCTACTGCTCATCCTGCTTTTCCCGCTCGCGGCCTCGGCCGACGATCTGCCAACCATCGAAGCCAAAACGGCCGGATTCGTCCGCCAGGCTGGCTTCATCCCGCTGTACTGGGATGCTCAGAAAGGTGAGTTGTGGATGGAAATCGGGATCTGGAACCAGGATCTGCTCTACGTGACGTCGCTGCCGGCCGGCCTGGGATCGAATGATATCGGGCTCGACCGCGGCCTGATGGGCAACGAACAGGTCGTCCGCTTCACCCGCGTCGGCCCGAAGGTGCTTATGGAGGCCCCCAACCTCCAGTTCCGCGCGATCACCGACAACGTCGCCGAGCGTCAAGCCGTGGCGGATGCCTTCGCGACGAGCATCGCCTGGGGATTCACGGCCGCCGCGCAAACCGGCGACCGGGTGCTGGTGGACGTGACCCCGTTTGTCCTCCGCGATGCCATGGGGGTGATCCGGATGCTGACCACGCAGAACCAGGGCGCCTTCCGGCTGGAGGCGTCGCGCAGCGCCGTTTATCTGGATCGCACAAAAGCCTTCCCGGACAATACCGAGTTGGAGGCACAGCTCACCTTCCTGTCCGACAACCCCGGCCGGTACATCCGCGATGTCGCTACCGACCCGTACGCCGTCACCCTCCGCATGCGGCAGTCGTTTGTCCGCCTCCCCGCACTCGGCACCTACACGCCACGCGCCTACGACCCGCGCTCGGGCAGCTACGGGATCGAATTCGTCGACTACGCCACCCCGGTCTCCGAGCCGAAGGAGCAGCGCTTCGTTGCCCGCCACCGGCTTGAAAAGGTGGATCCGAACGCTGAAATCAGCGACGCCGTCGAGCCCATCGTCTATTACCTCGACCCCGGCACGCCCGAGCCCATCCGAAGCGCCCTGCTCGACGGCGCGCGGTGGTGGGCGGACGCGTTCGAGGCCGCCGGCTTCAGGAACGCGTACCGTGTGGAGATGCTGCCTGACACGGCCGATGCGATGGACCTTCGGTACAACGTCATCCAGTGGATCCACCGATCGACCCGCGGCTGGAGCTACGGCCGCAGCGTCGTCGACCCCCGCACGGGGGAGATTCTCAAGGGGATCGTGAGCCTCGGGTCGCTGCGGGTGCGGCAGGATTACCTCCTCGCCGCCGGCCTGCTTTCGCCTTACCGCGAGGCCGGCGAGGGGCTCCCACCCGAATCGGACCCCATGCTCGCCATGGCTCTCGCCCGCCTCCGCCAGCTCTCGGCCCACGAGGTCGGCCACACGCTGGGCCTCATGCACAACTTCGCGTCGTCGGTGAACGATCGGGCGTCGGTGATGGACTACCCCGCGCCGCTCATTCGCTTCACGGCCGATGGGGAGATGACGCTCGATGCCGCGTACGGAGTGGGGATCGGCGAGTGGGACAAGGTGTCGATCCGCTACAGCTACGCCCAATTCCCTGCCGGCGCCGACGAACGCGCCGCGCTGAACCGCATCCTGGACGACGCGGCCAACGCCGGCCTGAAATACCTCTCCGACACCGACGCCCGCGCGCCAGGCGGCGCCCACCCCCGGGGCGCATCTGTGGGACAACGGG
>JBGSPJ010000208.1:0-4526 GCA_041738655.1 Rhodothermales bacterium | reverse complement strand
ATGGTCGGGGGTGTGCAGGTCGACCACGCCGCCAGGTCGGCCGGCCGGATCAGGAGTGCGCGGGGCGAGAGGTGGACGTTGTAGCCCTTGTTGTCGCACGACGTGACGAGGCAGGATTTGAGGTTGACCTCCTCCAGTTCGAGGTACAGGACCAGTACGCGGTCGGCCACGTCCTCCTCCGTGATGTCCCGCGCGTCGTCGGGCGGGTCTTCCGCCATCGTGGCGGCGTCGATAAGCTCCAGGATCTCGATCTGGGAGTGATCGGGCTGTTGCCAGGGCAGGTATTCGGGGTGCCCGTTGTCGTTGACGTCGGGGTCGGAGTAGGCGTGGAGCTGCCGGTACGTCGTCTCCGACAGCTGGAGCATGTAGCCGTCTGACGAGAGCCCGAAGCCTTCCCGGATGGTGATGGCGCCGCCGGCAGGGTCGCTCGCCACGGTCAACCCGCACACGATGCCCCGGCCGGCGAGTCGGAGCCGGCTCAGCCGGTTTTGCTCATCCAGGAACGTCCGGAGCTGGTTGAGCTGGGTGTTCGTGAGGACCTGGTTCGGTACGAAATCCGGATAGAAGGGCTGCAGGACGTCTAGGTTCATGGTGCGTTCGGGTTAAAAGGTCCCCAGGGTCGTGTTGTTCAGCGAGATCTGCGGTGCGTCGCTGTCCACGTCGTCGCAGTCGTGTAGCAGTGCCATCGGATAGACGTTGTGCAGGCCGTGCATGACGTCGATCAAGGCGGCCAGACTGGCCGCGTAGGCTTCATCTGCGGTAGGTTGTTGCGGGACTTCGCCGGCTTCGGTGGGGGGGAGCGGGAACTGGCCGCTCCGCTCCCGGCACTCCTGGCCGGCCTCCAGGTCCAGGCAACACCCTCCCAGCCGGTTCTCGAGCCCGGCCAGGTTGTTCAGCCAGGCGTTGTGTGCCGTCTCGAACTGCTTCATCTGCTCGTGGCTCACCCAGCAGATGCGGGTGAACACGTGCGCCGGGGCCTCCATCCGGAGCGTCTGCTCGACGAATTGCCGGAATTTGAGGTCTTTGAATCGGGCCGGCCAGGAGGGCAGGACCACCGACATACGGAACGAGTACGGGTCGCGCACTTCGGGGCAGGTGCAGTCGCCGGCCTCGTCGATCTGGACGGGCAGGAAGGGGTCGCCGCTGGTGCGCTTGCGCAGGAGGATGTGTTCGACCACGTGGAAGCCTTCCGTGCCGGCGTAGGCGGCGAAGTAGGCGACGACGGCATCGAGCGATGCCTCGTCCGCGGTGTAGCCGATGCGCTCGTCGGCTCCCTCGCCCCGGCACACGCGCATGAGGTCGTAGCCGGACCCGTTCGACGCGTAGTTGGCGACGTCGCCGCCGATCGTGAACGCGAAGTCGAGCAGCGCCTCGATGCTGGCCTCGGTCTCGCACGAGATGCTGGTGAGCAGCGCGCCGCCGGCCTCGTCGCTGAGCACGAAATACCACGTGTGACTCGGCTCGTCGAACACGAGTTCGAACCGATGTCCCGCGAGGTCGCGCCGGCCGATCGCGCAGGCCGCTTCGCCGGACGCATCCCGCATGCCCAGCAGCCGATACACGCGGCGCTGATACCCCGAGAGGTTGTCGGCGATCGTGGGATACCGGTAGTCGAACCCCTTGCCGCGCTCCGCGCTGGCCCTAGGGTAGTCGCTCAGCAGGCATTGCCTGTCCGCGATGACGCGCTCGCTGCCGGCATCCTGGCCGAGCAGGTTGACCATCATCAACGCGTAGTCGGCCGTCGATTCGGCGAACCGGGCGAGGAGGTGCTCCAGAAAACGGAGTTTCCGTTCGTGGGCGGTCGCTTTGTCTTCGGCGATTTCCTCCAGCTTTGCCTGCAACGAGGAGTGGTCGATGTACAGCGATTCGATGTCCAGTATCTCCCCCACCTCCTGGCTGAAATACGAGCGGACGTCGCCCTGCTCCCACGAGAAGAGGGTATCGATGTTGGCGAGCTGAGCGTGGTAGTTCGCCAGGATCTGATCGAAGAACAACAGGTACCCCTTGAGCTGCTTGGCCTGGGCCTTTCGCAATTCGGAGGCGGAATCGGGGACCCTGTTCTGGCCGACGAGATACGCAGCCGGCAGTTCGTTCTGGATGGGATAGTAGTCCGCGAGGTCGCGGAAGACGCCGACGGGGACAGGCAGATCCTGTTCGTGTCCCTTGAGCTTGGTGGGCAGGTTCTGCGCCTTCCGCTCGTCGAGCAGTTCCGTCACCCGGTCGGTGTTCGCGTAGTACGGCAGGTCGTTCTTGTAGAAGATGATTTTTGATCGGCCCGGGCTGAACTGCGGCGCCCGGAAGCGATCGATCGCGAGCTCCAGCACCCAGGGCGTCTCCACGCGTGGCTCGCCGTCGACGAAGCTCAGCAGGGAAATTTCCTTGACGGCCACCACCCGCTCGTCGTCCATGATGATCCTGATCAGGTCCGACGTCAGCAGTCGGCAGCGTCGTTCGATGGTGCGGAACTCGTCGTCGTCGATGAACCCGTGGTCGAGTAGCGGTCCCTCAAAGAGGACGTCGGTCGATTTTCCCTTGTCCAGCAGTTCCTGGATCGAGTAGAAGTGCACGGGCGGCGAGACGTGCAAGCCCAGCTGGTAGAAGAGGTCGGCGAGCACTGCGTCGATGTTGGCGCTGGGGATGACCTCGATGTCCGCACAGATGCCGATCTCCTCCACGTCCAGGTCGCACACGTTGACGACGTCCTCGCAGAGGTTACGATGCCTGAACAGCCGGTTCCGCACCTCGAGTAGCACGTCGTCGCGGGTGATTTCCGGCGCCGTGACGATGGGGCCCGTGGTGGTGATCTCGGTGTAGGCGTACGTGGATACGGGGATCTGGCTCGGCGGCGGGATGGCGTAGGTGATCTCCCAGTCGTAGAAGAAATAGTACTGCTGCTGGAGCTGGTCGCCGAACACGCCGGCCTCCAGATGGATCACGTTGTCGATCTGGAAGGGGAATGCCGCTTCCGCTTCGCGGTAGAGCCGGGTCCCGGTGGCGACGAGGCGATAGTTTCTCCCGGGTTGTACGGCGAAGTCCAGCGGGACGCGGATCTTCTCGTCGGCCCTGGGGACGATGGACGTGTGTCGCACGAGCTCATGGCCGTCTGCGTCGAGCACGCGGAGATGGACGGGGCCGGCCACTTCCGCGTATACGTGCACCCCCCGGATGATCAGGGGATGATCCACATGGAACAGAAGGCCGCGGCGGCCGCTCTGGATGTACCCGCCATCCGCGGTCCGCGCGGCGAGCCCCAGGGGGACGATCCGTTCCTCGCGCTGCACGAACTCGTCGTACTCGATCTGTACGTCGAACAGGCCGTTCAGCGGGCCGGCGGGCTGGCAGCCGGCCGTGGGGGTGGCGCATTCGACCAGTACTAGCGTCTTCGGGTCGATCCCGTACTGGATGCCGGTGTGTCTGTCGATCCACGCGTTACGCACTCCTTCGATATCGATGAGCACCTTGCGGAGATCGCCGAAGGTGATGGGGTTGCACGGGAAGATGGCGCGCGCGGTGTGGAAAGTGCTCGTGTTGACCGCCTCGCCACGGATGAGCCGCGTGAGGAGGTCCTGGACGGCGAACTCGGTGCGGTACCCCAGGTCGGTGATGGCATAACACAGCAGTTCGAGGAACGTGATGCCCGGGTCGTGGACATTGTAGTCGGTCCAGCGCTCGTGCGCCAGGGCTTCGACGTGTTCGATGCCCCGCTTCCGCAGCAGCGCGTAGTCCTGGCTCTCGAGGAGCGGTGCGCTCTTGTCTATGAATGGTGTGTCGAGCATGCGGCCAGAGTGTTTTCGACGAGGGTGTGGGTGTAGGCGGAGACGAGCACGGACGAGGACGTGGTGGCAATCGCCTCTTCCACGTCTTCGTACAGCACGGAATCGACGCGGTGGTGCATCTTGAAGTCGGTCACGTAGTCCACGTAGTCCCGTTCCTCGATGTAGTTGAGGATCCACGACCGGTGCATGCGTCCCCCGAAGTCGAGATCGGCCCCGTCGTCGTACAGCCAGGGGGAGAGGAACTGGATGACGTCCGCCTCGAGCTGTTTCAGGTAGAAGCCGACATCCTTCCCCGGGAGGAAGGCGACGGCAAAATCGACCGTGATTTCCTCGTAGAGCGGGTTGGTCACGTGGAGGTCGGCGAAGTCCGACGCGTGCCGGCGCACATGTGCGAGGATGTCTTCGAGCACCCCTTTGCTGACGCGGGGCCGGAGCGGGTCGACGGCGTTCTTGTTGCGCAGATTGGGCACCACAATGAGCCGCACCGAGCCCGGCGCGTGTTCGCTCGCGTCGCTCGTGTGGCTGATGCACTTCACCTTGTAGATGTCGGGAAAGGCCTGCAGCACGATCCGCTCATAGTCGAAAAGCGTGACGGCCCGCCCCTTGTGCCGCAGCCGTTCGCTGACGCGTGTGTAGAACGCGTCGTTCTGCTCGGCCAGCCGGCCGCCGAACGAGGCGTAGGGCTGCTCGACCGCTTTGATGGCGGCGTGCCGCTCGATGAGCTTCGCGATGGAGCCGGCGGGGAGCGCC
>JBGSPJ010000191.1:0-6191 GCA_041738655.1 Rhodothermales bacterium | reverse complement strand
GGCCGGCGCTGGCGCGGGTGCGGGCTCCTCGATGCGCAGCGCGGGCGGCTTGCTGTCCACGGGGATCCAGCGGTCGAGTGTATCCAACTGGGCGTCCAGGTCGATCGCCTCGATGTGGCGCGTCGCTACCTGCCCGAGGAGGACCTGGATGGTTTCCAGGGCGCCGACGAGGGCGTCCGTGACGGCTTCGGACCAGTCGAGCTGCCCCGAAAGCAGCTGATGCGCCACGTGTTCGGCTTTGCGGGCGAGCAGGCTCAGCTGCTCGAGGCTGAGGAAGCCGGCGGTGCTCCGCACGTTCCCCACGCCTTTGAGAAGGGATTCGAGTACGCGCGCATCTCCCTGGCCGCCACTGAGTTCCAGCGCGTCATGTTTCATGTCCTCGATCGAAGGAGCGGCGTCCTCGACGAAGGCGTCGATCACGAGCTGCATGTCCGCCAGCTGCATCTGCGCGTTGGCGTCTGCCAGCATGCTGGTGGACGGCGCGTACGACCGGGCCGGCGCCCGCGGCGTGTCCTCAACCGCCGTTTCGGAGACGGTTTCTTCGGTGGCTTCATCTTCGGCCGCGGGAGCTTCCGCAAGAGGAGCTTCGACCACGGGAGCTTCCGGCGCGGCGGCAACGGCCATTTCTTCGGCCAGGGACGCCTCGGTAGGGGGCTCGTCCGGCAGCGGTGATTCGACGGCGCCCGAATCCCCGGCGGCCGGTGCGGCCAGGACGGTATCCAGCGCGGCCACGATCGGCTCGATATCGAGCAACTCGACGTTCCCGGTGCGCATCCGTTCGATCAGCTCGACGAGGGCATCGAGGGCCGCGAGGAGGGTGTGGGCGGCGTTCTCCGGGAGGCCGGAGGCCGCGTCGCGGAGCGTCGTGGCGGCATTGCAGAAGCTGCGCGTGAGGATTTTGACCTGCTCGAGGTCGAACAATTCGGCGGCGCCGTTGAGCGAAAAGATGGCCCGGGCGACGTCGTCATACGCGCCGGCCGATTCCGCCCCTTCCGCGAGGCGGACCAGGACCTCTCGCGCGTGCCCGATCGTGGCGAACGCTTCTTCCGCGAATCGTTCTTCGATGGACGACTCAGCTTCGATCTTTGGGTTCTTGTCAGCCATGGAATTCTCGTCGACGTGCGAACGGTGAAGGCCTTTTACTGGTTTGCGAAGAGGGCATCGATGTCGCCCATCGAGGCGAAGTCGCTCGACGTGTCGACTTCAGCCGGGTCGGCCTGGGTGACCTCGCGAAGCCCGGGGAGGTCGTAGCGGGCCCTGGAATCGAATGTGCTGCCGCTCTGGAGGGCGACATCGCCGTTTTCAAGTTCATCGAGCGGGTGGTTGCCCAGGTTCTCCGTGAGTTTGTTGAGCCGTTCCCGGGTGGTGTGGATCAGGTGATTCACGGAGGCGATCTGCTGCGACGTGATGTCCTGAACCTGGAGGGAAAGCATGATTTGCGTCATGCCATCCTTGAGCACGCCCACCGCTTCCCGCTGGATGCCAAGGCCTTTTTCGATCGCGCGCATCGACCCTTCCTGCTCGCCGGCGTGCGTCTCGTATTCGGGGGCAAACGCCGGCCAGGCCTCGCCAAGCGTCAGTTCGAGCACCTGCTTGAACTGCGCGTTCTGGTTGCGGAGGGTGGAGACCTGGGACGTCGTCGATTCGATCCGCTTGCCCAGTTCGTTGCACTTCATCAGCGCGAGGTCGACCAGGTTGAGGATCTCGGTCGTGGCCATTTCCGTAGCCTGGGAGACGCTTTCGAGCTGCGAGGCGGCGCTCGGCAGCTTTCGGGCGCTGTCGAGCAGCGACCCGTTTATGTTTTGCAGCAGAGGGGACATGTCCTTGATCAGGAGCACGACCTCTTCAATGAAGGGGACCGCACGCTGGC
The DNA here is from genome assembly GCA_041738655.1 of Rhodothermales bacterium. Lineage (GTDB taxonomy): Bacteria > Bacteroidota > Rhodothermia > Rhodothermales > JAHQVL01 > JAWKNW01. Next base: position 4,321 of record JBGSPJ010000191.1, on the reverse strand, counting down.
CGAGGACAAAGATCGCTCTCAGTTCGTCGAGTCGCTCGAGCGTCCGCTGCATGTCGGTAGAATTGTTCATCACCATGTCACGAGCCGATTTTAAGAATCATGTCGATCTTATCCCGCAAAATATCGGGCGTGAAGGGCTTGATGACGTAGTTGTTCACCTTGGCCTGCATGGCGGAGAGAACATCCTCTTTCAAGCCGCGCGTCGTCACCATGAGGATGGGCAGGTTACCCAGCGTCTCGTGCTTCCGGATGCTCCGCGTGAGCTCCAGGCCATTCATGACGGGCATGTTCCAGTCGGTGATCACGAAGTCGATCACTTCACTGGTCAGCTTCTCCATCGCTTTCTGGCCATCCTCCGCCTCGGTGAGTTCGGTGTACCCGATCTCCATCAGGGCATTGCACACAATTCGGCGCATCGTGGGCGAATCGTCTACTACTAGGAACTTCATAGCTGTCTCGATTAACAGGGGTTCGGCAATTCGTGATGGATCGTATGCGATCAGGGGAGACGCTTCCGTGTTGATGCTTCGACGCGGGCGGTCTTCCACAAGAAGGGTATCGGACGCCGCGCGGCTGGAATAACACGGGGGCGATTTTTTGACGGAACCGGGTGCCGGCGCTTCAGGATGCGCGTTGATAGATCATGATGCCGTCGCTGCGCAGCGGCGTGAATCCATGCTCGATACCGTACAGGTTCTCCGAGTAGCCGAGGAAAAAGGCGCCCTCCGGGTTCAGGCTATTGTAGATGGAGGTCACCGCCTGGGTTTTGGATTCGCGGTCGAAGTAGATGAGGACGTTGGCGCAGAAGGCGACATCGATGCCGGCCATGCTGAGCATCTCCGTGCGGTCGAACAGGTTGAGCCGGCGAAACCGCACCATTTTCTTGATCTCCGGCGACAGGAAGTACTGGTCGTTTTCCTTTTTGAAGTACTTGGCCAGATAGGCCGGGGGGACGTTACGTATCGCATAGGCGCCGTAGACGCCTTCCTCGGCGCGGGCCAGCACCTCCGTATTGATGTCCGTCCCGACGATGTCGAAGCGTACCTGCGGGAAACGCGTCTTGAAGCGCTCGTTGATGATTAGCGCGAGCGTGTAGGTCTCTTCGCCGCTTGAACAGGCCGCGCTCCAGAGACGCACGACGTTTTTGTTCTGCTTAAGCCGCGAGGCAATGATCTTCGGTAGGATTTCGGTTTCGAGGATCTCGAACTGGCGTACCGCCCGGAAGAAGAACGTCTCGTTGATCGTGATGATGTTCACGCACGTCGAGATCTCCTGCGGATTGTTGCGCCGGCTCAACAGGTCGAAATACGTCTTGAAATCGGGGTAGCCGAGTTCAAGCAGCCGCTTGCCGAGCCGGGTTTCGAGCAAATATCGCTTGTTGTCCTGGAAATAGATCCCCGTCTTCGCGTAGATCAATTGCCGGAACTGCTCGAACAGGTCGTCGGTCAGCGTGAGGGCGAGGTGGTCGAGAGTTGGCATACGGAATCTCAGGCGGCAACGGCATGTTGCGTCGCCGAATCGAGCACGGCCTGGGTGTCGTCGCGGAGCAACACCTCGAGGTCGATGAGGGTGAGAAGACGATCTTCGAGGCGCGCGACACCCCGAATGTACTGGGCGTCCTTGCCGGTAGCGAGCTCCGGCGGCGGCTCGATCACGCCACGATCCAGGCGGATGACCTGCCGGACCATGTCGATCATGAAGCCGACTACCTGCTCCTGGATCTCGATCACCACGATGCGGGTGTTTTTGTCGCGCTCGCGGCGGGGCATCCCGAAGCGTTTTCGGAGGTCGACAACGGGAACGATCTTGCCGCGGAGGTTGATGACACCGACGACGAAGTCGCTGGTGTTGGGCACCCGCGTGATTTCAACGGGGCGGATGATCTCCTGAACGTTCAGGATATCGACGCCAAACTCTTCGTCTCCGATCACGAAGCTGACTATCTGCAGGAGGTTGTTGTGGTCGTCGGTGTGCTGGATCATAGAGGTACCTGGTGAACGTCGTCCGGACGGGCCGGGGGTAGGGGGGCGTTATCAACCGGGGTATCGGCGCCGCCTTCGCCGCACTTAACGCGCCGGATGAGATTCCTCCGGCCACAAAAAAAGCCCCGCATCCCGGAGGATGCGGGGCCGGCCCGCGCGCGAACGCCGTGTTTACCGCTTCAAGTTCACGATTTCCGTCAGGAGCTCGTCCGCCGTACGGATCACGCGCGCCGCCGCCTGGAAGCCGCGCTGCGTCTTGATCATCTCGGCGAACTCGTTCGTGAGGTCGACATTGCTCATTTCGAGCGCGCCGGAGACGATGTCCGCGCCGATCTCGACGCCGGCGCGGCCGCGCTTGATGCTGCCGGAGGTCTCGGTGGCCCCGTACAGGTTGTTGCCCAGGGTCTCCAGGCCCTTGATGTTGTTGGCATTACCCATCGCGAGCTGGAAAACCTGGACCTGCTGCCCGTTGTCGAAGTTGAGCTCGAGCATGCCCTCCAGGTCAAACCCGAAGCCCACCAGCTTGCCCGACGACGTGCCATTCTGGTCGGTCACGACCGCGGAGCTCGTCTCCCGGAACTGGGTGATGCTGGAGATGTCGATCTCGATCGTGTCGGCGCCGGTGACATTTACGTAGGCCGGGTCCCAGCCGATCGTCGGAAGCGCGAAGGCCGGATCGGTCGTGGCGACGCCATCGATCGACTGGAGCAGGCCGTCGGTGCCGAACTCGACCGTAAACACCGTCGACGCACCGCCAAACGGCGCCGTGGTCGGGTCTCCAGTGACGGTGACCTGGAACTGGTCGGGGTCCGCGCCGTCCGCGCTGACCTTCTCAAACGAGAAGATCATCGAGTACTTGTTGCCCTGCTCGTCGTAGACGACGGTGGACATCTCGTACGTGTCCGGGTTGACGCCGCCGTTGTCGGACATCGCGGCGTCGAGGTTGCCGGCGATCGACACGTCGGAGGTATACCGGGGCGGCGACACGGCCGCGAGATCGACGGTGATGTCGTTCACGCGGGTCATGTCGGGCAGCCCGGTCGCGGTGTCGATGGCGAATCCCTGGACGTTGAGGCCGCTGGCCGTGACGAGCTCGCCGGCGCGGTTGAAGGCGAAGTTGCCGGCGCGGGTAAGCATCTCCCGCTGCCCGTCGCGGACGATGAAGAAGCCGTCGCCGTTGATCGCGAGGTCAGTCGCGTTGTTCGTCGTCTCGAGCGCGCCCTGCGTCCAACTCACGTCGATCGAATTGAGCCCGATGCCGAGCCCGACAAACGAGGAGTTAAACGAGTTGCTGGACACCTCCTGGGCCAGCAGCTCGTTAAACGCGGTGCGGCTCCGCTTAAACGCAATGGTGTTGACGTTGGCGATGTTGTTACCTACAACATCCATGCGGGTCTGGTGATTGACGAGTCCGGAGACTCCACTACCTAATGAACGGATCATGTGTATGGTGTGTTAACGAGTGAAGTGCGAGCTAAAGAAATGCAAAGTGAAAAGTGCAAAGTGAAAAGTGCAAAGTGAACAGTGGCTTTGAGCCTTAAACCTTGAACGTTAAACCGTAAACCGAATCATCCAATCACGGACCGGACGTTGCCCATCACGATGGACTCGTTGCCGATCCACAGCAGGATGCCTTCCTGGCTGAAGCTGACGCGATCCACGGTACCGCGCATGAGGTGCGTGGCCGTGATGCTGGCGCCGGTGTTGTCGGTGGCGTTGACCTTGAACGTGTACTTGCCGGCCGGCACCGTTTCGCCGGCTTCGTCCTTGCCATCCCAGGCGGCGCTCCGTTCGCCCTTGCCCTGGGCGCCGGCGTCGATCGTCCGCACCTTGCGGCCGGCTTCGTCGAAGATGTCGATCGAAACAGCCGACGCGGCGTGCTCCAGTTCGTAGTGCATCGACTGGCCCTGCTCGCCGTTGAAGGTGAGCGTGTCGCCGACGGCTTCGACTTCCTTGCCGATCAGGCCGGCCGCGACGCCGGAGTTGATGCTCTGCGCCAACAACCCGTTCAGCTGGGCGTTGGTCGCCATGCCGTCGTTGATGTTGATGAGCTGCTCAAGCGAAGAGAACTGCGCCAGCTGGGCGGCGAACTGCTGCCCATCCATCGGGTTGAGCGGGTCCTGGTTGCTGAGCTGGGTCACGAGGAGCAACAGGAAGTCGTCGCGATCCATCGTCTCGTTGCTGACCGGCGAGGACGTTGCCTGCTGATCAAACGAGGTGCTGAGTGGAGAAATGAGCATGGGGATAATGTGTCTGTGGTGAAACGGGGTCAGCCGACCCAAACGTACCGTCCATCGATGCCGGCTCGCGCCGGCTCGATCGTCGGGATCTCTGGGCCG
>JBGSPJ010000172.1:0-13397 GCA_041738655.1 Rhodothermales bacterium | reverse complement strand
CGACGCTCACGGCGACGCCGGCGGCTACCAGCTCCGGCAACGAGGTCGTGCAGCGACCGCGGCCGGGCACATCGGTCATATGCGCCTCGCGCCGGCGCAATTCGGCGACAGAGAGCGTCAGATCGCGATTGTACGACACCGCGTTCCACGCGAGGTCCAGGTGGGCGTCGAAGAGGAGGGGCATCGGGGTGTGGGAGTTTGGGAGTATGTGGGTGTGGGTGTATGTGGGTGTGTGGGTATGGATGTGTGGATCCTCCCATCCCCCCATTCTCCCATACTCATTACAACTTCCTCAACCTCACCTCTTCCACTGCATGCCCGGGGCCTTTGCGGAGGACGAGGTCCGCGCGGTAGCGGGTGGGGGCGATATTTTCGGTGAGATTGCGGGCGTTGATCTCGCGCCAGATCGTCTGGGCAAAAGCGTCAGCTTCCTCCAGCGAGAGCGTCGTGTATCGGTGAAAGTACGACGAGGGGTCTCGAAAAGCCGTCCGCCGGAGCGTATGAAATCGTTCGAGGAACCACTGTTGGATGAGGGCGGGGTCGGCGTCTACGTAGATCGAGAAATCGAAGAAGTCCGATACATACACCGGCGGCCGTCCTTCCGCCGGCAGGCGCGGCGTTTGGAGGACATTGATGCCCTCGAGGATTACGATGTCCGGCTGGCGGATATCAAGCCGTTCGCCGGGCAGGATGTCGTAGGTATGGTGGGAGTAGATGGGCGCCTGGACGACGGGTTCGCCGGCTTTGAGCGCGGCGACGAACGCGACAAGCTGGCGCTGATCGTAGCTTTCTGGAAACCCCTTTCGTTTCATCAGCCCCAGCGCCTCCAGCTTCGCGTTCGGGTAGAGGAACCCGTCCGTCGTCACGAGATCCACCCGGGGGTGATCCGGCCAACGGGAAAGCAGGGCCTGGAGGATGCGGGCCGTGGTGCTTTTACCCACCGCCACGCTGCCGGCGAGGCCGATGAGATACGGCACCTTCGCCGCCGGATCCCCCAGAAACGTAGCCGTGGCCCGATGCAGACGCTGGACGGCCGCGACATAGAGATTCAGCAGTCGGGAGAGCGGCAGGTACACCTCGACCACCTCGCCAAGCGACAGGTCCACATTAAGGCCCCGCAGATGCTCCAGATCCGCCTCCGACAGCGTCAGGGGCGTATCGTCACGCAAGGCAGCCCATTCCGGGCGAGTGAAGTGGATGTAGGGGGAGTTCAAGGAAAAAGCGAAAAGTGAAAAGTGAAAAGTGAAAAGTGAAAAGTTGAATCGTGTACAAAACGGAGGGTTGTCGGGCGTTTTGCGCTATTTCAGGTAACGTGCAACGTTCAACGTCTTTGACGCAACGGCGAAACACCCGGCCTGGAAAAAGTTCTCGTCGCCTCGCAACCTATGCAAAAACAGGGCGTATTAATTAGACAATTGACTAAATATCAAAATGAACACGGTCTTCAAAGCGCTGAACGACCCGACCCGGCGGGCGATCCTGGACATGCTGAAGCAGGCGGACCTGACCGCCGGCGAGATCGCCGATGCCTTCCAGATCAGCAAGCCGAGTATCTCGCATCATCTCGACCTGTTGAAGCAGGCCGGCCTGATCGAGGCGCTGCGCGAGGGACAGTTCATCCGGTATTCGCTCAATACCACCGTGCTCGACGACACCTTGAAGTGGCTGTTGACACTCACCCAATCCAACGGGGATTCGAATCACCATGAAGCTGCGTGAATTGATTAAATCCGACTGGCCGGCGTGGCTGGTTGTAACCCTGCCGTTTATTGTACTCGCCGTAGTGTGGGATCGCCTCCCGGCCGAACTGCCGATGCACTGGAATATGCGGGGAGAGGTCGACCGCTATGACTCGAAGGGCTTCGGTGTCTGGATGATGCCACTCATCGGACTGGGGATCTATCTCCTGTTGCTCGCGATTCCCTGGATGGATCCCAAGCGCCGGATCGACCCGTTCCAGAAGGGGGTGCGGGCCTTCCGGTTGATCATCCCTACGATGATGACCGGGATATTCGGCATCATCTGCCTGAGCTGGCTCGCGTATCCGATCAACACCTCCAGCGCCGTGTACCTTTTGCTGAGTGTGCTTTTCCTGACGATGGGCAACTTCATGGCCACGATGAAGCCCAACTACTTCATTGGAATCCGCACGCCCTGGACGCTCGAATCCCCCGAAAACTGGCGGCGGACGCATCGGCTGGGCGGGAAACTCTGGGTTTTCGGCTCACTGGCGATGATCGCGTTATGGTTTTTTATCCCCGTTGCCATCTACTTCTGGGTGTTCATGACGGGTATCCTGATCCTGTCCCTTGTGCCGGTCGGCTACTCGTTGTACCTCTACTTGAAGGACAAACGGGCGGCGACGGAAGGTTCAAGGTTTGAGGTTTAACGTTCAAGGTCACCTCCTATAACCTTAAACCTTATACCGTTCCGTGAGCGCGCGGCGTTTTTCGTAGGCTTCTCGGGCGATCCGCACGTCTTCCAGGAAGTACGGCAGTTCTTCCAGAAGCAGCGCCTGGGGGCCGTCGACGAGCGCCTTGCTGGGCTCGGGGTGGAAGTCCACCAGCACCATGTTGGCGCCCGAAATGATACCCTGCGCGGTGACGTGGAACAGGTCCAGCATACCATCGGGCGCGGCCTGACGGGTGCCGACGGAGTGTGATGGGTCGACACAGACCGGCAGGCGAGTGAGGCGTTTGAGGACCGGCACGTGGGCGAAGTCCACCATATTTCGGTGCGGGCTCGCAAACGAGGCTTTCATGCCGCGCAGGCAGAAGATGATGCGGGAGTTGCCGTAGGTGGCCAGGTATTCGGCCGCGTTGAGCGACTCGGCGAGTGAGATGCCGAAGCCGCGTTTAAAGAGTACCGGGTACGTCTGCTGCCGGCCGATAAACTTGAGCAGCTCGAAGTTCTGCGTATTCCGCGTGCCCACCTGGAGCATGACGCCGGTTGGCCGGCCCAGCCGCTCGAGCGCGGTGTCGATTTCCTCGATGTGGCTCTCGTGGGTGATCTCCATCGCGATCACCTTGATCCCGTATTCGCCGGCGAGTTCGAACACGTAGGGCAGGCAATCCTTCCCGTGGCCCTGGAACGAGTACGGATTCGTACGCGGCTTATAGGCGCCCATCCGGGTGCAGACCTGGCCGTGCGCCTGGAGGGCCTGCATCATCCGTTCGACATGTTCGGCCGTATCCACCGCGCAAAGGCCGGCGAAAATGTGCAGGTTATCCTGGTTGAACGTGACCCCGTTATAGGAGAAGCCGATCGATCGCCGGTCGTCCTTGTGCCGTCCGATCATACGGTACTCCTCCGAGATGCGGATAACCCGCTCGACGCCCGGAAGCGCCTGGATGTCCTCGATCGCCAACGCCGCCGTGTTGCCAATTAGATAGATTTCCGTGAGCACTTGCAACTCGCCGCTGACGAGGTGCTTCTTCACCTCGATCCCGGGCAGCTCGATGAGGTGTTTCCAGGTATGAAGAAACGCGTCGGACGTCTCGTCGATGTTCGGATGGAGGATGACTAACATGTGTGTTCGGACGGGATGCGGTGGTGAGGGACAAAAAGGTACAGGTTTCCCCTTTCCGGTTTCAAGCGGGTCGCATGAAGAATTGCCCCGCGGAAGCCCTTCCAGGCAACGGAATGCGTGGAAGTCGGCTTGAGGCGAAAACAAAACCGATGATACTCCGTGTAAGCCCCCATTCACACCGTTCCCGTCTACACTCATTCGGAAGCGGCTTTTAGTTCACTGCTTTCCGGGATGTACTGGGGCGCGTCGTATTTGAGAAAGGACCAAGGGATTGCCCTGTGAACCAGGCGGCCCGTGCAGGAAATCGACGCGCCTGTTCTATTCAAGACGATTATTCGGTGCCCTACGCACCTGATTCCCTTCGTTCGGATAAAACCCATCGAGCTTTTCGCGCCGGCACTCCGGTGCCGCGCAGTATCCTTTCTGCCCGACGCTCGATACCCTCCAGCGCGTCAATTGCGCCTAGCGCTAGCCGGATTCCTCTACCCTATTATACATGACCTTTGATCAGCTCAACCTGAGCCAGGACGTCCTGCGTGGCGTTCAGGCGTCTGGTTACACGACACCTACGCCCATTCAGCAGGCCGCCATCCCCGTCATCCTCGAAGGAGGCGACCTCATCGGCTGCGCCCAGACGGGCACCGGCAAGACGGCGGCCTTCGTGCTTCCGATCCTCGACCGCCTGGTCGCCGGGCCCCGCCCGCAAGGCCCGCGCCGCGTCCGCGTTCTCGTCGTCACCCCGACGCGCGAACTCGCGCTGCAGGTAGACGAGGCCGTCCGCACCTACGGCAAATTCACCCCGTTCCGCAGCCTGCCGATCTACGGCGGCGTCGGGATGCACCCGCAGTTCATGGGCCTCCGCAAGGGCGCCGATATCGTGGTCGCCACGCCGGGCCGGCTCCTCGACCACCTCGAACGCGGCAGCATCTCACTCGCGCACTGCGAAGCCCTCATCCTCGATGAGGCCGACCGGATGCTCGACATGGGCTTCATCAACGACGTCCGCAAGATCGTCGCCGCCACGCCCAAGAAACGGCAGACGCTGCTCTTCTCCGCGACCATGCACGGACCGGTTCGCCAGTTGGCGGACAGCATCCTGAACAAGCCGCAGTTTATCGAGATTGGGCAGCGCCGCAACCCGGCCGACACGGTCGAACAGGCCGCCAGCCTGATCGATGAAGCCTCGAAGATCGACCTGCTCTATCACGTTCTCGAAACCGAAGACGTCAACAACGTCATCGTGTTCACGCGGACGAAACACCGCGCCGACCGCATCACGCGCCGGCTCAACATCGAGGGCTACTCGGCCGTCGCCATCCACTCCAACCGCAGCCAGGCCCAGCGCCAGAAAGCGCTCCAAGGCTTCAAGCTCGGTCGCTACCGGGTACTCGTCGCCACGGACATCGCCGCCCGCGGCATCGACGTGGACGGGATCTCGCACGTGATCAACTACGACACGCCGAACCTACCCGAGAGCTACATCCACCGGATCGGCCGCACGGGCCGCGCCGAAGCCACCGGCCGCGCCATCACGTTTGTGACGCGGGACGAACTGGACTACCTGCGCCAGATCGAATCCTATACCGGCCACAAGATCGAACGCGTGGCGTACGCTCCGTTTGCCGACCGCCACTTCGAGGAACCCCGCCGCTCCGAGCACAGCCATGCCCCGGGACGCGGCGCGCGGAACCACCAGAAACCGAGCGGAAACCGCCGGCGCCCCGAAGCCAGCGGGCAACGACGGGGGTGATTGGCGAATAGCGAATAGACGATTAGCGATTAGCGATTAGCGATGGGGATTGAGATTTTTCAATTCTTGATCGCTTATCGCTTTTTCGTTTAATCACTTTTCGTCTAATCGCTTAATCGCTCTTCGCTAATCGCTAATCGCTAATCGCTAATCGCTAATCGCTCTTCGCTAATCGCTCTTCGCTAATCGCTCTTCGCTAATCGCTCTTCGCTAATCGCTCATCCTCTCAGGCTGCTCATAATCCGCTTCACAGCGTCCCGCTTCACCCGATCCGGGGGGATTCCAGGGGGGATCCGGTCATGGAGCAGGCTGTAGACCACGCCATTGAGCATCGCGAAACACGCCGCACAGGTGACGCCGGGGTCCTCCACGGACGCCAGTCCCTGCGCGGCGCAGTCGCGTAAAGCCTCCGTGGCCAGGTCGTGCCCGGGCATCAACGAATCCCCTCGATGCGGCCCATCGCCGCCGGCAGCCGGCGACATCACCAGGATCTCGAACAGTGCCGGATTGTTCAGCCCGAATTCGAGCGACGTCCACAACAACGCCTCGAACCGCAGCATCGGATTCACATGTTTGCGGGCGATCTCCCTCGAAATACGGTAATGCAACCGCGTCCCCTCCTCGACCAGCGCCGCGACGATTTCCTCCTTGTTCCGAAAATAATAGTAGAGCGTAGACGCCTTACACCCCACTTCGGCGGCGATCTTACGCATTGAAACGTGGTCGAAACCCTGTTCCAACAGCAGCCGGCGCGAGGCATCCAGAACGGTGGCCTTGAATTCGGGTTGTTCCATGGGAAAGCTGGATGAGCGCGATGACGGGGGCGCTCTTAGCATACTGCGCGCCATGGTCGTGGTCAAGCACCTCTCCCATTGAATGGGTCATGGAACCCTCCTCGCGTGCATCCAGACGAGGGCCAGGCAGGAATTCGTATCATCCACCGCGTATCTTGCGTGGCCAACAGCCCCCCACACCATGCGCGCTCACCCCTTTGCCAGGATGACGCTGGCCCTGCGGCTTGCCGGCCTCATCCTCCTCCTGCCTCAGGCATCGTTGAATGCCCAGCCATCGCCACCCCGTATCTGGAACGAAGTCCTCCTCGAGGCCATCCGCAACGACTTCGCCCGGCCGACCGTCCATGCCCGGAACCTGTTCCACCTTTCGGGCGCCCTATACGATGCCTGGGCCGCGTTCGACGCGGAGGCCGATACCTACCTTCTCGGAAAAACCCTCCATGGATTCGACTGCCCGTTCGAGGGAGTTCCAGTCCCCGCGAACATCGACGAGGCTCGCACCGAAGCCGCCTACTATGCGGCCTATCGCCTCATCCGGCACCGGTTCCGCAATGCGCCCGATGCCGAACCCACCTTCGCCCTGGCCGATTCCGTACTCCGTGCCGGCGGCTATTCGCCGGTCATCTTCTCTACCGATTATACCGGTGGATCCGCCGCCGCGCTGGGTAACTACATCGCCCGCTGCTACATCGATTACGGCTTGCAGGACGGCGCCAACGAAGCCGATGGCTACACCAACCGCGACTACGCGCCCGTCAATCCACCCCTCGTGCTGGCCACCCGGAATCCGACCGGCCTGACCGACCCCAACCGCTGGCAACCGCTTACGCTCGAGGTGTTCATCGACCAGAGCGGAAACGTAATTCCCCGCGCCACGCCTGAATTCCTGAGTCCGGAATGGGGACAGGTCAACCCGTTTGCCCTGATGCCCACCGATCGCACGGATTTTCAGCGCGGCGGCTTCCCTTACCCGGTGTACTTCGACCCCGGCGCTCCGCCTCGCATCGCGCCCGACGGCGGCGACGCCTACCTCTGGAATTTTGCCCTCGTCACCGCCTGGTCGGCTCATCTCGACCCCACCGACGGCGTCCTCTGGGACATCTCGCCGGCCTCCATCGGCAACCTGGCCGGCTGGCCCGATGCCCCGGAATCGTATCCCGATTTCTTCGATCTGGCCAACGGAGGCGACGGAAGCCCGGGCCATCCGCTCAACCCGGTGACCGGGCTGCCCTACACGCCCCAAATCGTACCTCGAGGCGACTATACGCGCGTCCTGGCCGAGTTCTGGGCCGATGGCCCCGACTCCGAGACGCCGCCCGGCCACTGGTACACCATCCTGAACAAGGTCCACGATCATCCCGCGTTCCAACGCCGCTTCCGGGGCGCCGGCCCGATGATCGAAGCCTTCGAGTGGGACGCCAAAGCCTATTTTGCCCTCGGCGGCGCCCTGCACGACGCCGCCATCGCGGCGTGGGGCATCAAAGGGTGGTACGACTACATCCGGCCCATCTCGGCCATCCGATCCATGGCCGAGCGCGGACAAAGCTCCGACCCCGCCCTTCCGCGCTTCACCCCCGACGGGATCCTCCTCATCGACGGCCTGATCGAATCCGTGCTCCCCGGCGACTCCCTCGCCGGCCCGAATGGTGAGCAGATCGGCGCCATCAAACTGTTCGCCTGGCGCGGTCACGACCGGATCGTCGATCCAGCCACGGATCGCGCCGGGGCCGGCTGGATCCTCGCCAGCGATTGGTGGCCCTACCAGCGTCCTTCGTTCGTCACGCCGCCCTTCGCCGGCTTCATCTCTGGCCACTCCACGTTCTCGCGAGCCGCCGCGGAGCTGCTCACGCTCCTCACCGGCGACCCCTATTTCCCGGGCGGGCTGGGCGAATTCCACGCCCCTGCCGGCGAGTTCCTTGTCTTCGAAGACGGCCCGAGCGTCGACGTGACCCTCCAGTGGGCGACCTACAGGGATGCCTCGGATCAGACCAGCCTCTCACGGATCTGGGGAGGAATCCATCCCCCGGTGGACGACATCCCGGGCCGGCGCATCGGCGCGGCCATCGGGGTTCAGGCCTTCGCCCTCGCCGAACGGTACTTTTCCGGTCAAACCCAAACATCTATAGCGCTCACGACCGGATCCCCATCCCCGATCGAGGTCTACCCCAATCCCGCCTCCCGAAACAGCTCGGTCACCATCACCCTGCCCGATCGCTCGACCCGAGATTCTATCAGGCTGCTTAATGGCCTCGGCCAGATCGTGCGCGAGACCCTCCCGGACGAAAACAAGGTCGGGCGACTGGATCTCGCCGGTCTGGCGGCCGGCGTGTATTACATCCGAGTCGCCGGCCCGGGTGGCGTCACCACACACCTGCTCGTCATTTTATGATCTCGCTAGTTCTCCTCTCGACATGATCATTGGCTGGATAACGTTACAGAAAAATAAGTCTCTTTACAAATTCTTTACAATTTGCCGCTCGTACGCTCTACCCGATGCTACGAACGTACTGCATATTCTTCAGGTCTACCCTACTGACTATAGGCTAACGCCTCAGAGCCGATAGCGTAGGGACCGATTGCCCCTCGATGGACGATTTCAGTTCTCCGTCCGACCTGCAAGCTATCAATCAATCACTCAGTACTGCACGCATTATGACGACTTCCCTACGACTGAAGGGAAGAGGAGCAGGTATTCCTGCACCCTCTTCCTTCGCTTCGCGGATTTCCCGCTGGGCGATCGCCTGCGTCATCGGATCCGCCCCGCTGGCTTCCCAGGCTCAAGATCTATCCGTGGCCCGTCAATGGAATGACGAGCAGCTGGACGCTATCCGGGTCGATGTGGGCCGGCCGACGGTCCACGCCCGTAACCTGTTCCACGTCTCGGCCGTGATGTACGATGGCTGGGCCGCGTACGACGAGACCGCGAAGACCTTTGTTCTCGGCAACACCTTCGGCGGGCATGCCTGCGACTTCGAGGGCGTTGCGGTCCCGACCGACGTAGCCGCCGCGCGTAACGAGACAATCAGCTATGGCGCCTACCGGATCCTTTCGCACCGGTTTTCGCTGTCTCCGAATGCCGCCACGTCCCAGGCGCGTTTCGACGCGTTGATGGACACGCTCGGCTACGACATAACCAATGAATCGACCGACTACGCCACGGGCGGCCCGGCCGAGCTGGGTAACTACATTGCCCAGTGCATGATCGACGCCGGCCTCCAGGACGGTTCGAACGAGCAAAACAACTACGCCTACGGCACCGAAATCGCCTACGCGCCGGTTAACGGTCCGCTCATCATGGACCTGGAAGCGACGGGCATTACAGACCCGAACTACTGGCAGCCGATCTCCCTCACCCATACGCTGGATGAAAACGGCAACCCGGTTCCGGTCACGCCCCAGGGCTTCCTGACGCCACACTGGAGCTCGGTTGTGCCGTTTGCTCTGGATCCAGACGCTCTGGAAATCAAAGAGCGCAATGGCGTGTCGTACCCGGTGTACAACTACCCCGGCGCCCCGCCCAAGTTGACGGAAGCCGGCAACGACGAGGAATCCGAGTTCTACAAGTGGAACTTCGTCGTGGACATCATCTGGTCGTCGCACCTGGACCCGAGCGACGGCGTGATGTGGGACATCTCCCCGGCCTCGCGGGGCAATAACCCGTTTGACAGCTACCCGACCACGTTTGACGAATACAAGGAATTCTACGACCTGTTCGAAGGCTACGTGACGGCGGGCCAGGGCCACGCCGTGAACCCCTACACCGGCATGCCGTATGAGCCCGAAATGGTACCGCGCGGCGACTGGGCCCGTGTACTGGCCGAGTTCTGGGCGGACGGCCCCCGTTCCGAAACGCCTCCGGGCCACTGGTTTACCATCCTGAACCAAGTCAACGAACACCCCGCGCTCATCAAGAAATTTGGTGGCGTAGGTGATGTTGTCGAAGATCTCGAATGGGACGTAAAGGGCTATTTCATGCTCGGCGCCGCCGTGCACGACGTAGCCGTCACCGTTTGGGGCCTCAAGAGCTACGAAGACTATGTGCGGCCGGCCTCGGCCATCCGCGCCATGGCCGAACGCGGCCAGAGCACGGACACGACCCTGGCGAACTACTCGCCGTCGGGTATCCCGCTTTATGACGGTTACATCGAGGTCATCGAAGAAGGCGACCCGCTGGCCGGCGAAGGCAATGTCAACGTTGGCAAGATCAAGATCTACTCCTGGCGCGGCGCCGAAGCCGTCGCCAATCCCGCGACGGATGTTGCCGGCGTGGATTGGATCCTCGCCTCCGAATGGCGCCCGTACCAGGCCGCTACCTTCGTGACGCCGCCGTTCGCCGGCTACGTCTCGGGGCACTCGACCTTCTCCCGCGCCGCGTCGGAAATCCTGACGATGTTCACGGGCGACGAGTACTTCCCCGGAGGCCTCGGCGAATTCCACTTCACGGCCAGCGAGTACCTCGTGTTTGAGGACGGCCCCAGCGTGGACATTACGCTCCAGTGGGCGACCTACCGCGACGCGTCGGATGAGACGAGCCTCTCCCGCATCTGGGGCGGCATCCATCCCCCGATCGACGACATCCCGGGCCGCCGGCTCGGCCAGGCGATCGCGGAGGACGTGTTCCTCGAAGCGACGCAGTTCTTCGAAGGCACTGCAGTCAGCGTCGACACGCCGTCGCTCGCGCAGGGCTTCGACATCGATGTCTACCCGAACCCGGTCGGCGCCAGCCGCCGGCTGAACGTGGCCGTTGACGGCGGGAAATCGGGCGTGACGCTCGAAGTCTTCAACGTCCTGGGTCAGGAAGTCCTTACTCAGCGCGCGCCGGCGTTCCAGAAAAACGTCTCGATCGATACCAGCAAGCTGGCGTCAGGCGTCTACCTGGTCCGCGTATCGGGCGACGAAGGCACGGTCTCCCGTCCGGTGACGATCCGGTAATTCGTCTCTTTTGTCCGTGAGGGGCATTATTAAAGGGGTAGCGGGTTCGCCTGCTACCCCTTTTTTATTGGGGGGGATTTTAGTAGGTTGATCGGCGTACTGCAAGCAAGCTCTGTATCGACATGACTGGTCCCACCTCACCCCCGGATGGACCGCGCAAGGACCGCTGGTTCGTCTCCCAGCCGTTGCGATGGGTGCTCCGAGTCGCCCTGGCCCTGGCCGTTTTCATGCTGGCGAATACGCTGTATTTGCTGGCAAACCGGTTCGCGGATGTCCTCGGATGGACGTTTTTCGCCGCCGGCGAGACGTCCCTGCCGGCGCTCTTCCAGGCGATGGTGCTCTCGCACACGGGCGTTGGACTCCTCGCCGTGGCGCTCATGCTGGCCTTCGGAATCGGCCACCTCCCCCAGGTCTGGAAGCGCTACAAACGGCCCAGCGGGCTCACCGGCATCGCCTACATGGCGCTCGGCCTGGTCCTCGCCGTCACCGGGCTCTTCATCCTTTCCTCCTCCGCCAGCCGCGACAACAGCTGGGCGTGGTGGCTGCATGTGATCTGCGCCA
Source organism: Rhodothermales bacterium (assembly GCA_041738655.1). Taxonomy (GTDB): domain Bacteria; phylum Bacteroidota; class Rhodothermia; order Rhodothermales; family JAHQVL01; genus JAWKNW01. Next base: position 1,831 of record JBGSPJ010000172.1, on the reverse strand, counting down.
TCGCCGCACCGGCCGCCTATGTGTTGCATCGCCTCCGGAGCCGGAGCAACCGCCCCGCTGTACAGGCCCACTGGCGATTCGCCGGGGCCGTCGCCTCCCTCTTGCTGGTGCTTGTGGTCTGGCACAGCTTCACCAACCGCGACATCGTCCTCACCGACGAAGCCCGGATGGCCATGGAGCAGGGCCTGCATACGGGACCCGGCGCGCGCGACCGCGATGCTGCTTCGTTCGCCGGCGATGGGTTCGTGCCGGCCGGCTACGTCCCACCCGAAAGCCCCTTCTTCCCCGCCGCCACCACCACGACGTCGGGTGGCTACCTCCCCTCCCGTATCATCACCCGCGACGACATCGGGGCCCAGGAAGTGCTGTTGGATGAGATCGCCCGATACGGGTTCGTCAAGGATACCCCCATCGGAGCAGAGACCTGCCAGCGGTGCCACGCCGATGTTGTCGCCCAGTGGGAGGACTCCGCCCACCGTTTCGCCTCCTTCAACAACCCGTTCTACGAGGCCACCCTCGAAGACATGCGCGCCAACGCGGTCGAGCCCAATCCGTGGGTCGAACGCCACATCGCCTCCTTCCCCGACATCGGCGCCGATGGCGTCGGGCGGGCGAAGAGCAAATGGTGCAGCGGCTGCCACGACCCGGCGCTCATGCTCGCCGGCAAGATGAACCAGCCCATCGACCGGACCAAAGCCGAGGCGCAGGCCGGCCTCACCTGCCTCGCCTGCCACGCCATCGACACGATCCACGACCGTACCGGCAACGGCAACTACAACATCGCCGACGAGCAAGAAGACCCCTACCTCTTCGCCACGGCTCGCACCGGCACGGTCGGCGCAATGCTCCACGATGCCGCGCTGAAGGCCAAGCCGACCGTTCACATGCGCCAGATGCTCAAGCCGTTTTTCCGAACGAGCGAGTACTGCGCCACGTGCCACAAGGTGAGCCTGCGCGAGCCGCTGAATAACTACCGATGGCTCCGCGGTCAAAACGAATACGACAACTGGCACGACAGCGGCGTGGCCCTGAACGCGGCCCGCACGTTTTACCTCCCACCCGTCAAACGCGTCTGCCAGGATTGCCACATGCCCTTCGAGCCGGCGCCCCTCGGCGACGTCTCGGCGCGCGACGGGATGGTGAAGTCCCACCGCTTCATCGCCGTCAACACCGCCCTCCCGTACCTCCGCGGGGACACGGAAACGATCGAGCGCATCGAGGCTTTCCTGCGTAGCGAGAAGCTGCGAGTGGAGGTGTTCGCTCTTTCGAGCGCCTCGTATCCTGAACCCATCATGGACCTCGCCGGCGCCCTGCCTCCGCTGCCGGCCGGCGAAGAAGTGACCGTCGATGTCGTCGTCCGCAACCAGGGCGTGGGGCATACCTTCCCGGGCGGCACGAACGACTCGAACGAGGGCTGGCTGGAATTCACGGTCTCCGACGACGCCGGCGCTACCCTCGCCATCAGCGGCGCCATCGGGGCCGACGGGCATCTGGACCCCATGGCGCACACGTTTAAAGCGGTCATGGTGGATAAAAACTCCAACCCGATCCAGAAGCGCAATGCGCAGGACATCCACACGACCGTCTATGCCAACGTGATCGGACCCGGCACGGCCGACCTCGCGCACTACACGTTCCGCGTCCCCGAGGCGCTGGCCGGGCGTAAACTCACTGTCCGCGCCCGTCTCCTCTGGCGCAAGTTCGACCGGCCCTACACCGAGTTTGCGTACCACGCGAACCCGGCTGGTTTCAGGGCCTTCGACGCCGTCCCCGACCTCCCGATCACGGAGATCGCCGCGCACGCCGTGACGCTGCCGGTCGCCCCGGCATC
>JBGSPJ010000168.1:0-1678 GCA_041738655.1 Rhodothermales bacterium | reverse complement strand
CGGCGCCCGTGCCGGCCGAGGCCCCCTACGCGTACGCCATGCGGCGGCTGGGCGAACTCCAAAAACGCGCGGATCTGAACGATCTCAAGGGCATCAAACCGTATTATGTCGAGCTCTCCGAGATCCTCCGCATCTATTTCTCGCGTCGGCTCCGGATGCCGGCGATGGAATCCACGACGGTCGAGCTCGTGACCATGCTGAAACGCCGCGTCGAAGCCAGGGTCATCCCGGAGGAGGCCCTGCCCAAAGCCCAGCAGATCTTCCGTGTAATGGACCTTGTCAAGTTTGCGGACCTGCTGCCTCCGCCGCACGTCGGCCAGGAGGCGCTCGCCCGCACGCGTGCGTTGATCGAAAGCATCGAAGGAGCGATGACACCCCCCGCGCCACCCTCGACCCCCGAGGCACAGCCTACACAGACCCCGGCCTGACGAACCCCGCGTCCGAAGCGCTCAGGAAACAGATCCATGGAATTCGCGCAACCCTACTGGCTCGTACTGCTCGCCCTCGTGCCGCTGGTCGGCGCCTGGGAATACTGGCGCGCGCGACGTAAAAACGCAGGACTTCGCTTCAGCAACATCGCCGGCGCGAAGGCCGCGCCGCGATCCGTCTGGAGCTACCTGCGCGGGATCCCTGTGCTGCTCCGCCTCGGCGCGTTCACCCTCGCGATCCTGGCCCTGGCCCGCCCGCAGGACCGCGACACGATCGTCGAACGGTTCGCCGAAGGCGTCGATATCATCATGGTGCTGGATACCTCTACGTCCATGCGGGCGCAGGACTTCGAGCCCAACCGATTCGAGGCCGCCCGCGAGGTGGCCAGCGAGTTCGTGAAGGGCCGCATATCCGACCGCGTCGGGCTCGTCGTCTTTGCCGCCAAGGCGTTCACCCAGGCGCCGTTGACGCTCGACTACAGTTTCCTCCAGCAGATGCTCGCCGAGGTGGAAGTGGGCGTCATCGAAGACGGCACCGCCATCGGGACGGCGCTCGCGATGGCCGTCAATCGGCTGAAAGAGACCGACGCCAAGAGCAAAGTCGTCATCCTCCTCACCGACGGGCAGAATAACCGTGGGGAGATCGACCCTGTGACGGCAGCCGACGTCGCCCAGGCCGTCGGCGTCCGCGTCTATACGATCGGCGTGGGCGCACACGGCGAGGCCCCATTTATCATCGACCACCCCTTCGCCGGCCGGCAACGCCGCATGGTGCCCGTCGAGATCGATGAAGAGATGCTCAGTTCCGTCGCCGAAAAAACCGGCGGGCAGTACTTCCGGGCCACGAACAAAGAAGCCCTGAGCACGATCTACGAAGAAATCGGCGAACTCGAAAAAACCAAGGTGGAGGAGCGTATCTATACGGATTACACCGAACGGTACGCCTCTTTCCTCTGGCCGGCCTTTGCCCTCCTGCTCCTGGAAATCCTGCTCTCGACGACCCGGTTGAGGAGGTTTCCGTAAAGAAGTTTAACGTGTCAGGTTCAATGTTCATGGGCTTGATGAGCACCTCCATGCCATCGCCGTCCCCATCCCCTTAAACCTTAACACTGTGATGTAACGCGTTCTTTGATAATCTGAAAGAGATAGGTGTCCGGGGAGTGCTGTTGCCCCATTTTAGGGGCTATGAGCACATACAGCCCCCCCGGAACACCCGTAGCGCGCGCTTGCCGGCGACACGCTGACCTAAG
>JBGSPJ010000165.1:0-9361 GCA_041738655.1 Rhodothermales bacterium | reverse complement strand
ACCATGACCGTCGCCGGCCGGCGGACGCGGCTGGTGCGTGTCGCGGCGGACGACCTGGCGGGCAGCGAGTGGTCGGTCAAACAGTGGGAGGTATTGGATGGACTCAAGGTGAACGGCGCCGGAGCCGGGCACTTCAGCTATCGACTGGCGTGGCCGGCCGATCTCCAGGCCGCCGATGTCGAGGGGGCTACCTTCCTCGTCGAGGCCTCGGCGAAACAGCTTTTCGGGAAAGACCGCGACGACGCGGACGCGATGAGCGGGGACTACATGCTCGGCGGCGGCACGTTCGACCCGAGCCGGAACCCCAACGCCTACCCGATGACGGATACGAAGCGTTACCCGAGTTCCGTCCGCGTGCTTGTGAACGATGTGCCGGCGGGGGTCTACGAACTCCCGGACGATCCGGCGGATCATCGGGGGGTGCTCTCGTGGCACAATCAGCTCCGCGACCGCCGGCTGCGGGAGGCCGGCTCGTACGGCTACCGCCTCGCCATCACCCTCCCCGCCGAGGCACTGGCGAAAGCCGCCGCTGAAGGCGCGTTCCGCATCCGCCTGGAAGTCGACGAAGCCCTGCCGGGCGGATTGGCAATTTACGGGTCGAAGTTCGGCCGCTACCCGTTGGATCCGACGGTGGCGCTGGTGTTGAGATGAACAGGGGCTATCGCATGATAGCTCGATTGCAAAAAAGCGATTATTTGAAATTAATACTTCGGATAGTTTACAAATTAGGCCCCTCCTCGAGGCGAGGAGGGGCGAGTTTCGACGTCGATTTATCGATGTCGAAACGGGGAGGAGTAATGCCTGGCTTCACCGCAGGTCATTTTTTGCAACTAGACCTGACGGCCGAGTTTGAGAAAATACTGGTAGTGACTAGGGACGCCTTTTGGCCCGTCCGCCAGGCATCCATTCGCTCCTCCCCATCCCGTCACCGCTTCGCGCCGACGGGATTTGCCCCTCCTCGAGGCGAGGAGGGGCCAGATTCGTTGGGATAGCCATGTGCTTGGTAAACTGTCCGAGGTATGAAAATGGGAACTGAAGGGCACATGGCAACTTTTTACAATGTTTGGTTGATTGTTGTGTCATTACTACCATTTTCACGATTCGCTCTGGACGAATCCGAATCATATCAGCACGAAAGGCTAGGAAAGATGAGCGAGAACAATATCGTTACTTCAGGATCTTATAGAGAGCGAGGATCGGCGTGCGGTGGTAAGTCTTCGTGTTGAGGCAGATGTACTTGCGTTTTTCAAGCGTGGAGGACCGGATTTTGAGCGGCGGATGTGTGCCGTTTTAAAAGCCTATATGATCCAGCGACAGCGTTCATTGTGAGCAGAGCGGATGGGGTCCATCATCGCGAAAACGCCGCCTTGAGGTCGCTCCAGGACACCGCTCCGCCGAGTTCGCGATCCGTCCATTCGCTGAGGCTCCAGAGGCCGTCGTCGCCCTGGGTGATGATCCAGATGAGCCGGCCCTGGGCGCCGGTGGGCACCTCGGGTCGGCTGTGGTTGATGGTGAGGGTGTACGTCGCGTCGTACTGGAACCGGTCGTCGGTGATGACAGAGACGGAAGGGTCGGTCAGGACGAGACGGTGGCCGGTGGCGAGCTGCGCGGCGGCCGCGGCGGTGCTGAAGTAGCGCTCTTCCTCGGCCTTGCTCCAGGAGGTCCAGGTAGAAGGATCCTGCCCGAGCGCGGCGGCCGTGGGAGTGAACATGAGGTCCGCCGCCAGGGAGCGGCCGTAGTTAGGGGCGTTCATTTCCTCGACGGCGGAGAGGATGTTTTCGATCACCTGCTCGGGCGTGTCGGGCTGGAGGAAGGTGCCGCCTTCCGACGCCGGCGGCTCCGGCTCGCGCGCCGAAAACACGTCGCACGATCCCACCACCATCACCACCATCAGCCACACGGATAAACTCCTCATGGGATTGCCTCCGCGAACGGCGCCAGCACCTCATCTTCGTCACGAACCCCCGCGAACCACCCGTTGATGCGGCGGACGACCTCGTCGAGCAGCGCATCGGGGCAGGAGGCGCCGGCGGTGAGCAGGATGTCGACGGGGCGGTGGGCCGGCAGCCAGTCGCGGGTTTCCGTCTCGGCGTGCCGGTGGAGATCGAAGTGCGTGATGTGGTCCGGCCCGTGCACATCCTCCGCGCCCCGCACGAAATACGTAGGCATCACCTCCTGGCATAGCTCCACGAGGTGGCTGGTGTTGGACGAGTTGAAGCCGCCGACGATGAGGGCCACATCCGCCCCGTCGTCGATGAGGGCGCGGGTGGCGGACTGGTTTTCGTTCGTCGCGTAACACAGCGTGTCGTTGGTGTCGGCGAAGTGGGCGTCCAGGTCGGAGGCGCCGTAGCGGCTCACCATGGCATCGCGCAGGAGGGCGGCGATGGCCTGGGTCTCGGTGGCGAGCATGGTCGTCTGATTGACGACACCGATGCGGGCCAGATCGCGATCGGGATCGAACCCTTCCGAGTATTTGCCGGCAAACCGACTATGGAAGAAGCCGGCATCCGCCTCGCCCCGGATCACCCGCGCGAGGTCCCGCGCTTCGTCCATGTTCAGCACCACAACCACGGGCGCATTCTGCCGGGCGTGCGAGAAGGTTGCCTGCGTCTCCTCGTGGTTGCGTTTGCCGTGGACAACTACTGTATAGGCCTGCTGCCCGATCTGCTGGCTTTTTTTCCACACCTTCTCGACGAACGGGCACGTCGTGTCGTAGGTCTTGGTGTCCAGGCCACGCCGGCGGAGGTCGGCCTCGATCTCGACCGAGGCGCCGAAGGCCGGAATGAGCACCACGTCGTCCGCCGTGAGGGCGTCAAACGGGATGAGTTGCTCGCCGGAGGTGGTGCGTAAAAACTGGATGCCGCGCTGGTGCAGGTCGTCGTTGACGCGGGGGTTGTGGATCATCTCCGAGAGGAGAAAAATCCGCTTGCCGGGGTTTTCGTCGAGGGCGCGGTAGGCGATCTCTATGGCCTGTTCGACGCCATAGCAGAACCCGAAGTGGCGGGCAATCTTATAACGCACCGGCCCAAAATCGAGCACCGAGGGCGCTAGATCCTTCTTTCGAGGATCCGAAATGCGTCGGGCAGCCTTGACGCGCGAGATCAGCGGGCTTCGGTAAAAAAGAGGTACGTCGAACTGTCGGGCCATGGCGCGGAGAGGATGAGGACGGAGCCCTGTTACGCCGGCTGCCGTGCCCGGGTTCGGGAAATGCCGCCTACCTCCTCACCTCGACCACCCGAGTCACATAGGTGTCCCCGGTTTGCATCCGGATGAAGTACGCGCCGGCGGGTAGGGTTGCTGTGTCGACCGTGGTCTGGTGCGAGCCGGCAGGCAGGGTGGCGTCGACCAGGACGCGTTGGCGGCGGCCCAACAGATCGAATGCCTCGATCAGCACGCGCCCCGATTCGGCGAGTTCGAAAGGGATCGAGATCTCGCCGTTCCCGGGATTTGGGTAGGGCGACCCCAGGTGATGGCTACTGACGGCCGGCGATGCCTCCTCGGTGCCGACGCTCGTGGACGACGCCGCGCTCCAGATCGAGAGATTGCGGACATGCCACTCTCCGCCCCAGAAGGCGTCACCCTGAAACCGGACCGACTGGGTGCCGGCCGGAACGGGCATGAAGAACGAGGCGAAATGCTCGGTGATATCGCTTTCCTGCTCCTGTTTGATGGCCGGCTGCCAGGATACCCCACCGTCGAAGCTGACGGCGAGATCGTCGCCAATGCCTGTAAAGCGGAGGAAAGCCTGTTCTGGCGCCGGCGCTGAGAAACGTACGATGCCGTCTGTCGTGGCGTCGGCGTACCGCTGGTCGGCCTGGATCAGGGTGAACGGCGTCGCGGGGGAGAGCATGAAATTATCCCAGTGCCAGGTGGTGGGGCCACACGGTCCGCTGCAATCCTTCGTCGGGTTGTAGCTATGATGGCCGAGCTGGACGACCCCGGCGCCCCAGTCGAGTGCCGGCATATCCGTATCGATCCACCAGAAATCGTACGCCGGCATGCCGAACGCCAGGTGCGTGCGCGAGATGCGAAGCTCGAACTGATCCCGGCGGCGGGCATCGGGCGTGAGGAAGGCTTCGTAGCCCTGCCAGCTCTCCTCGGTGCCCGGGATTTCTTCCGCCTCATGGTTATCGATGCGCCGGGCGATGAAGCGCGAATTATCCAACTGCATATCCATCCGGATGTGGATGCTGCGCCGCGGATCCCCCTGAAGGTCGGGGAGCCAGTCGTCGAGCGGAAGCTGGAGATGGTCCTCGAAAGGCGAAATCCAGAGATCGATCCAGTCGCGTCCGGTCGATCGGAGGGTGGACATGTCGAAACGGACGACCGCTTCGCCGGCGCTGAAATCCAGCAGCCGGTCCGGAGTGAGGTAAATGACCCCGTAGCCCGGCGCGTTGATGGCGGTCATCATGTGGCCCTTGCATACAAACACAGCGTCTTCGTAGGTATGGACGCTGTGCGTGGCCGGCGGCGCGCCGCAATCGGCGCCGTGTGCGGCTTCCACCTCGTGCAGGGCGTGGTAGGCGTCCAGGTCGCGCAGGTGGACGGTCAGATCCCAGTGTTCGGGTTGCCAGGGTTGCGGTGCGGCGGGGTCCATATCGATCCCTTCGATGAATTCCGAAGGAGGGTTCGATTGGCCGGCGGCCGGTTGCGTGATCAGGGGGAGCGCGAGGAGAAGACCGAGAAGGAATCGGTTCATGCGCGACGGGTGCGGACGGTGGATGAAATGGGGCGTCCCCAAACGCCACCAAACAACGTACCAGATACGAGGTGGGCCGGATTCAGGGGGTTTTCCAGGTGAGCAGGTCGGCCCGGGGCAGGGTAATGGTGAACGTGGACCCCTCGCCGGGCGCCGATCGGACGTCGATCGTGCCGGCCATCAACATTACGTATTCGAGAGCGACGGCCAGGCCGATGCCGGCGCCCTGCTGAATCACCTCGGTCATGCGCTCTTCGCGGCTGAACCGATCGAAGAGCCGGGGCAGAAACTCGGCCGTTATGCCGCGTCCGGTGTCGCGAACCTGGATCACCACGCGCTCGCCGGCACCGGTCAGATGGACGACCACCTCGCCGTGCTCCGTGTATTTGATGGCGTTCTGGATGAGATTGACGAGCACCTGGCGGAGGCGCTGGACGTCGGCGGAGACATAGAGCAGGCCGGCGGCGTCTTCAACCTCCAGCGTCAGCCCTTTGTGCTCGGCCAGCGGATAGAGCTGGTGCACCACATCGTCGCACAGGGCGTTCAGGGCGACCGGCGCGATCCGGAGTTCGTGGCGGCCGGAGAGGATCCGGGAGAAATCCACCAGCTCGTTTACGAGGTCCAGCGATTGCTCGACGCTCGACAGGATCGTCTGGAAAAACTCGCGGTGATGAGGCTCGAGTCGGCCATCAAGCTCCTCGCGCAACAGCTGCGTGTACCCCAGGATCGCCGCCAGCGGGGCGCGAAGCTCGTGGCTCAGGCTGCCGGCGAAGACCAGCTGGGCGTCGGCGGAGGGATCTGCGGACAAGAGGGCGGGGGTAAACGGGGGTGGGGGGCCACATCACCCCTCTGGTATCGACCGAAGGGAGCCGGCGGTTAAAATGGCCACGATTTTCAAACATCCCCTCCATCCTCCGTCCGTATCTTCGAGCCCGAAGTCTTTCCACTCGATCACTGTTTCTTTAGATAGATAGTCCATGTCCCGACCGTTACGCGTTGGCCTTCTTACCGGCGGCGGCGACTGCCCCGGCCTGAATGCCGTGGTTCGCGCCGTCACAAAAAGCCTCATTATCCAGCATAACGCCGATGTCATCGGGTTTGAGGACGGGTTTCTCGGCCTGATCGAGGAGCGCATCCGCCCGCTTGATTATCATGATGTCAGCGGGATCCTTACCCTGGGAGGCACCATCCTCGGGACCAGCAACCGCGCCAATCCCTTTCGTTTCTACAAACGCGGCGATGCCGACGTCTCCAGCCAGGTGGCCAAGTTCGTCCGCACGCTCGGGCTGGACGCCATCGTGGTGATTGGCGGGGACGGGACGATGTCGATCGCGCATGGCATGCAGGAGCTTGGGGTAAAGATTGTCGGCGTCCCGAAGACGATCGACAACGACCTGCCGTCGACGGATCGGACGTTCGGGTTCGATTCCGCGGTAGCCATCGCGACCGAGGCGATCGACCGGTTGCACACGACCGCGCAGAGCCACCATCGGGTGATGATCCTGGAGACGATGGGGCGCTACGCCGGCTGGATCGCGTTGTACGCCGGCGTCGCCGGCGGCGCGGATGTTATCCTCATCCCCGAATTTGAATACGAAATCGACGAGATCGCCCGCGTGTGTAGAGAACGGGAGAGCGGTGGGCAGCGGTTCACCATCATCTGCGTGGCCGAGGGGAGCAAGCCCAAGGGCGGCTCGATGGTCGTCCAGAGCATCGTCGAGTCCAGCCCGGACCCCATTCGCCTCGGCGGCATTTGCAAGGTGTTGGAGCATCAGCTCAATGCCCACCTGCGGAGCGAAATTCGGACAACGATTCTCGGTCACGTCCAACGGGGCGGTACCCCTACCCCGTACGACCGTAACCTGGCCACGGCGTTTGGCGCTTACGCCGCTGCCATGGTAGCGGACGGTCGCTACGGCCACATGGTGGCGCTGCGGGACAACCACCTGACGAGCGTCCCGCTGTCGGAAGTCGCGAACCGGATCCGCACCGTCCCAACCGATGCCCCGATGGTCCTCGCCGGCCTTGCCGTGGGGACCTCGTTTGGCGTGAGCCAGTTCGATCAACGCTTCCTTGGTAATCAGGACGCCCGCACCGTTACCTGATTCCAGGTCCCGGAGGCCAGTACCTTAAACATTCTACCTTAATACTGCGGACACTTTTTGTAGCTGGGCCGTTCCTGGCGATCAGGCCCCTCCTCGATCCGAGGAGGGGCAAATACCGTCGGCGCGAAGCGGTGACGGGATGGGGAGGAGCGAATGGTTGCCGGGCGGATGGGTCAAAAGGCAATCCCGGTCTCTGCCTGTATTTTCTCAAACTCGGCCCTTGGGTCGAGTTGCAAAAAAATGATCCGCGTTGATGCCGGGCAATACTCCTCCCCGTTCCGACATCGATAAATCGACGTCGGAACTCGCCCCTCCTCGGATCGAGGAGGGGCCTGATATGTCAATCGGCAGTGCCCTGATTTGTAAACTGTCCGAAGTATTATACCTGGAACCTTGAACCAAAAACGGCACCCATGCATGTCTTCCTGACCGGAGGTACCGGCTTTGTCGGCTCCTACGTAGTGCGCGAACTGCTCGCCCGCGAGCACACCGTCCGCCTGCTCGTCCGCCGCTCCGAGGATCGGATGCCGGGTAACGGACGCATCGAAACCGTAAAGGGGGACGTGACGAATCGAAAATCCCTCGCCGGTCTGATGCGCGGCTGCGACGCCGTGATCCACCTCGTGGGGATCATCGAGGAGAAGCCGTCCGCCGGCGTCACCTTCCAGGCGCTCCACGCGGACGCCACGCGGAACGTCGTCGATCAGGCCCGGGAGGACGGCATCGACCGGTTCATCCACATGAGCGCCAACGGCGCGCGGGCGAACGGCGTCTCCGGGTACCAGACGAGCAAGTGGGCGGCGGAAGAATATGTCCGCAACGCCGGCTTCGGGGCATGGACTGTATTCCGCCCGTCCGTCGTCTTCGGCGATCCGGGGGACGACCATCCCGAGTTCACCTCCCAGCTCGCGAACACGCTTATCCGTCCGTTTCCCGTGCTGCCGGTCTTCGGAGACGGCCTCTACGAGATGCAGCCGGTCTCCGTGGAAGAAGTGGCGTCCGCCTTTGTACAAGCGCTGACGAACGAACGGGCGAAGCGGAAGACGTACTGCGTCGCCGGCCGGGACCGGTTTCCGTACATACGTATCCTGGACATCATCGCTCGCGGGATGGGCATCGCCCCGAAACCCCAGATCAAGCAGCCCGTGTGGCTGGTGCGCCCGATCGTCCAGACCGCCGGCCGCCTCGGCCTCCTCCCGATCACGCCAGACCAGTTCGAGATGCTCCTCGAAGGGAATACCTGCGACTCGAAAGACTTCTACGCGGACTTCGACCTGAAGCCGATCCGATTCGCGGCGGAGAATCTGGGGTATTTGTAAGCTCGTGGGCTGTCGGGAACATCGCGGCCCTTTCAGTGATCCATCACCCCTTGCAGGAATTTTAGCATAGATCGTAGTGCAGTTTGATGGATCCAGTCCGGTACGCGTCGCCCACCCCGAACCAGGAAAAGAAATATCTGGCCATCGCCGGCAACATCGGGGCGGGCAAGAGCTCGCTCACGGCGATCGTCAGTGATCATTTTAAGTGGGACGCCTACTACGAACGGGTGGACGATAACCCGTACCTGTCGGACTTCTACGAGAACATGCGGCGCTGGTCGTTTAATCTGCAGGTGTTTTTCCTGTCGAGCCGCTTCAACCAGCAGCGTCGGATCGAGGCCGGCCCGAACCCGGTGGCGCAGGACCGGTCGATCTACGAAGACGCCGAGATCTTCGCGCGCAACCTGTTCGAGATGGATCTGATGTCGCGGCGCGACTACGAGAACTACACGGAGCTCTTTCATATCATGACCTCCTACCTGCGGCCGCCGGACCTGCTGGTGTATCTCCGGGCGTCGGTTCCGACCCTCGTGCGGCACATCCAGTCGCGCGGGCGAAATTATGAGTCGAGCATCCGTATCGAATACCTGGAGCGTCTCAATGTGCTGTACGACGAATGGATCGACCGTTATGACTTCGGCCCCAAGCTCATCATCGATGCCGATTCGTACGACTTTGTCAACAACGAAGAAGACCGTCAGGATGTGCTCGGCCGCATCGAGAGCCGGCTGTTCGGTCTACTGGCCGACTAACGGCCGGGTGCCAGGCGCCCTTCTCCTCATCCTCCTTTTTCTTGTTGCTCCGGCGCGTGCTCAAGTGGTGGACACGCTCGCGACAGAGGGCGTGCCGGTTGATTCGCTGCGGGCGGTGGCCGCCGATAGCGCCGGCGTCCGCCCGGATTCGCTGCGTCCTCCGGTCCGTCGCATCCTCGATCTCTCGCGCCTCGTCCCCTTCGCCTCCGACGAGAGCGGCGTCGTCGTTCACGATAGCCTGCCGGCGCTGTTGCCAGATCGCGAGGCGGCGGATCAACTGGCGGCGTTGAATGGGTCGTTTTTGTATGATTTTGGGGGTCCGGGATGGCCGGATGGGTGGAGTCCGTTTGGGCACGATCCGCGGCAAGTGGGACTGCAGCTTCAGGGGATTGACTACACCGATCCGATCACTGGCCGGCCCCTGCTGGAGTTGCTCCCGATGGCCTGGCTCGATCCGCTCCGCTTGCAGCCGGGCCGGCTGGGCCG
>JBGSPJ010000139.1:0-6842 GCA_041738655.1 Rhodothermales bacterium | reverse complement strand
GTGGTCGTGCTGGCCGGCGCGGCGGCGCGGCCGGCGACGAGCCAGCTCCTGCGCCTGGTGTCCGGGAAGACCCGGTTGGGGTCCAGCTATGACGGCAACTGGCGGATAAACGCCGGCCTGACAGATCGCTCGTTCGCCCAGAACAGCTTCCGCCAGTGGGTGGTGCTGCCTTTCGACGGGTCCATCGGCCGGCCGTCGGTGTTCCGCTACCGGTTTGAATTCCAGCCGACCTTCACGCAGCAACGGTCGACCGATCTCCCGGATCCGTTGACGTCGCGCAACCTGGCCTACACGGCCGATGCGACCCTCTTCGCGTCCAGCCCGGTATCCCTCCAGACCCATTATTCTCGGACCGCCGGCCTGCGCCAGGGCGGATTCGGGACGCAGGGGGAGTTCGAAGCCGTCCGGTTCAGCCCGACGCTTCACATCCAGAACCGGCTGCTTCCGATCACCGTGTCGTACACCGACCAGAGCACCCGCAACATCACCCAGATCGGCCCGACCCTCACCCCGATCGAGCAGTCGGACGCCTCGCGGTCGTTCCGGGCGGCAGCCTCCAACCGTAAGATCGACCTGGCCTACGAACGCACGGCGTTCGACGACCGGATCTACGACAACGATTTCGGGGCCGAGAGCTTCCATGTGAACCATACCCTGCGCTGGGGGAAACGGAGCGAATTGCTGAGCCGCTACCAGCGGACGAACCGGACCGGTACGCTGCCGTACGAGCGCACGAGCTGGTCGGAAAACGTCCGGCTCCAGCACTCGTCCGCCACCTACACCCGCCTCGGCATGAATCGGTACGACACCGAGGGCCTGGGTGGGATGTCGTCGGGCGCGGCGTATACCTGGGCGATGTTTTCGGATATCCGGCCGTGGCTGGGTGTCGGGGGCGATGCGAGCCGGAGCATGAACCGGTTTGATGGAGGGATGCAGACGGCGACCTCCGCCGGCCCGCAAGTCCGGTTCGGGGTGCACCTGCCGTTCGGGTTCTATTTTTCGGGAGGGGGATCGATCGGATTTCTGTGGCGAGATCTGGACGACGCCGGCGACCGCTTTGTGGCCGTGCTCCGCGAATCGTACACGGTAGATCCCACCGGTCTCGTCATCCTGGAGCAGACCGATGTCGAGGTGCCGAGTGTGGTCGTGCTCAGCGGTGATGAGACCACGCTGTTTATCGAAGGGTTGGACTACCGGTTGATCGCCGTGGGCGCGCTCGTGCAGATCGAGATCCTCGCCGGCTCCCGTGTTGCCCCGGGCGACGCCATCCTGGTGAGTTACCGATTCCGGCCCGAAATCGCCGCCGAGGAGCGCGGCACCGTCGGCAGCCTGGATCTGGGGCTTCGGATTGACGGGATCTCGGCGCAGCACAGTCGCTCACGCCGCTCGACATCGATGAGCGAAGGGCTCATCACGGGCGACTTCCAGCAGCAAAACACCTCCTTCCGGATGCAGCGGAGAGTGCCGATCGGCATGCTCCGGCTGACGCTCAGCCATCGGAAACGCGCATCGACCAACATCGACTACACGGCGTCCGAGGCCAACGTGTCGCTCGGGTTGCCCCCGTGGCGGTCCACCTCGCTGAGTATCGAGGGGGTGGCTCGGGGGGTCCAGGAGGGGGAGGACCGGTTGTCGCTGTATGCGTTGAACGGGATCGCGACGTGGGAGGTGCTGGCAAGCCTGCGGCTGCGGGCGTCGGCCGGCTATCAGTACTGGGAGCAGCGCCTCACCGAGCCCCAGCGCATCGTCTCGGCGACGGCCGCCCTCGAGTATGCGATCGGGCAAACGCAGGTACGCGCCAACTACGCCTTCGACCGGCGGACGATGTTGTATCTGACAAGCGGGAATCGGTTGTCCCTGTATCTGCTGCGCCGTTTTTAAGGGGCAGGTATTAAGGGGCAGGGGGCTCGTTGTGCGGCGCATGGTGTAGCTGCCTCGGATCGTCCATCAGGGAGCGAAACGCTTGGCTATCCAACCCCTCCATAAAAAACGCCTGTCGGAACTGCCGGTAAAAGGCCGGCGCCCGCTGCATCCGATGGGTGTCGTCGAAGATCGCGAGGCGGGCGTTTGGATAGGCCTCCGCCAGCAGCCGGCCTTCCGCCGTGCCGTACACATGATCCTGCGCCGCGGACACCACGAGTACCTCACCGTTGAAGTGGGCCCGGCTATCGCCGAGGTCGAACCGGGGCGCATCGATGCGGCCGGCACGGACATCGTCGAGGAAATCCGCGAGCAGCGGCCCGGTCCACTCATACATGAGGTTGAGCGAACGGGGGTCGGCCGGCGTGTTGTAGGCCAGCAGACCTTCGCCCAACAACTCGAACATCCGGACGCGCGCGGCATCCATCGAGGGGACCGACAGCAGGGTGTTGATCAGCGGGAGATTCGAGGGGGGTGATACCCACCGTCGAAAGTAGGGTAGCCACCGGCCGGCGGCGAGGGCGTCGATGAGGGGTTGTTGGATGGCGTAGGCGTTCAGTGAGTCGTAGGGGATGCGCTGGAGCATGAACAGCAAAGAGGCCCGATCGAAACGACCGGCGTCCAGCACCGATTGGAGCCGGTCCAGGCTCTCGGGCGCGTGTTGTTGCATCTCGGCCGCGAACGTGCAGTAGGTGTCGAGATGATGCGTCCGGGCGAGGTCGGGCGCACCGCTCACTTCGATCAATGCGCGCGATACCTGTGCGCCATGCCGGGCGAGGTACTGTTGCACCAGGACGCCGCCGCCCGATCCTCCGAAAAGCATAATTTTGCCGTCGGCCGGCAGGAGCCCTTTCCGGGCTGCGTCCTGGCGGATGCTTTCGATGTCTTCGACGTGTTGCCACGAGCCGTAAAGGTGCAACGCGGCGCGGAGGTCGAATGAACCGTCGGGGCGGTAGACTTCGGGAAATAGCGTGGGATCATGACCCCGCCGGCCGATCACGATATACGAAAGGCCAGCCACCTTTTCGGTCAGGACGTCCGGTATCTCGCCGGGGCCGACGAGCGGTTGCTGTCCGTCCGTAAGCACGAAGACGACGCCGTTTTCGGGGGTGAAGTTGGGGCTGAGCCGATAGAATCCGACAAAACGGCTGGCCCGGGGATCGGCATGATCGAGGGGTTGGCTGAGGTAGTGAAGCCGATCGTCGGGCGGGAAATCCGGGTAATGCGCTCCTTCGGCCAGGCGCTCGGTGGGAGGAGTCGTGAACCGATGGTAGGTGATGGCGCCCCAGCCGGCCAGCGCGAGGAGGAGCCCCCTGATGGCGAAACGAAGCAAGCGGCGGGTTCGACGGGGCATGGGGTCGGACTTGAAGGAGAGGTTCAACACGTCTCGTGACGTTCCACGTCGCGCGTTTTCCATGTACCGTCTGGTGTTTCGGATGTCCATTTCGACCCCTGGCTGGCTGGTGTGTTTCTCCCGTGTCTCATGCGTGTTCCGCGCCGGCGTAGGGGTTACCCCGCGGCGGCGGCCGGGGCTGCTCTGATGCTGACAGCTGTTCAGGATTTGTACACGAAACGCCGTCGGCCGGGAAAATTCGTGTTTAAACAAAAAAAAGCATTCAGATCGCCGGCCTTCTAAGTCATTAGAATACTGAGTTTATCCACACGTTCACTCATCAAACTCTCATCGGGCGTCTTCTGGCATCGTCAAACCTCGCCAAGTGGTACATCCTTTGGGAAAAGCCTGTTAACGATTTGATAACAACTCTCGCGGCGATTCGCAGCCACCCATGATGCAACCGGTACTGACCCTGCCCGCCTGCACGAGCGCATGTCGCGAGACACCCTTAACCCTGGAGGCTAATCCCTTGTCGTTCCACTCTCCCATGTCTCATCCCCGGCGTATCGCCCTCTATTCGCACGACACGTGCGGCCTCGGGCACATGCGCCGCAATCTCTTGATCGCCCAGACGCTGGTGGCTGCGTTTCCGGGGGTCGATATCCTGATGCTCACCGGCGCCCGCGAGGCGACGGCGTTCCAACTGCCGGCTGGCGTCGATACGCTGGCGTTGCCGGCTTTCTACAAAGTGGAGGGGGGCGCCTACAAACCGCGCGGCTTCAACCTCTCGCTGGAGGATCTTGTCTCCTTCCGTTCGCAGACGCTCCGCACGGCGCTCGAGGCGTTCCGCCCGGACGTGCTGATCGTCGATAAAGTACCGCGCGGAACGATGGGCGAGCTGGACGAGGCGTTGCGGTATCTGAAGAGCGAGACGACGACCCGAGTGGTGCTGGGTCTGCGCGACGTGCTCGACGAGCCCGAAGTGGTGGCACGCGAGTGGGCGAAAGAGGACAATTACCGCGCCGTGGCCGAATACTACGATGCCGTCTGGGTCTACGGCGATGCGTACGTATTCCCATCAGACGAGATCTATAATTTTCCCGCGGCGATGGTCGACCGGCTCCTGTACACGGGTTACCTCGACCCCAAAATTCGTTGGGAAGGCGGCTCCGAGGGCCGGCCTCGCCACGACCAGAAACTGCCAGACGGACCCTTCTATCTTTGTGCCGTGGGTGGCGGCCAGGATGGATTCCGTCTGGCAGAACTTTTTGCTACCGCGACCTTCCCCGAGGGCGTCACGGGCCTGGTGCTGACCGGTCCGCACATGCCGAAGGAGGAACTGGCGCGCCTGGAGGCGCTCTGCGCGGACCGGCCGCATCTCCGGATCGAGCGCTTCCATCCCGAACCCACCCTCCTGTACCAGCGCGCCGAGCGGGTCGTTTGCATGGGCGGCTACAACACCGTCATGGAGATGATCTCGATGGGGCAGCGTCCGCTCGTTTTGCCGCGCGTCGCCCCGCGCCGCGAGCAGATGATACGCGCCGAGGCCTTCAGCCGGCGTGGCCTGCTCGATATCCTGGACCCCGTTCACCCGACCGCCGCCGCGATCTCCGCCTGGTTTGGCCGCGACGTTCGTCCGACCGCCGCGGTGCGTGAGGTCATGGACATGAACGGGCTCGACCGACTTCCCCGGCTCGTCTCCGACCTGCTGGCTCCTTCCCTCTTAAACCTCCAGACCACGACCGAGGTGCTCCATGTTTGATCTTCACCCCGCTGATCGCCCCGCTCCCCGCGTCGGATACGTCGTCAAACGGTATCCGCGGTACTCCGAGACCTTTATCGTCAACGAGATCCTGGCCCACGAACGCGCCGGGCTCGACCTCGAGATCTTCTCACTCCGACCCCCGTGCGACACCCATTTTCAGGCCGCCATCTCTCTTGTGCGCGCTCCGGTGACCTACCTCGACGAGGCGCTGAAAATGGCCGACCTGTGGAGCGCCATCGGCCGGCTGGCCGCGAAGCAACCCGAAGTGGGCGGCCTGCTGGCTCAGTTCAACCAGGAGGATCCGCGCGACGTCTATCAGGCCCTTCATCTGGCCCGGTTGGTTCGCGAGCGGCGCATCACGCACCTGCACGCCCACTTCGCAACTTCCGCCACGTCCGTCGCCCGCATGGCGGCGTTGATGGCTGGCATCTCCTTTACGTTCACGGCGCATGCGAAGGACATCTTCCATGAAAGCGTGGATCGCGCGGACCTCTCCCGTAAGCTGCGCGACGCGGCTGGCGTGGTCACCGTCAGCGAATTCAACCTGCGCTTCCTGCGGGAGGGCTACGGCACCGACGCGGACCGGGTCGCCCGGATCTACAACGGCCTGGACCTCGCCACCTTCCCGTACGCCGATCCGTCGGACCGTAAGCCGATCATCGCGGCGGTCGGCCGGCTCGTCGAGAAAAAAGGGTTTGAGGATCTGATCGACGCCTGCGACCTGCTGGCCGCGGAAGGGCTGGATTTCGAGTGCCACATCGCCGGCGGCGGCGAGCTCGAGGGCGCCCTCAAGCAGCGCATCGCGGCCAAGCGCCTCGGCGGTTTCGTACGCATGCTCGGCCCGCTCCCCATGCCCGAGGTGATCCGCCTGATGCAGAGCGCGTCGGTGTTTGCCGCGCCGTGTGTCGTGGGCAAAGACGGCAACCGGGACGGCCTGCCGACGGTGCTCCTCGAGGCGATGGCGATCGGCGTGCCGTGTATCTCGACCGAAGTGACCGGCATTCCGGAAGTCATCACCGACCGCGAGACGGGCGTGATGGTGCCGCAGAGTAACCCCGTGGTGCTCGCCGACGCGATCCAGCGGCTGCTGACCAATCCGAACTACCGCGTCCGCCTGGCCCGCCAGGCCCGGGCGCTGATCGAAGAACGCTTCGACATTCATCGCAACGCCGCTCAGATCCGGTCCCTGTTCGAACAGGCCGTGATGAGCCAGTCCCTGGAAGAGGTGATGGCATGAGGATCGCCTACGTCTGCGCCGACCCCGGCGTCCCCGTTTTTGGCACCAAAGGGTGTTCGATTCATGTGCAGGAAGTGATCCGCTCGTTCGTGCGGCAGGGCCATGAGGTCGTGTTGTTCGCGCAACGCATTGGTGGCACGCCGCCGGCCGAGCTGACCGGCGTCACCGTGTGGCCATTACCTTCGCTCGCGTCCACCGACACGGCGGCCCGGGAGCGGGATGCGCTGGCCGCGAACGACCGGATCCTTACACTGCTCGAACGCGAGGGACCGTTTGAGCTGGTGTACGAGCGGTATTCGTTGTGGAGCCATGCCGGCATGACGTACGCCGCCAACCGGCAGACCCCGGGATTGCTGGAGGTGAACGCGCCCCTCATCGAGGAGCAGGCCACGCACCGCGAGCTGATCGACCGTCGGGGCGCCGAAACCGTCGCCGAGCACGTATTCACCTCGGCCTCTGCCCTGATCGCCGTGTCCGATGACGTCGCGAAGTACCTCATCGACGCCAACGCGCCGGCCGAGCGGGTGCATGTCGTCCCGAACGGCGTCGACCCCGACCGGTTCACGCCGGACGTGGCGCCGGCG
>JBGSPJ010000136.1:0-1847 GCA_041738655.1 Rhodothermales bacterium | reverse complement strand
CGCCGGGCAGCGCCTTGCCCGGCACGTCCACGACGCTGCCGGTCAGCACGGCGCTGCCTTGCGGCACGGTCTCGGGGACCAGGAGTACGACGACCGTCCCCGTATCCTCGCCGCCGCATTCGCCGGCATCTTTGAGCGTGTAGGTGAAGCGGTCGAACGCGAAGTTCGAAGGGTCGGTCTGGATCGTATAGTCGACAGTCCGGTCATCCAACTGCTTGAGCGTGGCGCCCAGGCTCGATTTCGCCGGCACGCTCGCGAGCGCCAGAGTGTGCGCGTCGTTGCCGTCGATGTCGTTGTCGACCACATCGAACGTCTCGTGGGCGAAGCCGTTGGCGTTGAGAGGCACGATGCGGTAGTCGGGCATGGCCACCGGAGGCAGACAGACCGAATCGGGGTCGACGGTGCAGCAGCACGCGATGGCGCCGGCGAGCGAGAAATCCGCCACCACGCGGCCCTTCTCGCTTACAAGGACGAAGGTGCCGCCCCGTTCGACGCCGGCGAGGTGTTCGAGGCCGGCATACCGCGCCGCGAGGTTGCCGAACCGGCGTACGTCTTGTTCGAGTGTGGCGGTGCGCTGGGCGACCACGGCGGCGAAGGCCGCCGCCGCATTCCCATCGCGTGTCCCTTCTTCGATCCGAACCAGCACATCCTGCTCGAGCGGATGGAACAGGCCGTCCCGGATCTGCTGGAGCGCGGCTTCCTGTTCGGTCGGTGCGCCCCGGTGCAGGTCCCGAACCGTGCGGGTCTCGAGGTACTGCTGCATGAGCCGCATCTCGACGAGGAGGGTCTGGACCTGTTTGTACAGTTCAAGAAAGGCGGCGTAGTCGAACGCCAGCAGATCCTTCGGCATGCCGGCGTGGAGGAGCCCGTCGAGGAGGCTCTGCAGAAGCTTCGCGTCGCTCGCGTACCGCTGGGCGAGGGTGCCGTTCACATCTTCCTCGAGGCTCCCCAGGAGGCGCACGATCTTCTCCCACAACACCGGCTGGTTCTGGAGGAGATGGTACCGGGCGATGAACGCGGCGCGTGCGGCCAGGTACGCCGTCCGCAAGTTGCCCATGCCGCATACGGGCTCGGCGCCGGCCGAATCGAGGCGTGTGACGAGCACGTTGAAATCGAGCCGGTGCGTATCCATCATCTTCTCGATAGCGGGCAGCACATCCTGAACGGCCAGGCCGAGGTGGCCCTCAATCCGCAAAAAACTGCTGCGCAGGTAGTCGGTGTCGAGGGCCGTGGCCGGCGCGTTGTGGTACGACCAAGGCAGGTCCGGCGTGCAACACGTGTGGGGTTGCCAGTATGTCTGGACGTCCTCCTTGAACCCGTAGTAAAAGGGCACCGCCCGCTCCCCCAAGTGATGACGCGCCGTCTGGCTCGGTGTGATCGCGAGCGGCGAGGGGGTAGGCGGGCTGAAGGCCTCGACAAGGACAAGGACGCGGGTGAACAGCGCGCGCGCGCGTTCGAGGTCGCCGTGTTCGACGTCGCGGACGGGCGACGGGGCGAACGTGTGGCGGTACTCCGGCGTGTGAGCGGCGTCCCCCAACATCAGGTGACGCGGGAACGTGTCGTCCGGGCAGCACTCTGTCACCAGGTCGCAGGCGCTCTCAAGGAATTCATTGAGGGCCTGCGCGAGGTCGCTCACATAGTCCCAGTGATACTGATTAAACGCCACGGTGTCGGCCAGCTGGCTTTGAAGTGCCGTGGCGGCGGCGGCGGCGCGGTCGGCCGGCAGGTCCAGGAAGAGGCCGTAGGCGTCGAGGGCCTTCTGGAGGGTGTCGAGCAGCCCGGCGCGTGCCTGGATGGTGATCTTCCCGTAGGCGTCGTTGATGTGGCCGGCCTGTGCGATGTTGGCC
>JBGSPJ010000106.1:0-1515 GCA_041738655.1 Rhodothermales bacterium | reverse complement strand
GAACGATGGGCAGGGCATGGACCATGGGTGCAAGCGTTCGAGGTTTAGCGAGAGTTCCTCGAAATCACGACGAAAAACATTCTGGGAGGTGTCATGAATCTACTTGAAAGCAAGTTCAATGAACGATTTGCGCGATGGAGTGTCGGCGCCGGTTGAATTTTGAGCAGGTGTACCGATTGAATTTTGACCAGGTACGATAACCGCATGTAGAGGATGCGGTTGTGGATAAGTGTATCGAAGTATCGAGTTTGGATCTCCTTGATTGAATGGATGGGAAGAGCGTGAAGTAGCGCAGGGGAAGCCGCGAAGGGCGTAGCCCGAAGCGGATTTCCCTGCGCGGCCGCGATCTATATCGCCTCCTCGGGCGCCGATGGGCCAGGCGGTGCGCGTCTGGTCTGCTCCCTCGATTTGATGCGGGTTTTGCTGGTTGCACTGCTATGTAAGAAACGCCAGGACTCGTTGCCGGTCTCCACGATGTGGCAATGGTGAGTGAGACGGTCAAGAAGTGCGGTGGTCATCTTGGCATCGCCAAACACGCTGGCCCACTCCCCAAAGGCCAAGTTGGTCGTAATCATCACGCTGGTGTGCTCATAGAGCTTGGACAGCAAGTGGAAGAGCAGCGCACCGCCGGCCTGACTGAAGGGCAGATAACCCAGCTCATCCAGAATCAACAGGTCGACATTCAGCAGAGAAAGCGTCAACCGACCGGATTTGCCAGCGGCCTTCTCCTGCTCCAAGGCATTGACCAGATCGACGGTGGAGTAAAAACGTACCCGTCGGCCATGTTGGCTGATTCCCGAGACCCCGAGTGCTATCGCCAGATGGGTCTTGCCGGTTCCCGGGCCACCAATGAGAACAACATTGTGGGCATCATCGGTAAAGCCAAGGTCGGCGAGTTCGCTGATCAGTCGTCGATCCACGACAGACTGCTCGAAGTCGAAGCCGGCCAGATCGCGGTGAATGGGAAATCGAGCGGCTTTCATCTGGTAGCCGATGGAACGCATCGCCCGGTCGGTACTTTCCGCCTGCAACAGATGCTCGATCAACCAACGCGAGGACTCCAGCGCGGTGAGACCCCCTTGCGCGGTGAGATCGGTCCAGGCGCTGGTCATGCCGTAAAGACGCAGGGATTTCAGTTCAGCCGTCACGTCACGCATGATTCCCCTCCTTCTGCCGCAAGGCATCGTAGCGGCCGGTATTGGCTAACGGCGCCTCCTTGATCCGCAACGTGGTTTCAACCTGCGCAGGTAACGCGGTTGAGTTGAGCCGGCTCAGTACATTCAGGACGTGTTCGGCACTGACGGCGCCGGATTCCAGCACCAGTTCCACGGCGACCAGGACGGGTTCGAGGCCGGCCTTGGGTACGGCACAGAGCACCTGGCTCATCACGCGATCACCGCCTTCTCGTTTCAAGAGCAGGCGTTGCAAACGCACCAGCGGTTCGGGCATGTCGCCGAACGGAGCGCCATTCCGAAGCACACCGGGTTTGCGTTCGACCAGCGAAATGTAGTGGCG
>JBGSPJ010000001.1:0-12420 GCA_041738655.1 Rhodothermales bacterium | reverse complement strand
GAAAGCTGCCACGGCGCCGGCCAGGCCCACGCCGCCAATCCGGACATCGACACCGCCCACCCGATCGCCTCCCTCTCCGTGGGCGACATCACGGCGGACATCGCTAACGCGACAGGCTGCGCGGAATGCCATCAGGGCGCCCACCACCCGTTCGCCGACGAATGGGCTCAGTCGAAACACGCGACCGTGGTGGAATCAGCCGCCGGACGCGAAGCCTGCCAGGGCTGCCACCGCGGCCAGGGGGTGCTTGCCGCCTGGGGCGTCACCGACAACTATGTAGAGAAGGACTCTCCCGAGCATCTGGCCATCACCTGCGGTGTCTGTCACGACCCGCATAACGGCGAAAACGAAGGTCAGCTACGCCGCCCGGTGGCCACGGTGTCCGTCGAACAACACCTGTGCGCGAGCTGCCACGACCGCCGCACCGTGCCGGACCCGAACTCTGCCCACGGCCTGGAACCCCACGCGCCGGAAACCGCGCTGCTTGTTGGTGATGCGGGCTGGTTTCCGCCGAATGCCAACATCGACCAGGGAGAAATCATCGCGACCCACGGGAGCGACGCCAATCCCAGGCTGTGTGCCACCTGTCACGTGAATGCCTTCGAGGTGACGGATGAGGACACGGGCGAGTTCGTGTTCAGCGCCACGGGCCACCTCTTCACCGCCATGCCGTGCGTGGATGCCCAGGGCAAGCCGACGGCAAGCAGTGATTGTGCGATCACGACCACCGAGCGCTCGTTCAACGCCTGCGCCTCGTCGGGCTGCCATGCCACGGAAGTGGCCGCCGCCGCCGCGATGGCGGCGACAAGCACCCGGATCCAGGAGCTCGCGGACGACCTTTTCGCGCTGCTTTCGATCGTGGACCCGAACCTGGAAGAAGCCGGCGGCGCCATCGACCCGGCCGACCCGACCTTCACCACGGCGGAAGGCGCGCTGTTTAACTACCACCTCGCCGAGTTCGGCGGAGACGTCTATGGCGCTACGGCCCACAATCCCTTCCTCACGCAGTCCCTCCTTATCGCCAGCATGGACGCGGTGCTCCAGGAATACGGCAACGAAGGCCCGGGCAAATCGACCCGCGATCTCAAGCAGGAACTCCAGGATGTCCTGGACCGGATGCCTCCGAAAGGCAGCGTACAGCCGCTGGTGCGACGGTAGGTTTAAGGTTCGAAATTTAAGGTTTAAGGTCCACCTACCTTAAACCTTAAATTTCGAACCTTAAACCCCCTATTGCCTGAACCCCGCTGCATTGGCGAGGCTATCGGCCGGCAGCCAGCTGTGTGCCACGCGGTAGCCGGCGCCGACGAATCCGAAACCGTTCTCCACATTGTCCATCGTACCGGGTTGGACGAGGATCTCGGGGTCAAACTCTCCGCCTGGTGGCGACCACTCGGCGCTGGCGGCCAGGAAGCGGATCTGGATACCCCGGAGCTGGATGCCGGGCGCCAATTCGATCGCCCGTTGGGAGCGGATGAAGTCCAGCACCGTGCGGTAGTCGCGCGCCAGGTTCACCTGGATCACCCACCCATCCGCCACGGGGCTTGCCTGTTCGCCGTAGGGAATGATCAGCGATTCCAGCTTCTCGCCCAGCCCCGACTGGGTGTAATCAAAACCGTACTCCAGTTCGAGTTTAAGCAGATTGGGCACATCCCCGCGGACACGCACGGGCACGACCGTACTCGACGTCAGGCCGGGCGGTTGAATGTCGATCTCGCTCACGCCCGGAACGCGGACGGTCACATGCGTCTCGACGCCTTCCGCGTTCGCGACGCGAACGTCGTAGGTACGGCCGAAATCAGCCGCCTCCGGCCACCAGTACATATGGACGATCGAGCCGTCCGGCTGACGGATGAGGGAATCTTGCCAGGTGCTGGTGGCGCCCGTGGCGGTATCTGTCCAACTGAACAGGGCATCCAGGGGCTCTGCCTCAAGCTGCCGGAGTTGTCCTTCGATGGGAAACACGATCACACGCTGGGTATCCAACTGAGGCGACACGACACCATACAGGGTAAACGGCTGCTCGGTGCCGATGACGGGATCGATTTCCGAATCACAGCCGGCGCCCATCCCGGCGGCAAGCACGGCGCACAAAAAGGTAGAACGGATCATTGGAAGGCCACTTTTAAGCCGAGCGACGGGATGAACGGAAGCTGATCGACACGTTGCAGGGTGAACACATCCAGATAAAAAATGTTGGCGCGGTCATACACGTTGAGCGCACTCGCCTGTGCGGTGAGCCGGCTGCGCCCGATGTCGAACGACCGTTCCACACTGACATCCAACCGATGATACCCCGGCAGCTGCGCGTTGTAGGGCCGCTCGTAAATCACGCGACGCGACGCCGGTACCTCGCCGACGTTAACGATGTCGTCGATAAGCGCGAACCCGTCGAACCCGATCGCGCGGCTGTACGGCAAGCCGGCGCCATACGTCCAGTGCACGCTTACATCGAACCCTCGGACCTCCGCCCCGGTCAGCAGGTTGAGCTGGTGCCTTCGGTCGTGCGGCGGACGAAAATCGAGCGTTTCTTCGCCGTACCAGACCAGGATACTCGCCTGCTCGGCTCGGTACCGGGTGGCCGAATAGCCGTAGTTGATCTGCAGATAGATGGGGCCGCGCTGGGCATCCATCCGAACGTCAAAGCCGGCCGAGCGGCCGGAGGCCGGCTGCATGCGGGTCGTGAACCGCGGGTAGGCTGTCCACTCGGCCACCAGCAGGTTCGCGTAATATTTGTAGAAGCCTTCCGCCGACAGCCGGAGGCCGCGACCGCTGTCGATGCTGTAGCCAACGATCGCATGGGTCGCCTTCTGGATACGGCCAGCGTCGACACTCTGTGAACGCCCATCGGCGGGTGGGATACTCGTCCAGGCCGTAAATACATTCGCAGCGTCGCGCCGATCCGTAAGACCAACGATCTCCTGATGATGGATGCCCGTCGCCGCGCTGATCTGATGGCCGCCGCGTTCCCACACAAAACGGAGCCTCGGCTCCAGGTAGGGCTGGAATCGCACCTTGTAGAACTGCGCCCGAAGGGAGGGTTGGAGCCGGGCATGTTCGCCGAGTTCGATATCCATCTCCAGAAAATTCCCCCAGTTGCCCAACCGCGAGTTGCGGAACTCGACGTTCTGATACAATCCGCCGAGTTCGCTGGCGAGCGAAATCGTACGCAGATCCATGCCGGCGTCCGCGTTGACGCGTGCGCCGACGAAGCTGGCGGTCAACAGAATGTGGGTGTCTTCGATCGAGGACGTGCGAACAGGTGCTGCCGCCGGCCCGATGCCGTTTTCGAGACGGGAATGGGAGATCCGCAGCTCTGCGGCCACGGGCACATTGCGCGGCAGGAAGAGGTAGCGCCCACCGATCACCTCGTTTGTCCACGACACCTCGTCGGGTACGACGTCGTCCCGTGCGTCCTCCAACGTGCCGCTGTCGTTCGTTTTGAGGTAGGTGGCGGATAGATTGCTGGTCGACGACACCTTCATGTAAAGCTTGGCGAAGAGATCGTCGAACTCAAACGGCAGCCGATCGTCAATGTATTGCGTGGCGATCCGGTCCAGCAGCGCGGTGCGATACGAGGCCAGCAGGGAGACACGGCCCGGGATCAGGGGTCCTTCGAATTGGAGCGCGCCAATAAACGGAGAGATGGCGCCGGAGCCGGCGAACGACCGCGTGTTGCCGTCGCGCGAGCGAATGTCGATCACCGACGAGAGCCGACCACCGAACTTCGCGCCGAAGCCGCCGGCGTAGATATCCGCCCGGTTGACGATGTCCGACGGGAAGGCGGAATAAAACCCGAGAATGTGAAACGGCTGGTAGACGAGCATCCCGTCCAACATCACCATGTTCTGAGATGGCTCGCCGCCACGGATGAACAGCTGGCCACCCTGGTCGCCGGTAGAAACGACGCCCGGGATGGTGGTAAGCAGCGAGGCCAGGTCGCCCGAAACGTCGGGCGTCGGCACCCGGTCGATGTCGGCCGCTCGGATGGTCTGCAGGCCGGCGACGGGCACCGCCACAGACGCGATGCCGGCGGACTCGACCACCAGCTCGTCCAGCTCGGTTTCCACGGGCTGAAGCGCGATGGTGGCGGTCAGCACCTGGCCGGGCGCGAGATCGAGCGAGTCGCTGAAAAGGCGGTAGCCTATGAACGAAGCCCGAAGGACGTAGGCGCCGGCCTCCAGCCGGGTGAATTGATACAGACCATCCGAACGCGTCGTGGTACCCTCAGAGACTCCCATCCCTTCGACCACGACGTTGACAAGGTCGAGCGCCTGCCCGGTCGACGCGTCGGTCACGAAGCCCCGTAGCGAGGCCTGCTGAGCGTTGACGTTACCGGGAGTAACTGACCAACATAGTAAACCCAACAGCAGGCCTACGGACCAAAACGGTCTGCCATTCTGACGTTTCACAGTTCGCACGGATTGATTTAAATGCAAGCGCCCGAAAATACACGCCCCTTCCCTGATGTGCTCTTTTTTGTGGCCGAACGGTCGGTATTTAACACGACCTCTATATCGTCTTAACAGTCTTAGCAACTCCTTGCCGGCGTACGCCGGCGAGGAGTTGCGGTGTAAGGTTCAAGGTTCGCGGTTCAAGGCAAATGACCTTAAACCTCGAGCCTTAAACCTTAAACCGATTCAGAACCCGAGCAGCTTCTCAATCGCCCCCTTCAGACGCGCCTTGCCGCTGTAGAGGTCGCGCTCGAGCTGGGTGGAGAATGGAATGGGGGTGTCGAGCGACGCGACACGCATTGGCGGCGCGTCGAGGTAGGTAAAGGCTTCTTCTGCGATGGCGGCACAAAGTTCGCCGCCGAAGCCGCCGGTGAGCGAGGCTTCGTGGAGAACGATCACGCGGCTCGTTTTTTTTACGGAGGCGAGCACGGTCTCGCGGTCCCATGGCACCAGCGTGCGCAGGTCAATAACCTCGACCGACGCGCCGCTCCGCGCGAACTCCGCGGCGGCGGCTTCAATCGCCCAGTGGACGCCGACGCCGTACGTCACGATGGTAGCATCCGTCCCTTCCCAGGCGATGCGGGCAGAGCCCAGGGGGGTCCAGCACGGGCCGGCCGGCGCCTCGCCTTTGATGGATCGATAGAGGAGCTTATGCTCAAAAAACAAGACCGGGTTCGGGTCGTCAATTGCGGCGCGGAGCAGCCCCTTGGCGTCCTCGGGGTTGGAGGGGATCACCACCTTCAGGCCCGGCACATGGGCGAACCAGGCTTCCATGGACTGCGAGTGGAACGGGCCGGCGCCGATGCCGCCGCCAAACGGGGCGCGGATCGTGACGGGCACGGGCGCTCCCCAGCGGTAATGGGTAGTCGCGAGGTTGTTGACAATCTGGTTGAAACCGCACGTGATGAAGTCGGCATACTGCATTTCGACGACAGGGCGATAGCCGGCCAGCGCCAGCCCCAGCGCCGCGCCAATCGCGCCGCTCTCGATGATGGGGGTGTTGCGGACCCGCGCCTTCCCGAAGCGCTCGACAAATCCCTCTGTCACCTTGAACACCCCGCCGTATTCGGCGATATCCTGCCCCATGAGCACCAGCCGGTCGTCAGCCTCCATCGCCTGCCAGAGGGTCTGCCGGATGGCATCGACAAAGCGGAGGGTTTCGCGCTGGCTTTCGGGGAGGGCGGGCGACGGGGGCGAGGGCGCGAACACATCGTTCCGCTCGCGTTCGGCCGTGCTTTCTTCTTCCGGCTGCGCGAGGGCGAATTCAGCGGCGGCTTCCACACGGGCCTCGAGTTCAGCGCGGAGCGCCAGCATCACTTCTTTGGTGAGCAGCTTGTCGCGCAGCAGCCGGCGCTCGTAGCGGGCTACGGGGTCCTTCTTCGCCCATTTCTCCATCAGCTCAGGCGGGACGTATTTGGTGCCGGAAGCCTCCTCGTGGCCGCGCATCCGGAAGGTCACCATCTCAAGCAGCGTGGGCCCCTCGCCGGCGCGACCGCGCTCGGCCGCCTCGCGCACACGCTCGATCACCGCCTCGAGGTCGTTCCCATCCACCACGTGCCCCGGGATGCCGTAGCCGGCCGCCGCCGTCGCGAAGTTACGGGCCGCCATGATGTCGGCCGTCGGGGTCGAGAGCCCGTACTGGTTGTTCTCGATCACAAAGATGACCGGCAGCTTCCAGACGGCGGCGAGGTTGACCGCCTCGTGAAAATCCCCCTCACGGGTGGACCCATCGCCCACGAATGACAGGGCGACGGTTCGGCGATCGGCGAGTTGGCTGGCGAGGCCCAGGCCGCAGGCCACGGGCAACATCGCCGCCAGATGGGAAATCATCCCCACCAGCCGTTTTTCCGGGAGCCCGAAGTGAAAAGTCCGATCGCGCCCGTGGGTGTATCCGCCTGCCTTGCCCATGAGCTGGCAAAAAAGCGTATCGAGCGGCAGCCCGCGCGTCGTCCACACACCCAGGTTCCGGTGCATCGGGAGGATGTGGTCGTCGTCCTGCAAGGCAAGCACACATCCCACAGCAATAGCCTCCTGCCCGAACCCGCTAAACCATTTCGAGAGCCGCCCCTGACGGATGAGCCGGAGCATCTTCTCCTCGATCACCCGCGGCAGCAACAACGCCCGGTACCGGGCAAGCGCCTCCTCCGCCGTGACGGCGGAATGTACTTCTTCGGTTTGCATGGATGTATTAAAAGGACGTTACGCGTTAAGCGTTTGCACGTTGAACGTTACTCCGTTGAACGTTTGGTATCCTAGTATCGCCAAGATACATTTTCCACTCTTCACTATTCACTCTTCACTATTCACTTTGCCCTTTTCACTTTGCCTTTTCACCTTCCCTTCCCCAGCACCGCCGTCTTGATGGTCATGAAGAGGATCTTAAAATCCATCCGTAGACTCATGTTGGCGATGTAGAACAGGTCGTACTTCACCTTTTGCTTCACATCGGCCAGGCTGGCGTCGTAGCGCCAGATGACCTGAGCCCAGCCGGTGATGCCGGGTTTTACGCGCGAGCGCCGGCTGTAAAGGGGAATGTCCTGGGATAATCGCTCGACAAAATAGGGGCGCTCCGGCCGTGGGCCGACGAGGCTCATTTCCCCCTTCAACACATTCATAAACTGGGGCACTTCGTCCAGCCGGGTCTTGCGGAGCCAGCTACCGATGGACGTATACCGCGGATCGTCCTCGGTGGCCCAGACGGGGCCGGTAGTAGCCTCGGCGTCCTGCCGCATGGTGCGGAATTTATACATCGTAAAGACCTTGCCGAGCAGGCCGACACGCTGCTGGCGGAAGATCGCCGGCCCGGGCGACGTGAGCCGGATGAGCGCTGCCAGCAACAGCCAGATCGGTAGCCCGAGCACCAGCACGGCCAGGGAAACGACGACATCGATGATCCGCTTCGTACTCTCCTCCCACGCCGGCATCGGCTCCGGGAGCACTTCGATCAGCGGGAGCCCGTAGAGGTGCTCGGTCCGCGCCATGCCGCCGATTACCGAGTAGAAATCCGGCACCAGCTTGAGCGACACGGGCTTGCCGTCGCAGAGGCGAAGGACATCCATCAGCGATGCCTGGTCGTCCGCCCCGATGGCAATCAGCACATCCTGGACGTCGAGTTGGTCGATGAGGTCGGGCAAGACCTCGATATCCTGCACTTGTTCGACCACCGGCTCGTCCTCATCCTCTGGCCCCAGCCCCGCCAGGACACGCTGCAATTTCGTCTCCCGGTGCCCGATCCGCAGGGCGCCGACGACGTTCAGGCCGGCGGCAGGGTACCGGGCGATGTCTTCGTGGAGCTGCTCGACCCGGTCGCTCCACCCCACGATCAGCGCGTTATGCGTGCCATACCCACGCAGGATGAGCACCTTCTGGACGGTGCGAACGAGGATGCGGCCGAGGGCGACGAGGAGGTAGACATCCAGCCAGTAATAAAAGATGAGTGCGCGCGTGGACCCCGGCTGGAGGATGTCGATGAAGATGGCAAATACGAGGACGAGGATGCCAATCGAGACGACTTTCATCAGGGAGACGAGTTCGTCGAACCGGCTGGAGGCATACCGCTCGCGGTACATCCCGAAGAAGAAGAATACCAGCAACCAGTAGGCCGTGAGAGTTAGCACGACCGGGATGGGCTCGGGATAGAATCGGGGATCGTCGAACCAGCCCCACTGGAACCGCGCCAGATAATACAGGACGGACGCGAGGCACACGGCGACGGCGTCCACCAGGAGGAGGGCTATGAATTCAGCCTTTCGTGTCACGAGACGTCAGGTGGTCGGCTTCGCACAGCGACAAGGGCTGGTGCAAACGGGCCGGCGGGTTATTCGAGCCGGAACTGGAAGGTGATGACGCCAATCTGGTTCTCCTGGGGGACATTGGGAGGCAGCGGGTTGAAGCGCCAGCGGGTGAGTGCCTCCATGGCGGATTCTTCGAGGCGCGGGTTGCCCTTGAGGAGAGGCACCCGCCGGATGATTTCGCCGGTGGGGCTCACGGTGATCCGGATTCGGATCGTCACGTTTACCTTTTCGACGTACTGCGGCAGCGCGGTGACAAGCGGCGTGCGGTTGAGGCCCTCGATCTGGTACGGCGCCGTCTTGGCTTCGTCGGAGCCCTCGCCCTGGTCGCCGGTCTCGGCGCCGGCATTTCCATCCACGGCCCCGCTACCCAGCGGACGCAACGGTTTGGGTTGGGGCGTTTCCTCCTCCTCGATCTTCTCTTGCTCTTTCGGATCTTCGGGCTTGATCGCCTCTACTTCGGTCTCTGGGGCAGAGACGGTCTGGTCATCCACGATCGGCTGGGCTTGATCGGGAAGATCGACCGGCTTGGAAACTTCCGGATCGCTCGGCGCTGGCCGCTCTTCGATCGGTTGCTCGGGCTCGGGCGTAGGGCGCTGTTGCTCGGGCACAGCTATGGGCGCGCGCTGGACGGGCCGGCCTTCGGAGAACGTGCCAAATTCTACCTGGATGAAGCCCAGCTCTTCCGGGATGAGCGGATCCGTCCGGATAAAATACAGGAGGACAAACAGGAGGATGTGGAGGGCCAGGCTCGAGAGCAGGCCGAACCAGTCGCTCTGGTGCATGCGCTTTGCAGGATGATCGGTGTTGACCGTTGCGTGCCGTATCTGTCGAGAGATATCTATCGAGAACGATCTCCCGTGCAGTGTACTGCGCGCGGGACAAAATGGCAAAAACCGGGCAAAACGACCGGAGAGCGTTTAACGCGGCCGGCCGTGCCGGTAGAACGTCGCGATCGGCGATTTAGTGCCGGAAGAGGCGAATCTGTCAGCCATCCGACCGCCAGTGTGAATCCACGATGTACCGCGGCCGGCCCTTCACCGCCTCGTATACCCGAAGCAGGTAGATCCCCACCACCCCCAAAAACAGAAACTGAACCCCGCCGAAGAAGAACCCGACGAAGATGAGCGCCGCGCTCAGGGTGATGCCGCCTCCGCCGGCAAGCGCCAGGCCAAACGCGAGCAGCAACCCCAACACCGCCAGCACAGCGACGCCGATGCCGAGGCGGATAGAAATCCGAAGGGGTTTATCGGAAAACGAGGTCAACCCGCTCAACGCCAGCTTCATCAGCTTGCCGAGGGTGTATTTGGAGGAGCCGGCCGCCCGCGCCGCGCGGACGTACGGAATGCCGATCTGGTTGAATCCCACCCACGACACGATCCCCCGTACAAACGGCTGCTGCTCGCCGATTTTGTTGTACACATCGATGACCTTCCGGGAAACGAGCCGGAAGTCGCCGGTGTCGAGCGGCATGTCGAGGTCGGCGATCCAGCGAAACAGCCGGTAGAACGTCGCCGCGGCGAGTCGCTTGTACGCCGGCTCCCCGTCGCGCCGGCTGCGGATGGCATACACGACATCGTACCCCTCGCGCCAGCGGACGACCATCTCGTCCACCACGTGGAGGGGATCCTGCAGGTCCGCATCCAGAATCACTGCCGCGTCCGCATCCACGACACCCAGGCCGGCCGTGATCGCCAGCTGATGCCCGAAATTACGCGAAAATCCAACTATCCAATACCCGGACTGGCCGGCGGTGCCCTCCTGCAGCAGCCGGACCGTGGCATCCTCGCTGCCGTCGTCGACAAACACGACTTGCGTGATGTCCGGCCGCATCGCTCGAAAAGCCGCGATTTCAGCGAGCAGGAGCGGCACAACGGCCTCCTCGTTAAACACGGGGATGACGAGGGCGAGGGTATGGCGTGGCGCCGGGTCGAGCGGGACCGGGGTCATGTACGTTTTCGTGTGGCGCGTCTGATCGTTTTTGACGATCCCCTCCTCTCTGAGGAGGGGTAGATCCCGGCAGCGATGTATCGCGGCCGGGATGGGGTGGTGGGGCTGCGGCGGGGGTTTTTACCTCCCCATCCCGACCGATGGTCGGGATTCCCCCTCCTCTGCGAGGAGGGGGCCGTCTACTTATTGGCCGTCTCCTTAAGCCTTAAACCAGGAACCTTGAACCCTTATTCTGGCCGCGCCATCCGGGGCTGCTGGAGGACAAGGCGGGCGGCGATGCGGTGGGAAAAGCCGAGGTCGGCGGTGAGGCCGGCGAAGTCGCCGAACCCGTAATCGATGGAAAATTGATTGAGGCGGAGGCCGGCGCCGACGTTGGGGGTCAGGTTGATCCCGCCGATCGAGTCGTCAATGAGCATCCGGCTGATGCCGGCGCGCAGGGCAACGACGTTCTTAAACAGATACTCGGCCCCGATACGCGGGTGGAAAGAGACATCGCCGGCGTTGAGGACGTAGGCCTGCTGGCCGTCGAAGGCGACGTCGAGGTCGAACGCGAGGGTGAGGTTGCTGGCCTTAAACGGGGCGACATAGCCGGCGCCGAGGCGCAACACGGGCAACACGAGCACCGTCCCGCCATCCGGAATCTCCTGCCCAAAATCCTCCAGCGCGGCCAGTTCGGCCTTGTTGACGCTCCAGCTCTGCAGCATGGTCGAGATATCCTGCAAGTTGGCGCCGAGGAACACCCGGTCGCTCTGGTACTGTGCGCCGATGTCGAAGCTATATCCCCAGGCATCGGCAAAATCGCCGATCTTTCGGCGGATGAGTTTGCCGCTGACGCCAACGGCGAGGCCGTCACGTAGCCGGCGGGCGTAACTCAGCATGATCGCGTTGTCCACCGCCGAAAACCGCTCGATGAAGTTCTCCGGGTTCGGCTTCGGCTGGTTGCGCTCGGCATCCCAAGCGTTGAGGGTGTTGGGGATGTCGTCGACTCCGCTGCGGATGATCGTGAGGCCGACAGTCGACTGCGCACTGACGGGAAGCGCAACCGCGGCGTAGTCAAACGAGACGATGCCGGCGAACCGCTCGGCATGCATGTAGGCTACTTCCGGGTAGCCGAGCCCGTCGAGGCCGGCCGGATTCCAGTAGGACGCGCTGACGTCGCGCACGATGCCGATATGCGCCCCGCCCATCCCGAGGGCCCGCCCACCGACACCGCCCGAGAGGAAGTCGGCCCCGTATTTGGCGGTTTTCTGGGCAAAAACAGACTCGCCCCCGGCGAAAAGGACGACCAGGAGGAGGAGCGTGCGAAGGGAGATGTGTATACGAACCATACGAGCAACAACCTGCCGGCTGTGAAAAAGGTAATCAGGAAAAAGCAGTAGCTGTGCGCGTATAGGGTTGTCTTTTTTCGTCGTGGGTTGCCCCTAAAACGGCCCTCCCGAACCCGCGTTCCCCATCGCCGGCAGATCCTGTGCCGGAACGCATGGGGCGGTTGTTCGTCTGATAGCGCCCCTCACCCATCCTACCGCCTCCGATGCCCATCACCCTCCGCCACCGGCAAGATAAATACGTCCTGAAGGGCTACCCCTGGATCTTCTCCAATCAGATCTACACGGCCGACGCGGCCGCGACGGGCGACATCGTCGAAGTGCTGGCCGCCGACGGCCGGCCGCTGGGGAAAGGGTTTTACCATGCCGGGTCCCTCATCGGTGTCCGCATGCTCACGTCGGACCCCGCCGAGGCCATCGACGAGGCGTTTTTTGCCCGCAAGATGGACGCCGCGCTGGCCCTCCGCACCTCCTTCTTCCATGACGCCCCCCACTACCGGCTGATCTTCGGCGAAAGCGACGGGTTTCCCGGGACGATCGTGGATCGGTATGGGGATGTGCTGACGTGGACCTGCCTCAGCTTCGGGATGGAGCAGCAGCGCGACCTTGTGCTGGGCCTTCTGGAGGAGCGTCTCAAGCCGGCCGCGATTGTCGAGCGGAACGACGTCTGGCTGCGCGGGAAGGATGGATTGGCCGAGCAAAAGGGCGTCATCCGCGGGGCGCTGGAGGGTCCGGTGCGGATTCAGGAGAACGGCATCCAGTTCGACGTCCAGGTGCTGGACGGCCCCAAGACCGGCTTTTTTATCGACCAGCGGATGAAACGCGCGTTTGTCCGCCGGCTGGCCCGGGGCCGGTCGGTGCTGCACGTGTTCTGAGCCGACGGCGGCTTCAGCCTGCACGCTG
>JBGSPJ010000033.1:0-6055 GCA_041738655.1 Rhodothermales bacterium | reverse complement strand
CCGCGCCCGCACCGGCCAATAGCCCCGCGATCGAGCTGCCGCGTCTGCCGGCCGTGGCCGATTCCGTGGCGGCCGAGGAGGTATTACGTATCGTAAAGCAGCGGCTCGAAGCCGTATACAAAGCCCTGGGCCGGAATGAGTAAACAACAACGCTCGACGGCGGCGACCACCGCGAATGCGCCGCAGAATTTGTTCGATGACCGGTGGTCGGGGTTTGGGAATCAATCGGGAATCAAGCGGTTCTCCAACCAGCTCAGCGCGGCCGAGCTGACGAAGCTGGACCTGTTCAAGGAGTTCGACGCCGCCTCGCTCGACGCCATCGCCCATGATATCTCGGTGGCGACGTGGGAGAAAGGCGCCGTCCTGTTCGAAGAAGGCAGCTATCTGGATCTCGCCTTCTACGTGGTGTCCGGCAGGGTCGACATCTACATCGACAAGCTCCGCCAGGAATCGGCCCGACCGATCTTTAACAGCACGGTACTCACTGGCTCTGAAAACGCCGCCCCGCCCGCCGCGGCACCGGCGCCTCCATCCGGACACAACCGCCCGATTACGTTTCTATCGAACATGGACTTCGACCTCCCGCGCGGCGAAGCGATGGCGTTGGGCGCCGGCGAGATCTTTGGTGAGATCGGTACGCTGAACGGGTGGCCGCAGTCCGCCACCGCGCGCGTGGCGCAAGAAGCGACCCTTGTGCAGATCCGACTGCCGGCGCTCCGAGAACTGAAGAAACGATCCAACGCTTTTAAAGAGAAGCTTGATGCGTTGTATCGAGAGCGCGCGTTGATGAGCCAGCTCACCAACACCCCGCTCTTTGAGCAGGTCGACCGCGCCTTCATGCAGCGGCTGGCCGGCCGGGTCGAGTTGGTTTCCCTCGCGCCGGGGGATCGGGTGATCGACGAAGGCGCCCGCGCCGAGGCCGTATACATGGTGCGGTCGGGCTTCATCAAGCTGGGGCAGACGATTGGAGACCGGGAAGCAACAGTCACTTACCTCAGCAAGGGGATGACCCTCGGCGAAATCGAATTGCTCCTGGATGGGATCGACACAGCGCTGTTCTCCGCGACCTCGGTCGGATACAGCGAACTGGTGCGTATCGGCCGGGATGACCTCCTGGAGCTGCTGGACACGGAGCCGACCGTGGCGCGTCAGTTGTGGGAAGCCGCCGTGCAGCGGATCCAGGACACCGGATATACGCGCAAGCGGCCGGATAAGGCCTCCCTCATCGAGTTTGCCCTGAAGAAGGGGCTCGTGCAGGGCAACAGCATGCTCGTGATCGATCTCGAGGTGTGCACGCGGTGCGACGACTGTGTCGAGGGATGCGCCAGCACCCACGGCGGCCGGCCCCGCTTCGTCCGCGAGGGCGACACGTACGGGAATTTTATGATCGCCCGCTCCTGTTATCACTGCGAAGACCCGGTATGCCTCATCGGATGCCCCACGGGGGCTATCCGGCGTACCAACGTGGCCGAGGTGGTAGCGATCGACGACGACCTGTGCATCGGCTGTGAGAATTGCGCCAACAAGTGTCCGTACGACGCCATCGTGATGCACGATACCGGCGCCACCTGGCCCGACAGCGCGACGCCGGCCTGGCTCCGCGGGCGCGAACGGAAGGTGGCGAGCAAGTGTGATCTGTGTTATACCTCGGACGCCGGCCCCGCCTGTGTCAATAGCTGTCCGCATTCGTGTGCGTTCCGCATCGAAAGCCTGGATGATTTTCAAACCCTGCTGGCCAGCACCGAGGCGGCACGATGAGAAAAGCGGCGATTTATCAGCGTAAACGTGTGAACACGCCGGCCTGGCTCAATATCTGGGTGCAATCGCCCGCCTGGCTAATCGGATTTTTGGGGGCTGTCGCAGGCTGCTTTGTGGTGTACGCCGCCAGTAGGGTCTGGGGCCGTGTCGGGCCGGGCACGGCGTGGGGTCTCGGGTACGGCATTGCGGCCTCGGTACTCGTCGTCGCGTTGTCGCTTTATGGATTAAGGCGCAGGGTCGTACGCCTGCCGAAGCTGCAGCGCGCCTGGTTCTACCTCCAGTTTCATGTGTATGGCGGCGTGCTTTTTCTGCTGCTCATGTTCATGCACACGAGCTTCAGCCTGCCCGATGGCGTGCTTACCACGTTGCTATGGGTGCTAAGCCTGTGGCTGGTGGCTAGCGGACTGGTCGGCACGGTGCTGCAAAAGTGGATCCCACGCCTCCTCGCCGGCGGCCTGTCGAACGAGGTCAATTATTCCCGAATCCCCGAGCTGCTCGAGGCGCTTCAGAAAGACGGTGCCGCGCAGGCGGCGACGGCTTCCGAACGAGTCCAGGAACTCTATCGGGAGCGGGTGGCGGATCAGCTCCTGACGATCCGTCCGAGCATCGCCTATTTTATCGATCCAGCCGGCCACATCCAGCGACACACCGCTTTTTTTGAGGCGACCCGGAATTACCTCGCCGGCGAGGAGCGCCAGCAACTCGATGCCCTGGCGGCGCTGTATCGCGCCAAGCTCGAGTTGGATGCCCACGCGACGCTCCAGCGGGCCCTGCGCTCCTGGCTGGTGCTTCATATCCCCGTCGCGATGGCGTTGATCGTGCTGCTCGCCGCGCATGTCGTCACCGTTTTGTACTATTGATGCCCAACGGGTGAAGCCCAACGAGTAATGTCCATGGCAGAGGAAATTCCAGGAAAAAAAGGGCGATTTGGGAAGTTTGGCTTTCCAGTGGCCACCCGGTACCCGGCGCGTCGCCGGTGGATGTTGCTGTACCTGGTCGGTGCACTCGGCGCGCTCGTCGTGGCGATCGTCTTTGCATTTGATGCCGCCTTTTCGGATGGGATGTTCGTTTCGAATGGACCCCTCTCGTCCAACCACGCCGGCTTCGGGGGAGACTGCGCCAGTTGCCACACGCCAACGATGGGGGTGGAGGACAGCCGGTGCGTCGTTTGTCACGAGAAATACGGAGACGACCTCGGCCTGCATTCCCTCGATGCCCACTACGTCTACCGCTCGGGCGATTACAGTCGTATCGTGCCGGCGTCGATCGAGGCGACCTGTGCCTCCTGCCACCGCGAACATGAAGGACACGACGCCAACATCTCGGCCGTGGGGGATGCGTCGTGCGCGCAATGCCACGAGATGGGCTCGCTCGAGGAGCACCCGCAGTTCGACGCCGTGACCGAACGGTCGGCCGACGCCGCGAACCTGCATTTCCCCCATACGCTGCACGTCAGCGATCTGCGAGAAAAGGAAGCACTCGCCGATATCGAGCAGACCTGCCTCTACTGCCACAACGCCGAGGCGGATGGCAAAGGCTTTAAGCCGATCCAGTTCGAAGCCCATTGCGACGCCTGCCACTTGACCACGAGCACTGCCACTCCGTTTATCCAGGTGGCGTCCGGGGCGACACCCGGGGTGCGGACGCTCCAGGCGATCGCCGGCTCTCAGGCGGCCGGCAACCGGTGGGCCTACTTCATGAATCCCGACGAATTCCAGTCCCGAGGCACGACACTGCGCAAGCGCCCCGTGTACCACGCCGATCCCTGGGTGCTCGATAACCTGCGCACCCTGCGCCAAACGCTCTACCCAACCAGTGACCTGGCCGACCTGCTTCTCACCTCGGCTGACGTCAATCCTCGGGATGCGAATCTGTTGTATGAGGAAGCGATCCAGACGCTGCGCACGTACATCGATGAACTACGCAACCAGCCCGATCGGGTCGTCCAGGCCGAACTTGAGCAGGCCGGCGCGCTGTTGACGCGGGTGGAACACCAGCTCGCCGATCCGCTGCGCCCGCGGGACGAAACCCAGTTCGTGGTCAGCGCAGCCGAGCTCAACCCGGCGCTCTCGCCGGCGCAGGTGGGGGCCTATGAGCAGATCGTCGACGAACTGACGATGCCCTGTCAGACCTGTCACGTCGTGGAGAAGGCGACCGTCAAACGCGTGCAGGCGGATCAGAGCACCTATATCCGGTCCGAGTTTAATCATCAGGCGCATATCATACAGGCACGCTGCCTCGACTGTCACGGCGAGCTGCCCATCCGCCAGTTCGCGGCGATCGACAGCATTCCGGCTCCCGAAGTGGACCGCGCCGAAATCCACAATCTACCCGGAATCGCCACCTG
Source organism: Rhodothermales bacterium (assembly GCA_041738655.1). Lineage (GTDB taxonomy): Bacteria > Bacteroidota > Rhodothermia > Rhodothermales > JAHQVL01 > JAWKNW01. The sequence goes on along the minus strand of JBGSPJ010000033.1, from coordinate 1,950 downwards.
CCAGTCGTGCCACGCCCCCGAGAAAGCGGCGGATACCTGCTTGACGTGCCATGCCTTCCACCCAGATACTGCGCAGCGTTCCAACCTCTTGCAGTACTTGAAATAGCCCTACTCACCCCGTGACCACCGTCGATATCGTATGACCGCCAGGCTCTTCTCCAAAACAGGCGCCCTCGCCGGCACGGATTTCCAGATCGGCCGCGAGGCCGTGATCGGGCGGGACGCCCAGTGCGACCTCGTCCTCTTCCCGCATACGATCTCCAGCCGGCATGCCCGTATTTTTTATAAGGAGGATGCCCGGACCTACTTCATCGAGGATCTGGGAAGCAGCAACGGCACGCTCGTCGATCGGATGCCGCTTCGCGCGGCCGTGCGATTGAGCGCGCTCCATGTGATCACCTTCGCGAGCGACATCCATTTTATTTTCCAGATGGGCGCGAAGGCTGCTCCAGTCGCCCCCGCCCCCGCAGCGCCGGCCCGCCGCGTTCCCGATCGCGGCGCCAGTACCACGCTCGGTAGTCCGGCGTCGCTCCCCGCGGGTGGACTGGCTACCTTCGGGCCGGACGATCCCGGGATGCGCACCAGCATGGGGCAGTCGTTTGCGGCGCTCCCCGATCTGCCCGGCATGGATCAGGAGACCCTGCCACCGTCCGCGTCCCCCGCCCCGACTCCGCCGCCGGCAATCGAGTATGCGCTGGAGCTGAAGCTGGCCGATGGAAAAGAAATGCGCGTGGCGCTGAAGCCCGGAAAATACCTCCTCGGACGAGGCTCGATGTGCGACATTGTGGTGGCGGATAGCTTTGTATCCACGCGGCACGCGGAGCTGTTCGTATCCGATGCGGGCGTCGAGATCGTCGATCTACAAAGCAGCAATCACACGTATGTCGACGATGCCCAGATCAGCGAGCGGACCCGGCTATCCGTTGGCGCCCGGCTGCGATTCGGGCCGAAAATTACGGCGGTACTGCGCTGAGCCGGCGTGGCCATCACCCACGAACTACATCCTACACGAAGACGGATAGCGAGGCATGGAGCTCCCTGAAGTATTGGATCTGCTGGTGGTCGGCGGTGGGCCGGCCGGAACGGCAACGGCATTCCGCGCGCGTGAGCTCGGGCTCTCCGTCCTGGTCATCGACTATGATGACCTGATGAAGCGTATTCGCGACTACGCCAAGGAAAAGCTAATCCTGCCCCACTTTGGCGGCGGGGATCAGATGCAGTTTCCCGCCGGCGGACCCCTCGTCGCGGCGCTGCAGTTCGGGCCGATCGATAAGGACGACATGTGCGGCCAGTGGCAGGGCCTGTATCGCGAACACGCGATCCCGACAAAAGTCGGGCTGGAACTCACCGGCATCAGCAGACAACCGGGAGGCTTGATTCGTGCGAAGACCTGGAATCATCGCGAGCGGGTGGAAGAGACGTTTACCGCGCGCCATCTCGTGCTGGCCATTGGCCGCGGAGTGCCCCGGCGGTTCGACATTCCCGGCGACACGGCCGGCATCACCTATCGGCTGGACGACGCGCAGACCTATGTCGGCGAGCCGGCGTGTGTGATTGGTGGCGGCACCTCGGCCGCCGAGGCGGTCATCGCCATTTCGAACGCCAAGGTTGCCGCCGGCGATGCATGCCCGGTCTATTGGTCGTACCGCGGCCACAGCATGCCGAAGGTGTCTCGCGCATTGTCGGAGGTCTTTTTCGAGGCGTATTTGGGCAACGGTAACATCCGGTATTTCCCGAACAGCGAGCCCGTGGCCGTGCTGGTGGGGCCAGACCGGCAGGAGTACGTGTCGATCCGCGTCGACCGCCGGCTCATCGAAGGGCGGTCGATCGAGACGACCCACCTCGAGTTTCCGAAGACGCAGTGTATCGCCTGTATCGGCGAGGACATCCCCGAGGCGTTCCTGGGGAGTCTGGGGATCACGATGGTCGAGGGCGCCAAAGGCAAACGGC
>JBGSPJ010000023.1:0-1542 GCA_041738655.1 Rhodothermales bacterium | reverse complement strand
CCCATGCTCACCCTCCGCTTCGCCGACCCCGACCTTGAGGCCGGCTTCCTGGCCGACTACGCGCGGCAGTCGCTCAGTGCGGTGCGGGCGGCTATCCTGTTGGGGGCGTTTGTGTACGGGCCGTTGTTCGGGTATCTGGATTGGATCCAGCAGTCCAACGCGATGGGGTGGATCTGGGGGATTCGCGCGGGCACCTGCGTCTTTGCTGCCGGGGTGTATCTCGCGTCGTACCAGCCGTTTTTTATCCGTTGGATGCAGGAAATCCTCAGCGTTACCATCTTCCTCGCCGGCGTGGGGTTGATGGCGATGATCCTGCTGGATACCTCGCCGCGGGCGTACATCGACGGCCCCGTGTTGCTGGTGCTGCCCGGCTACGTCCTCATGCGGATCCGGTTTGTGTATGCCTCGGCGGTAGGGCTCGCCCTGTTGCTCGTCTACATCCTCATCATCTACCTGAAGGAAGACCTGCCCTTTGACACCCGTGTCGGGAGCGCGCTGTTTTTGCTCGCGGCCAACCTGATCGGGATGACCGCCGGCTACGCCATGGAAACGTACGCGCGCCGGGATTTCTGGCAGAAGCGGGTGATCGATGCCGAACGAAAAGCAAAAGAAGAGTTGCTGGACGTTCGCACCCGCTTCTTTTCCAACATCTCCCATGAAATCCGCACCCCGCTGACGCTCATCCTGGGGCCGCTGGACGATCTGCTGGCCACCGAAGGCCTGCCGGAGCCGACGCGGGGTTCGCTGGACCTGATGCGGCGCAACGGACGCCGGCTGCTGGGCCTCATCAACCAGCTGCTGGATTTGTCGCGCCTCGACGCCGGCCGGATGCCCGTCCGCACCCGCGAGGGCGATCTGACGGCGTTCCTGCAGGGCGTCGTCCTCCGTTTTGCGCCGCTGGCCGAGCGCAAGGGCATCACGCTGTCGTTTGAGCCGGCCGAGGCGACGCTGCCGGCGGTGTTCGACGCCGAAAAACTGGAGGTCATCGTCTCCAACCTGCTCGCCAACGCCCTCCAATACACCCCGGCGGGCGGTATCGTTCGGTTGGCCATGAAAAAAGGGGGCCCGGGGGATTTCGTCCAACTGGAGGTGCGCGACTCCGGCACCGGCATCCCGCCCCACGAACTACCGCATATTTTCGACCGCTTCCACCGGGTCGAGCAGGCCACGGCGGCGCATCCGGGCGCCGGCATCGGACTCTCCCTCACCCGCGCGCTCGTCGAACGGATGGGCGGGACGATCCAGGCCGATAGCACCGTGGGGTTTGGGAGTGTGTTTACGGTCCAATTGCCCCGCACGATCGCCGGCGAGCCCGAAACCGGTGCCTCCGAAGGCGTTATGCTGCCCGAGGTCGAGCCGGAAACTTCCGATCCGCAGTCGCCTGCCGGCACGCGAGGGGTGGTGTTGGTGGTGGAGGATAACGCCGACGTCCGCGCCTACATCCGTCGCAGTCTGGAGGGCGACTGGGCCGTCGCCGAGGCCGCCGACGGGCGCGCCGGCCTCGAAGCCGCGCGCACCATTGTGCCGGACGTCATCGTCACC
>JBGSPJ010000011.1:0-2323 GCA_041738655.1 Rhodothermales bacterium | reverse complement strand
GGCCGGGCCTGCTTGCCGGCGATGTACAATTTCGCCGTTCGGTCGATCGCCGGCTTCGCTCCGGCCTTTGCTGGCGACGGCCTTCCGCCCACCGATGCACCCCAGACCACGCCCGCTGTATCGGCGCCGTTGCTGCTGGCGGCCGGCTTGATTTTTTTGTGGGATTGCCAGGCAGGTCGGACGTATTCGCGCAGCCCTTCCAGCCCGCCCTCGCGCCCGTAGCCGCTTTCGCGGTATCCGCCGAAGCCGGCGGCGGCGTCGAACAGGTTCGTACAGTTCACCCAAACACTGCCGGCCTTGATGCGGTGCGCCGTGTCGAGGGCGAGGGTGATGTTTTCGGACCAGATGCTCGCGGCGAGGCCGTACCGGGTGTTGTTCGCAAGAGCGACAGCCTCGGCCGGCGTGCGGAACGTCATGGCCACCAGCACGGGTCCGAAGATCTCCTCGCGGGCGACGGCCGAGGCCGGCGCGACGTTGCTGAGCAGGGTGGGGGGATAAAAACACCCGGTGGTTGGCAGGGGGATGTCCGGTTGATACAGCTCGGCCCCATCGGCGACGCCCTGGCGGACCCATCGGTCGATGGTGTCGCGCTGGATGGGGTCGACCACGGCGCCGATGTCGATCCCTTTGTCGAGGCTGTCGCCCACCTGCAGCGTCGCCATCCGCCGGCGCAGCTTGTTCAGAAAGCCATCGGCGATGTTTTCCTGGACGAGGAGTCGGGAGCCGGCGCAGCACACCTGCCCCTGGTTGAACCAGATGGCATCCACCAGCCCCTCGACAGCCCCGTCGAGGTCGGCGTCGTCAAACACTACGAAGGGGGATTTTCCGCCCAGTTCGAGGGATACCTTTTTGCCCGTGCCGGCGGTTTTGCGGCGAATGATACGCCCCACTTCGGTGGAGCCCGTGAAGGCGATTTTGTCGATATCCGGGTGGTCGACCAGCGCCGCGCCGGCTTCGTCGCCCCCGGTGACGATGTTGACCACGCCGGCGGGAAGCCCCGTTTCCTGCAGGATGTCCGCGAAAAGCAGCGCCGTTAGCGGAGTGTAGGGGGCGGGTTTGAGGACCACCGTGTTGCCCGTCGCGAGGGCCGGCGCCACCTTCCACGCCAGCATGAGCAGGGGGAAATTCCAGGGGATGATCTGGCCGACGACGCCGAGGGGCGTCATGCCCGGGAGGAGGTCGTCCTGCAGCTGGGCGCAGCCGGCATGGAAATAGAAATGGCGGGCGACGAGGGGGATGTCGATGTCGCGCGACTCCCGGATTGGCTTTCCATTGTCCATCGACTCGACGACCGCGAACAGGCGCGCGTGTTTCTGCAGCGCCCGGGCGATGGCGTACAGGTGCCGCGCGCGGTCGTACCCGCTCAGCCTGCCCCAGCTTTTCTGCGCCTTCCGCGCCGCTTTCACCGCCGCGTCGATATCCGCCGCTGACGCATCGCCCACCTCGGCCAGCCGGCGCCCCGTCGCGGGGTTATGGACGTCGATGGTTTTCTTCGACGCCGGCATCACGCGTTTCCCGTCGATAAACAGCCCGAACGAACGCCCATGGTCGTCCAGCCATGTCTCCGCGACATCGGACGCCTCGGGGGCGGGGCCGTAGGACATGGAATCGAAGATGGAGGGGAGCATGGAGAAGGGGTTTAAGGTTCGAGGTTAAAGGTTCAAAGATGGTGGTGCTCAAGGGGATTATTCCTTAAACATTGAACGTTACACCTTGAACCCCTATCCCAAAGGGATGTGATGCCTCGCGGCATACCTTCCGGTGGCGTTGTGGGAGAGCTGGCGTTCGAGGTCGATCAGGAGGCTGCTGGCGCCGATGCGGAAGAGGTTCGCGTTCAGCCAGGCGTCGCCGAGCTCCTCCTTGACCAGGATGAGCCAGTCGAGCGCCTGTTTGGCCGTGCCGATGCCGCCGGCGGGTTTGAGGCCCACGCGAATGCCCGTGCGCTCGTGATAATCGCGGATGCAACGGGTCATAACAAGCCCGGTCGGCAGCGTGGCGTTGACCGGCTCCTTGCCGGTGGAGGTCTTGATAAAATCCGACCCGGCCATCATGGCCACCTTGCTGGCCATGGCGATGTGCCAGGGTGGGCCGAGTTCGCCGGTGGCGAGGATGCTTTTCATATGAGCCGGCCCGCAGGCCTCGCGCATGAGACGGATTTCGTCGTAGAGTGCGCGCCAGTCGCCGCGGAGGACGAGTTCGCGGGAGATGACGATGTCGATCTCCGCCGCGCCGGCCTCCACCGAGGCACGAATCTCGTCGATGCGGGTGGCGAAGGCGCTCTGGCCGGCGGGGAAACCCGTGGATACGGCCGCGACGGAGATGC
>JBGSPJ010000724.1:0-6106 GCA_041738655.1 Rhodothermales bacterium | reverse complement strand
GGAGCCGATGGTCGACCACGGCCGTGCTCGGGATGCCGCGCTGGAGGCGTTCGCGCGGCTGCCGCCGGCGTAGCCGAATTTCCGGAACGGATCTTGTGAAGCGTTAAGGATATCGCTCTACCGCCGATCCCCCGCCCGCGGCACGTACCTCTAGCCATTCAGTGTGTCATGACGAAGAACTTCCTGCGCAAGCTCATGCAAGCGGACGCCGCACCAGAGACCCCGGCCGCGGAATCAGGTGAACTCGCTTCCTGCGAGGAAAAACTGGCCTCCTGTGAACTGCAGATCACCCATCTCCAGGAACAGAAAGAGCTACACGCCCGCGCGCTGAAAGAAATGTATCAGTACCTCTGCAAGCTCGACACCAGCTTCCGCGCCGAGAACAAGCGGTTGCAGTCTCAGCTCGAAGAAGAACGTGAGCGCTCGAACCAGCTGATCGAGATCACGAAGGATCTCTGGGAGATCATCGAGAAGCTGGACGGCAACGGGGTATCGACAGCCGATCTCTTTCCGCTGCCTGATCACCGCCGCGTCATGTCTTCCGGGGATGGATTTGATGTGTCGACTTCCCCCGAGCGTGTGCCCGAGCTGCCTGAACTGGAGGAGCTGATGGCGGTCGTGGAGCCCCGGCCGGCCTGAGGCCGCCGCCCACGATCCAGCACTAAAAAGAAAGCGGCCGGCCTGGATGCCGGCCGCCTGAATGTTCAAGCTGCCTGATCTTCATCCCGCGTGGGACGCCTTTCGTCAGTGCGCGGCTTCCACGGGTTTTTCCTGGACCTCGAGCGCCGGCTCCTGAGCCTTCTTTTCGCGCTTCTCCTCTACTTCCGGATCGTACAACATCCCCGTACAGAGGCACATCTTGCGCTCCGTGCGGGTGAGGATATCAAAGTTCGGGCAGCTGCGGCAGCCGTTCCAGAACTCCTCGTCGGTCGTCAACTCGGAAAACGTCACCGGCCGATAGCCGAGGTCCGAGTTGATCTTCATCACCGCCAGGCTGGTCGTGATGCCAAACAGCTTCGCCGCCGGGTATTTCTCACGGGACAGGGCGAAAGCGTGCTCCTTGATGCGACGCGCGAGCCCGAAGTTGCGGTACTCCTGCGCCACGATCAGGCCCGAGTTGGCCACATACTTCCCGTGGCCCCACGTCTCGATGTAACAAAAGCCGGCGAGCGCCTCTTCCTGAAGCGCGATCACCGCCTTGCCGTCGTACATCTTCTTCCGGATATACTCCGGGTCCCGCTTGGCGATACCGGTTCCCCGTTTTCTTGCCGCGTCTTCGATGAGGGTGCAAATAGCTTCCGCCAGAGGAGCATGCTCTGGCCCAGCCACCTGAATGGAAAATGTCATGTCTGTACTCTCGCTCTTTTCCACCGGGCCTTGCGAGCACGAGGCAGTCAGCGAAGCTAAGTGAAGGAACAGTGACGTAGCTTTACGCATAGCCCACTTCAACGAGTGTTTTTTCGCTGAGTTCGAGCACGACAAAAAAATCCCTCGTGGGGAGTATTCAGGGCCAACAGGTCAGGGTGTGAAGACGAGGTCGCGCTGGAGAAAACGTTCCAACGCGATGAGATTGACGTAGTACGTGCGGAGGGCGTCGTAGTACCGCACCTGCGCGGCCAGGTAGGTGCGCTGGGTGTCGAGGAGGGTGAGCAGGTCCAGCTGGCCGAGTTCATACCCCTCCCGGGTCCGGGCCAGGAGGTCGTCCGCCAGGGCATGGACGGTTTCCGCGTAGCGGTCGATGGTGATTTTGCTCGTCTGATACCCGTGCCAGGCGCGCTCGATGTCCTGTTTGAGGGTGAGGGAGACTTCCTGCCGGCTCCAGCGGTCGTGGTTCTCGCGGGCCCGCGCCTGCGCGATGGCGCCGCGGTTGTTGAGCGCGAACCAGAGCGGGACGGTGAAGCCTACCTCGAAGGCCCGGAAGCGATATCCACCGCCGAAATCCTGCGGCCAGTAGGTGACGTGGAGGCGCGGCAGGGCTTCGCTTCGCTTCTCGCGGGTGAAGAACCGCGCCGCGCGGATGGTGGCGTCGGCGCCGGCGAGTTCGGGCTGGGTGGCGAGTCGGGCGAGTACGTCTTCCTGGGAGATCTCGACGTCGAGGTAGACCATCGTATCCGGAAAAACGACGCCGTACACCTGTTCGCCCGGGTCGATGCCGACGACCTGATACAGCGCATACCGCACCTCCTCGTAGAGGCGGAGCCGATCTTCGAGCACGCTGCGGGCTTCCGAGAGCTGCAGATCAATCTTCATCTCATCCAATTCGGCCGCCGCGCCGGCCGCCACCTGCGCCGCCACCGCATCCTTGAGCGACTCGCCGAGTTCGACCCCCTGCATGCCCAGGTGGAGCAACTCCTGGGCGTGGAGCACCTCGGTATAGGCCGTCTTGACGCGGCCGCGGACATCGCGCCGTGCGGCATCGAGCCCGAGCGCCAGCGCGTCGGACTCGGCGCCGAATCGCTTCTGCCGGTAATACGTTTCCAGCGGGAAGTCGAACGCCTGCCCGATGACCCACCGCTGCTCGTTGAAGTCGCCCCCGGCGGTTGGGATGCCCTCGCGGGCGAAGCTCACCACCGGATCGTCGATCCCGAACCCGGCGAGGCGCTCGCCGGCGTTGGCGTCTTGCAGGGCGCGCATCCGCCCCAGGAGCGGGCTGTTCGCCTCCGCGTAGTCGAGCGCATCCTGCACCGTCAGCCAGCCGGCGGGCTGCTGCGCGAAGGCCGACCTCCCCGGGAAGGCTGCCAGCAACAGCAGCACCGGCCCGATCCATCCTGATCTTCCCATCCTGTTCATTCAGCTTGCGTTTTCGATGCGGCTTCCAGCCGTTCTTCCCCTTTCCGGTACGACCGGCCGGATTCGAGCCAGTGATACACCATCGGCAGCACCAACAACGTCAGCAGTGTGGCCGTGAAGAGTCCGCCGATGACGACCGTAGCGAGCGGACGCTGCACCTCGGATCCCGGTCCGACGTTAAAGGCCATCGGGATGAACCCGAGGCTGGCCACGAGGGCGGTCATCAAGACGGGCCGCAGGCGGTCCACAGCGCCCGAGATCGTGGCCTCGCGCACCCCGAGGCCGCGTTCGCGCAGGGTGTTGAGGTGGGCGATCAACACCACCCCGTTCAACACGGCCACCCCGAACAGCGCCACAAACCCGATGCTCGCCGAGACCGACAGATAGATATCCCGTACCCACAGGAGGAAGATGCCACCGGAGAGCGCAAACGGGAGATTGAGGAAGATCATCCACGCGTACCGCATCTGGCCGAACGTGAGGTAGAGGAGGACGAGGATGATGAGCAGCGCGAGCGGGACGACGACCAGCAGGTGCCGCATCGCGCGCTGCTGCTCCTCGAAGGCGCCGCTGTAGACGACGAAGTTGCCGGCGGGGATGTCGACATCCCGCGCGATGGCGTCCTGCAGGTTTGAAACGTAGGTGCCGATGTCGATCCCGTCCAGGTTGATGCCCACGATGACGCGGCGCCAGCCGTTTTCTCGGGCGATCTCGCGCGGGCCCTCCTCGGCATGGATGCGCGCCACACGATTCAGCGGAATGTGGTCGCCATTGGGCAGCGGCACCGGGACGTTCAGGATGTCATTAAAGCCGTCGCGGATAGCCTCGGGGTAGCGGACGACGATGTCGAACCGGCGCTGCCCCTCGAAGACCTCGCCGGCTGCCTGCCCGCCGATGCCGGCCTCCACGATTCGCTGCACCTCATCCACATTCAACCCGAACGAGGCCACCGCCGCGCGGTCGATGTCGATGTTCAGATACGGCTGCCCGATGGTCTGCTCCACAAAAAAGTTCGCCGTACCGGGAAGCGCCGGCAGCACCCGGCTGATCGCGTCCCCGATGTCCTGCAGCACCTCCAGATCCTCGCCGAACACCTTGACGGCGACATCGGACTTCACGCCGCTCGTCAGCTCGTCCACGCGCATCGCGATGGGCTGGGTGAAGTTGTAGGCGAGGCCCGGCTCCGACTCCAGATAGGGCTGGATTTCCTGGGCGATGCGCTCCTTGGTCACGCCCGGCCGCCACTCCTCGCGCGGCTTGAGCAAAATCCACACGTCCGTCTGGTGGACGCCCATCCAGTCGTTCGCGAGATCGGACCGGCCCGTTTTCGGGACGACGGTCGCCACTTCGGGGATGTTCGCCATGATCTTGCCGGCGAACCAGTTGGCGTTTTCCACCGACTCCTCGAGGGTCACGCTGGGCATGCGGACCTGCTCGACCAGAATCGACCCTTCGTCCAGCTCGGGCAAAAACTCGGTACCCAGCATCGGCATAAGGATCATAGCGCCGGCCAGCACGGCGAGGGCAGCGCCAAAAACGACGCCCTTCCGATCGAGAAAGGTCTCGAGGAACCGGCGGTACACCGGGCGCAGCCAATCCATCAGGTAGTTGCGGCGCAGCCGGATGCCATTTCGAAAGACGAGGGCCGCCATCGCGGGGATGTAGACGAGCGCCAGGATGAGGGACCCGAGGACGGCCGTCGCCACCGTGATGGCCATGGGGCGAAACAGGATGCCCTCCATGCCTTCGAAGGTGACGATGGGGACATACACGAGCAGGATGATGAGCACGCCGAAAAAGATGGGGCGGGCGACCTCGTGCGCGGCTTCGCGGAGCACCTCCTGGACCGGCCGGCGGTTGATCTCCGCCGCGGTGTTCTCCTGCAGTCGGTGCACCATGTTCTCGACCATCACGACGGACCCGTCGACCACCATCCCGAAGTCGATGGCGCCCAGGCTCATCAGGTTGGCCGCGAGCCCGAACTCGCGCATCCCGATAAAGGCAAAGAGCATGGAGATCGGGATGACCGAGGCCACGATCAGCGCGCCGGAGATTTCCCCCAGCATGATCAGCAGCACAACCACCACGAGGAGCCCGCCCTCGACGAGGTTCACCTCCAGCGTGCCCGTGGTGCGCTCGATGAGGTCCGACTGGTCGTAGAACTTCTCGATCGTCACCCCTTCAGGGAGGCCGGCGTTGATTTCATCGACCCGGGCCTCGACCGCCGCGATCACATCCCGCCCGTTGCCGCCGCGGAGCATCATCACGATGCCCGTCACCACCTCGCCTTCGCCGTTCTGGGTGACGGCGCCCTGGCGCAGCTGCCGGCCTTCGCGCACCGTGGCGACGTCGCGCACGTAGATGGGCCGGCCGCCGAGGCGCGTCACCACCACCTGCTCGATATCCGCGCCGGCGCCGATCTGCCCGAACCCGCGGATGATGTATTGCTCGCGATTATGGGTGAGGTAGTTGCCCCCCGAGACGCTGTTGTTCTGCTCGATCGCGTCCATCACCTCCTTGAGCCCGATGCCGTAGGCGCGGAGCCGGTCCGGCGACACAATCACGTCGAACTGTTTCACATACCCGCCGAACGCCGTGATTTCCGTGACGCCCTCGACCGTCTTGAGCTGCGGCGACACGAGCCAGTCCTGAATAGTCCGCAGCTCGGTAAGCGTATGACCGTCGCCGCGGACGCGGTACTGGTAGATCTCGCCGAGTGCCGTCGAGATGGGCCCGAGCTGTGGGGCGGAGACGCCGGCGGGGAGTACATCCACCACGCTCTGGAGCCGCTGGCTTACGAGCTGGCGGGCGAAGTAGGTGTCGGTGGATTCCTCGAACTCGACCGTCACGGCCGAGAGCCCGAACTGGGAGATGGAGCGGACCTCCTTCACCTCGGGCAGCCCGTTCATAGCCGTCTCGATCGGAAAACTGACCAGCTTTTCCACCTCGATCGGCGAGTAGCGGCCGGCCTTCGTGATGACGAGCACCTGGATGGGCGTGACGTCCGGCAGCGAGTTGATGGGCAGGTTCACCAGCGACGTGACGCCGCCAAAGGCGATCAGCACGACGAGCGACAGCGCCACGAACTTCTGGCGGAGGCTAAAATCGATGATTCTATTCAGCATGATGGCCTGGGACGATGGGCGATGCGAAGCGGAGAAGCGTGAGGGAGCTACTCCCCGTACAGCTCGAAGCGGCTCAGGGCTTTCAGGTTGAATACCTGCGTCACGGCCACCGCTTCGCCGGCCTCCACGCCGGCCAGGATCTCGGCGCGATTGTCCGTCAGCCGGCCGAGCGTGACGGCGCGCTGTTCAAA
>JBGSPJ010000701.1:0-4104 GCA_041738655.1 Rhodothermales bacterium | reverse complement strand
ACCGTCCTCGCCGAGATCACCACTCCCGTTGAAGCCGCCCTCGCCGGCCTGGCCGCGACGATTGTCGGCACCAGCGAAGTGCCGCTCGACGGCGTGCGCAACAACGTGCGCGGCATCGAAACGAACCTCGGCAACCTCATCGCCGATGGCTTCCTCTGGCAGGCTACCGAGCTGGCGAGCGCCTTTGGCGTCCCGACGCCCGATGTGGCCATCCAGAACGGCGGCGGCATCCGGAACGACAACGTGATCCCCGCCGGCGATATCTCGGTGCTGACCACGTTCGACATCCTCCCGTTTGCCAACTTCCTGGCCGTCGTGCCGGAATTGCCGGCCGCGCAGTTTAAGGAGATCCTTGAAAACAGTGTCGCGGCCCTCGGCGGCGGCGCCGGCAGCGGGCGGTTTGGTCAGATCGCCGGCATCCGGATCGTGGTCGATGCAACCCAGCAACCGCAGGTGCTCGACGCGACTCAGAATGTCGTCACCCCGGGCGCTCGGATCCGTAGCGCCGTGCTCAACGACGGTCGTGTGATCGTGAAAAACGGTCAGGTGGTGCCCGGTGCGCCGGCCATCACGATCGCGACGATCGACTTCCTCGCCAACGGCGGCGACGAGTACCCGTACCGCGGCGCGGCCTACACCGCGCTGGGTGTGACGTACCAGCAGACGCTGCAGAACTACATCGCCGACGGCCTCGGCGGCGTCGTTTCAGCGAAACACTACCCCGAAGCGGGTGAAGGACGGATCATCGAAACGATGATTCCGAGCGTCTATCCGGAAGTCGCCGTCGACGACATGCCCGAAGTGCTTTTCGAGCAGAACGGCGTGACGGTAAATAACGGCGGCTTCGGCTCCGGTATGGCGCCGCACCCGACGGCGGAAGGTCTCTTTTACCTGCTGACGGACCGCGGCCCGAACTTCGCCGGCCCGAACAGCAATGAGTTGGTCTTCCCGGTGCCCACGTTTTCGCCGGAAGTCGGCGTCTACAAGCTCGATGGCGACCGGCTCCGCCGGGTCTATACGTTTAACCTGAAGGACGAAAACGGCGACCCCATCAGCGGGCTTCCCAACCCGATTGGGGCAGGAGGCACGGGAGAGATCGCGCTCGATCTCGACGGCAACACGTTGGATTTTGACTCGAATGGGATCGACCCCGAATCGATTGTCGCGCTGGAAGACGGGACGTTCTGGTTGAGCGACGAGTACGGTCCGCACATCCTGCATGTCGACGCGCTCGGTCGCACGATCGAACGGATCAATGCGTTCGGTACAGGCAAAGGGGGACGCAAGCTGCCGGCCGTGTTCGGTCGCCGGCGAGCCAACCGCGGTATGGAAGGCCTGACGATCACCCCGGACGGCAAAACGCTGGTCGGGATCATGCAGTCGGCCATGCACAACCCGTCCGCCGCCGTCATCGGCTCCCGCTCCGCGATTACCCGCATTGTCACGTTCGACATCGAAACGGGCGCGACAAAGCAGTATATCTACGTGCAGGAGGCGAACAACCTTTCGAACAGCGAAATCACGGCGATCTCGAACACCGAGTTTGTCGTGCTCGAACGCGACGGGCTGTTCCCCGGTGATCCGGTCGCGCCGGCTGTGTACAAGCAGTTCTATCGGATCGATATCTCTCGCGCCACCGACGTGAGCGACGCGAACGATTCGCCGGACGGCCGGCTGGTCGACGGGAAAACACTGGAGCAACTGACTCCTGACGAACTGCTCGCCGCCGGCATCCGCCCAGTTTCGAAAGAGCTCGTTGCGGACCTCCTGACGGATGTCGATGGATATGCCTTCGACAAACCGGAAGGGGCGTTCATTCGCGACAATATGCTCTTTGTGGCCAACGACGACGACTTCGGCGTGGTTGACCTCGGAGGCGGCGTTCTTGGCCAGAAGATCCTCCCGCTTACGAACACGGTCGACGCCAACACCCTGTACATCATCCCGCTCCAGCCGCGGAGCACGGGTGTGACGTTCACCCTCATCGACGCAATGAAGGACACGCCCATCGCCGGCTACGACCCGATCGAAGACGGTGCGGTGTTGGATCTCGCGCAGTTCCCGCTGGGCCTGAACGTCCGCGCCAACGCGGTCGATGAAGCGACGTCGCTCCAGTTCGCCCTCAACGGCGCCAATGCCCGGCTGGAGAAGGCGGCCCCCTTCGCCCTCTTTGGCGATGTCAACGGCAACTTCGCCGCCGGCCGGCTGCCGATCGGTGAACACACCCTGGGCGCTACCGCTTTCGCCGCCGGCGAGGCCGTGCAGACTGGAACGGTGTCGTTCAGCGTCGTCCACGGGACCAATGGCAAACGGGATCTGCTCCTGGCCGACCGCGACATGGCGGTCGCCGCGGACCTGCCCGAGGCGTTTGAGCTGACGGGTACCTATCCGAACCCCTTCAATCCGACGACCACCGTCAACTTCGCCCTGCCCGAGAGCGCGGACGTACGGGTGACGGTGTTTGATATGCTCGGCCGCCAGGTGCGGGTGCTGGTCAACGGCACCCTCCCCGCCGGCCGGCACGAAGTGGTGTTCGACGCCAGCCAGCTGCCCAGCGGAGCGTACTTCCTCCAGTATTCGACGCCGGAGGGGACGTTTAACAAGCAGATGGTGTTGATGAAGTAAGGGATAGGTTGGAAGTAAAATAAGGGGGCATCCTGAGCTTGTCGAAAGCCTGCCCCCGCCTTCGCGGGGGAAGGCTTTCGACAAGCTCGGGATGACCTCTTTTTTAATCACCGCCCCAAGTAATACAGTTGTCAGATTTCTTAAAAATCGGCAGAAACGAGAGAATTTGATGATCCCCTCCTCTCTGAGGAGGGGCAGATCCCGGCAGCGATGTATCGCAGCCGGGATGGGGTGGTGGGGCCGCGACGGAGGTTTTTACCTCCCCATCCCGATCGAGATCGGGATTTCCCCTCCTCGATGAGGAGGGGATCCTCTGATCTCCATGCATTTTTTCGTAACGCGGCCTCTGCTCCAAGTTGAAAGAATTGCTACGAGAGCTGAGCATGGATAACAAATGCAGTGAGTAAGCACCCTGCCTGTCCACAGTATTACAGCTCAACCCTCAACCAATCCAGCTGCGCGAGGGGGTGACCCGTATCCTGGGCGGCGCGGAAGACGATGAACAGGTCGTGCACGCCTTCGGTGGCCTGCAGGGCGGCGCGGACTTCGCCCTCCCGCGCGCCGGCATTGATCGTCCCCACCAGCGGCCCATCAGAGGCATCGAGGCGGAGTTCGAGCCGGCCGGCGTCGGTGCCAGTGGACGGCGGTAGCGTGAAGGCGGTGACGGCCGTTACGCCGGTGAGGTCGATCCCATCAAACGCGATAAACGAGCCGTCGTACGCCCGGGCGATGGCATCGTTGGCGACGAGGACGCGCTCGGACCGGTCGAACACCTCGGCTTCGATCTTGGGGTGACGCAGCACGATCAGCTGCTGCCCGGTGATGGGTTCGCTGCCTTCGGCGCCGGCATCGGTAAAGGCGGCGCGGACGAAGTACATCCCTTCCGAATTCTCGGCGCGGCGGTGGGCGTCGAGCCGGTAGGTGCCGGCGGCCGGCAGCCTGGGCACTGCGGGAGCCTCTACACCAAGGGAGCGGATGTAGCGGACCATCGCCCGCGCGTCTTGCTCGGAGAGCTGGGGATGGGCGGCCATCGCCTGTTCGCCCCACACCCCGCCGCCCCCCTGGATGATCTTCTGGACGAGATAGTCCTCGGCCTCGGCCTGGCCGGCGTAGCGCTTCGCCACCTCCTGGTAGCTGGGACCGATGGACGGCTTATCGACGGCGTGGCACGCCAGGCAGTCGCCCCCCTCGATCAGCCGCTGGCCGACAGAGAAGCCCGACACGGCATCGGCCTGGCGGTGGCCCTGCTCGACGACCGTACGGTCGAAGCCCTGCTCGAGGTAATCGACCTGCACGACGACGGCAGAGGCAGGCGCGGCGCCATCCTCTTTATCTGTAGCCGAGGCCGCGTACTGGAGCACCCGGCCATCGGTGAAGAAGGTGGTGTTGCCCTGGAGCGCCAGCGTCACCGCCGGGGGTTCGTTGCCCACGCGGACCGTCAGCGAGGCGGTGCTGGTGGCGCCGGCGGCGTCCGTCACG
>JBGSPJ010000662.1:0-13682 GCA_041738655.1 Rhodothermales bacterium | reverse complement strand
CGCTGTCGCATGGCGCGTCTCGCGGGCGCGGTCCACATCGCTCTGGCGAAACGTGGCTTCATGATACATCAGATCGGCCCGCGATGCCAGCGCCACGCCGGCTTCGCAGGGCTGGGAGTCGGTCACATAGGCGAACGACGCGCCGGGCCGTGAGGGCCCGACGACCTCGGCGGGGGTGACCTCGCGGCCATCGGCTGTGACCACCGTCTCGCCGGCCTTCAGGCGCTTAAAGTCGACCTCCGGGACCACCCCCAGAGCCCGCGCCCGATGGGCGTCCAGTTTTCCCGGCCGCGCTTTTTCTTCAAAGCGGAAGCCGGCCGTGAACAGGCTATGCTCCAACGGCCGGGCCTCGACCCGGTATTCGGACGTTTCCAGGACCACCGCGTGCGACAGGTCGGGCGGGAGTTCGATGTATTCGATCGGATACGCGATACCGCGCCCACTCGTCGGTAACATGAACGCCGTCAACGCGGCCCGCAGGCCCACCGGCCCGACGATCCGCAGCGTCCGCTCGTGTTCGAGCAGGGACAGGGTGGAGAGCAATCCGGGCAGCCCGAAAACGTGGTCGCCGTGCAGATGAGTGATAAAAATCGCCTCGATCCGCGGCCGCTTCAGGCCGGCGCGCACCAGCTGCAACTGCGTCCCTTCCCCACAATCGAACAAAAACACATGGCCCTCCCGAACGAGCGCGGTCGATGAAAAGTGCCGGTCGAGGGTCGGCAGCGCCGAAGCGACACCGAGCGGGACAATGGAGAACATAGGAAGGGTTCAAGGTTTAAGGTTCGAGGTTTAAGAGGGGGCTTCTTGCAGGCCATTGGACCTTAAACATCGAACCTTAAACTAATTTAAAGAAGCAATTTCCTGCTCCAGTAGCTGCTTCCGGTGCAGGTCCGCGTAGAGACCGTTGTGCGCGAGGAGGTCGGTATGCGAGCCGCGTTCGACGACTTGGCCGTTATCCAGCACGAGGATCAGGTCGGCGTCTTGCACGGCCGAGATGCGGTGACTGACGATGAGGATTGTCCGCCGGCCATAGTGTTTGCGCAGATGGCCGAGGATCAGGCTCTCGGTGTTGGTATCGACCGCGGAGAGGGCATCGTCAAGGATTAAAATGCGGGGCTCGCGGATGAGCGCGCGGGCGATCGAGCTGCGTTGTTTCTGGCCGCCGGAGAGGGTGATGCCGCGCTCGCCGACGAAGGTGTCGAACCCCTGGGGGAATCCCGTCACGTTTTCCAGCAACTCGGCCTCGCCGGCGGCAGCCTCCACGGCGTCGCGGCCGGCGTCGAGCGTGCCGAAGGCGATGTTGTTCGCGATCGTGTCGCTAAACAGGAACACCTCCTGCGGCACGTAGCCGATGTGCGACCGCAGGGTTTCGATCGGGAATGTACGCACGTCCCGCCCGTCGATGCGGATCGTCCCCTCGTTCGGGTCCAGCAGCCGTGGAACGAGCTCCACGAGTGTGCTTTTCCCCGAACCCGTCCGCCCGACGATGGCCAGGGTAGAGCCGGCGGGAATGTCGAACGTCACCCCGGAAAGTACGTCGGGGCCCTCGGCACCGTAACGAAAGGATACGTTTTCAAAGGCGACGCGACCTTCGATGGTCTGCAGGCCGGCGTCAGTTGCCTCCCCATCGGCGATGGCCGGCTCGGTATCCAGGATGGCCGCGAGGCGGGTCATGGAGGCGGAGGCGCGCTGGACCATCGTGATCACGAACCCGACCGACGCGACCGGCCAGGTCATCAGCGTCACGTAGATGATAAATTCGGCGATGTTGCCCAGCGTGATGGCGCCGTCGATCACCAGCCGGCCCCCGACCCACACCACGATGATGGTCGACAACCCGATGAGCAACACAAACACGGGCCGCCACGCCGCGTCGACGCGCGCCAGATCCAGCATCCGGCTCCGGTAGGCGTCGCTCTCCGTGTCGAACGCGCGGGCTTCGGCGTCTTCGCGGGTGTAGGCTTTGATCACCCGGATGCCTGAAAGCGCCTCCTGCACCCGGCTCGTCAGCTGCGAATATTGCTTCTGCAGGGCATCGCTGCGGGTATGGACGAGCTTTGCCACGAAGAACACCGACACGGCCAGGAAGGGCATCGGGATGAGAGCGAAAAACGTCAGACGTGGCGAGATGAGGATCATGGCCGTCAACGCGGCCACCACCAGTACGAAGGCGCGCGCGATATACATCATCGCCGGCCCGATGTAGCGCCGCACTTGCTCGATGTCGCTCGTCGCGTGGGTCATCAGGTCCCCGGTGGCATGATCCACATAAAACCGCCGCGGCAGGCGCTGCATGTGGTCGTAGAGCTGGTTGCGGAGGTCGTACTCGACATGACGCGACATCACCACGATCGTCAGGCGCATCAAAAATGTGAACGCGCCGCTGACAAGGCTGAGGCCGATGATCATCAGGCCGAAGACGAACAGGCTCAGCGAGAACGACGAGAAGAGATAGGACTGGAAGGGCGAGCCGTCGTACACGTGGTACAATTCTACAAAGCGCGGGATACTATCTACCGCCTGCCGCACCACCACCGGCACGGCCACCGAAAACGCCGCGGAGATGGCGGCGAACAGGAGCCCGGGTATGAACTGCTTCCGGTACTTCCAAAAAAAGTGATTGAGCCGTTTGAGCGGGTTCATCCGGAGACGTCACGTAATCCTGAGAAAAAAAGCCTTGGTGCAAACGCCCGGTTGGGCGGTGTGATCCGGCGCCGGCGCAGATGAACGACCGGTTTCTGGGTTACGGAATAGCACCACCCGGGGCCGCTTTCGTAACGGCTCGCCGGCTCGCGGGGTCGCCAAAGAGTCGACGTTTCCGCTCGGACTCCTCCAAATCCGGATCCTTCTGCCCTTCTTTTGGCCAGTTTTGCCATGGTTGGAGGATCACACGGATTCTACATACAGCCTATCTCCCTCGTCGGCATGCTCCTTGGTTTCTGCGTCTCGCCGGGAAAAATCCCGCAGGTGCTCCCCCCATCGGTTCGGTGACCCCCAGCCTTCGAACCCGAGTGCCACGCAGTAGACTCTTTCAGACGCCAGGTTACCATGGAACACACCCCCCCCACGCCCCCCCGGACCCCCCTTCGGCAGCGGATCGCGTACGCCGTCCTCATTGCCCTCTTCCTCAGCCCTGCCTTCCTTCAAGGCTGCGACAGCCTCGAAAGCGAAAGCCAGAACCCCGACACACTGGCCCCGGAAACGACAGCGTCAGCCCCGGAAGGCAAGTTCCGAAACGCCGAACTCCTGGATAAAGCCATCCGCCCCCGTGATGGCGCCGGCAAATCGGGCAGCAACAGCCTGGGCATCGTCGTCGCGATCAACGCCCAGAATGTTGTCGATCGCTACCAGGTGCTGGATCGGTATCAGGTGCTCGACCGCTACCAGGTGCTCGATCGGTACGAGTACAACGATGTCTTCAACGGCTTCGCCCTCACCGTGAGCGACACCGAAGGCCTCGACGACTATTACGCGTTCCTGGAAATCCTGGAAAGCGACCCGGATATCCTCTGGTACGAACCCGATTTTGCCGTGGAGTCGCCGGTAAGTACGCCGCTCGCCGGCCTCGCCGGCCAGCGCGTGCCGTGGAGCGTGGCCGCCATCGGCGGGATGCAGAGCACCACGCGCTCGGGTGATGGCGCCGGCTCCGTTGGCGTCGATGTCTATATCCTGGATAGCGGCGTGGCCAATGGCGGGAGCAACGAGTCCCTGACCGACCTCAACATGGTCTCCAACGTGGACTTCCGCGGCGGCTACTCGCCCAAACCGGAAGACGGCCTCGGCCATGGCACCCACATCGCCGGCATCATCGGCGCGGTCGACGACCAGGATGGCCTCGTTGGCGTTGCCCCGGGGGCGCGCCTCCACAACTTCCGCGTGCTGAACGACAACGGCCAGACGGATGTCTCGGTCGTCATCGCCGCCATCGAACACCTCATCGGACTCAAACGGGCCAATCCAACAAAACCGATGGTAGTTAACCTCAGCCTCGGCGAACATGTTGGCACGCCGGGGTATACCGCGCTCGATCATGCGGTCAAAAAGGCCATCGACGAGAAAATCGTCGTGGTCGTCGCCGCCGGCAACCATGGGCAAATGGCCTCGAACGTCACGCCGGCGCACGTAAACGAAGCGATCACGGTCGGCGCCTACGACCTCAATGGGGTCTACGCGACCTTCTCGAACTACGGGCCGCAGGTCGACATCCTCGCTCCGGGCGCGAACATCCTGTCCCTCTCGCGTTCCGGGCTCCAGGCGCCGGTCGAGATGAGCGGCACCTCGATGGCCACGGCCCACGTCACGGGCGCCGCGGCGCTGTATCTGGCCACGAACCCGACCGCCACGCCGGCGCAGGTCCGCGACGCCATCGTCGCCCAGGCGAAAGAGTTCGTCGCCGGCGCTCCGGCGAATACGACGAAGAAGTCGGTCTGGGTGGGCCAGCCCCTTCCGAACCTGCTCGAGGACGCCAGTTTCGATCAGGCGCCCTGGTATGCCACCAACGCCTGGGTGACAGACGATAAGAGCAACGGCGATCAGGCCATCGAAATGGGCTGGAACACGTCGAGCGGCATGTCTCGCACGTACCCCGCCCAGCCGGGCGCGAAGTACACGGTATCCGGACGGTTCAAGCGGACAGGTCTTCCGATCTGGACGGGCTTCGGAATCGATTACCTCGACGCGAACGGTAATGAAATTGGCGAAACCTCGCGGTCCATTACGCTGGCCACAAGCTACCTCCTGCTGTCCAAGTATGGCTATGCCCCCGCCGGCACGGCGCAGGTCCGCGTGTGGGTCACGTCAAACGGCTCTCTCGGCTCGCTGAAGGTCGACGATATATCCCTTCGCCAGGGCTCGTCGTCCACCAACCTGATTTCGGATGGCGGTTTCGAAGCCGGCCCCTGGTTTGTCTCAAACGGCTGGCAGACCACCGATGCCCGGTCCGGCGCTACGGCCTTGCAGATGGGCACCAACGGGGGCATGTACCTCGAAATTCCGGCCGCCGGCGACGCCTACTACTCGTTCTCCGCTCAGTTCAAGATCGATGGCCAGTCGGATTGGTCGGGCTTCGGGATCGATTTTAAAGACCAGAACGGCAACGAAATCGGCGAGGTCGTCCAGCAGATTACCCCCGGCAGCGGATACCGGCCATTGTCGGTCGCCGGCCGCGCGCCCGCCAACACGGAGACGATCGGCATCTGGATCGTCACTAACGGCGGGAACGGATCGCTCAAGGTGGACGATGTGGTGCTGAACGAACAATAGGCATCCGAACGCCGCTCGTCTAACATCCCTTTCTTGAAACGCCCTGGCTGCTTGCAGTGAGGGCGTTTCTGTGTTTGTTCATCCTGGCATTATGCGCCATTCCGCCCCGGGAGATCGCGCTTTTGTGCTAACCCCGCGCCACACCTCCGGTTGTATCCTGCGTCAAATGATCAAATTGTTATGTAATCATTAACCGACCCACGTTGTGAACCTATTTCCCGACCGCGTAATCGTGCCATTGACGGCGATCGGCGTCGTCAGAGTGCTGGCCTTGGTGATCCTCCTGCTCACCGTGGCACATGTTTTTAGCACCGCCCTGTGGTGGATGGAGCAAAACCGATTAACCGAGCTGCTCGTGGAGAAATTCTCCTTTGGGGGCGAGGGTAACTTCCCGGCGTTTTTCTCGGCTGTACTGCTCTTGATGGCGTCGGCATTGTTCGGGTTGATCGGGCGATGCGTGCGGGCCGTAAACGGGGCAAAAAGTGGCTACTGGATGGCCCTCGCCGGCGTATTTCTGTTCCTCACGCTCGACGAGGCCGCGCAGATCCACGAGAAGCTGGATACCGACCTCATCTGGGGAAACATCGAAACGAGCGGGTTTTTGGCCTGGCCCTGGGTGATTCTCTACGGCGCCCTGGTCGGCGTATTCGGACTGTTGTTTGGCCGATTCTGGGCGGGGCTGCCCCGAGCGGTCAAGTGGCACTACGCGTTTGCCGCAGCCCTGTATGTCGGCGCTGCGCTCGGATTCGAGATGCTGGAGGCGCGCGTCTACACGGAAGCCGCCGGCCCCGGCCCCCTGTTCGATATCCTGGTGTCGATCGAGGAATTCCTGGAGATGTCGGCTATCCTCTACGCGATCCACACAAGCCTTCGGTACCTGAGCCAGGTCCAGCCGGCCGCGTTTGTCTTCACTTCGCCCGAATCGGTCACGGTCTCCACGGCCCAATGAACGGCTATCGCGTATCTACGCGTCAGGAAAGGGTCGGGACGGCTGTGGATTGGAGGATGGGAAGCCGCACCCAGAACGTGGCGCCCTGGCCGGCCACGCTTTCAACGCCCACCTCTCCGTGGTGCTGCTCGATGAGTTGCTTGACGATGTAGAGGCCCAACCCGGTGCTGTGTTCGCCGGCCGTCGGTTTGGCGCTCAGTTGCTGGCCCTTGCCAAACACCCGGTCCAGGTCATCGGACGTCAGGCCCGGACCCTGGTCGCGCACGCGGAGGACGACGCTGCTCCGCTCGTGCTCCAGCCCGACCCACACCTGGCTGCCGAGCGGACTGTATTTCACGGCGTTCGAGACGAGGTTGTCGACCACGCGCATGATCGCGTCCACGTCCACCTCCACCGGGACGCGGCCGTCGCGCAGGTAATGGATGTCGATCTGTTTCTGGACCGCCTGCTGCTGGTTCCACCGCAGCGCCGTCTCGATGATATCATTCAGGTCGATCGATTCCTTGTTCAGCGCCAGCTGTTCCCCTTCGCGGTGTTTGTCCAGCAGCTCTTTGATGATCCGGAGCATCCGCGCGGCCTCGGAATGCAGCAGCGTGATGCATTCGAGGGCCTCGGCCTTGATGTCGTCGTCCGTGGATTCCCGGATATTTTCGAGGATGATCTCGGCCAGGCCGATGATGCCGGCCAGCGGGTTCTTGAGATCGTGCGAGGCCACCCCTAGAATCTCGTTGTTTTTCTCGAGGGAGTGGATAAGCTCCGCCGTCCGCTGGATCAGGGTGTCGTTCGCATGAATGAGGTGCTCGTTCGATTCCCGAAGGGCCTCGTTCGACCGGCTCAGCAGCAGCTGCTGCTCCCGCATGACCAGCAGATTGCGCACGCGGGCCAGCAGTTCGCGGGCGTTGAACGGCTTCGCCATGTAGTCGTCGGCCCCTTCCTCGAGCCCCTCCAGCATCATTTCACTGGTGGCGCGCGCCGTGAGCAGAATGAACGGGGTGTGACTGAGTTCGGGGTCGGTCTTGATCGCCCGGCACATCGCGTGGCCGTCCATGATCGGCATCATCACGTCGCTGACGATCAGGTCGGGCCGGATCTCACGCGCCTTCGCGAGCCCTTCGCGGCCGTCGCCGGCCTGGGCGATGCGGTACTGCTCGCCGAGGATGCTCTCCAGATAGTCTCGCAGGTCCGGGTTGTCGTCCACGATGAGCACGGTCGGCGCGTTCGCCGGCGCCTCGATCCGACGGGCAGGGACGGCGGCGCCATCCCCGGCCGGGCGTTCTCCGTCAAACGCCACGTCCGCCCGGGGCGAGAAGTCCGTCTCCACCGACGGGGCGATCTCTTCCGGCTGCAGATGATCCCCACCCTGCCGAAGGGTGACGATAAACACGGTGCCGGCGCCCACCTCGCTTTCGACGGCGATACCGCCGCCGTGCAGCTCGATCATCTCCTTCACCAGGGCCAGCCCGATGCCGGTGCCTTCGTGCTCGCGCGTGTTCGAACCATCCACCTGGTGGAACCGATCGAAGATGAAGGGGAGCTGGTCGGCTGGAATGCCCCGGCCGGAGTCGCGCACACGGACCTCGACGCCCGGCGCGCCATCCGCAAGCGCCGTCTGGCGGACGGCCATGTCGATCGACCCGCGCGCCGGCGTGAACTTCGAGGCGTTCGAGAGCAGGTTGTAGAAGACCTTCTCGAACTTGTCTGGCTCGAAATACACCTCTAACTCGGGCGATTCGGCCGTAAACGAGAGCTGGATGTCCCTTTTCTCGGCAAACGGAGCCACGGTCAGCATCACATCCTCCAGGAAGCGGACGAGGTTCAGCGGCCGGGCGCGAAGCTGCATCTTGCCGTCTTCCAGTTTCGAGAGATCGAGCAGTTGATTGATGAGCCGCATCAGGCGCAGGGCGTTGCGGCGCATGATGTCCAGCTGCCGGCCCATCGTGGCGTTGAGCGCGCCATAGGTGCCGTTGAGCGCGTTTTCGAGCGGGCCGATGATCATCGTCAGCGGCGTACGGAATTCGTGCGACACGTTGGCGAAGAAGCGCGTCTTGAACCGATCCAGTTCGCGCAGCTTATCGGCCTGGGCTTCGATGACGGCCTTCGCCGCCTCCGTTTTTTCCTTCTCCAGCTTGAGGTCGTGCGTCCGTTCCTCAACAAGCGACTCCAACTCGCGCTCGCGGGCCTTCATCCGGGCGACGCTCAGCAAATGGCCGGCCAGGATGAGTACCGCCAGCAACCCGCTGATGAAGATGTAAAAGATCGGTCGTTGATAGAAAAACGGTTCAAGCCGGAACGAGAACGTCGCCTCGCTTTCGCTCCAGAGGCCATCGGCGTTTTGTGCGATGACGCGGAAGCGGTAGTCGTTGGGTTCCAGGTTGCGGTAATGGGCGTCGCGTAACGAGCCGGCCTCGATCCACTCCTCGTCTTCCCCTTCCAGAATATACCGGTAGCGGGTCTTTAGTGGTGCCACATAGGTGAGCGCCGTGAACTGGAATTCGAAGCGTGACGTGCCGGCGGGGAGGGTGTAGACCCCGTCAACAACGGTCATCGGCCGGTTCATCTCCGTCGTTTTGATGACGATGGGAGGAGGGATCGTGTTCGTGACCATCGCACCGGGGTCCACCATGACGGCCCCGCGGTCCGAGGGGAACCAGAAACGGCCATCGCGCGACTTCCAGCCGGCCGGCTGGATCCCTCCCGTGAACTCCTGGCTCAGCAACCCGTCGGCGCGGTCGTACAAGTGCGAGGTGATGCGGGGGATTTCTCCGGTCGCGAACCGCGCGATTTCATCGCGCGACACCGTGTAAAGTCCCTTATTCGAACTGATCCATAAATGGCGATTGTCGTCTTCCAGGATCTGCGACACCTTGTCGTTGAACAGGCCGTCGCGGCTGGTGACGACCGTGATGATGCCCTGTTCGATCCGGTTGAGCCCCCCGCCGTAGGTGCCCACCCAGATAACGCCGGCGTCGTCCTCGTGGAGGGACAGGATGCCGTCGTGCGAGAGCCCGTCTTTTTTTGTGAGCGTAAAAATGGCGCCGTCCTTCATCAGGCTGAGGCCCTTGTCGTAGGTGCCTACCCACACTGTGCCGTGGCGGTCTTCCAGGACGACCGTTACAAAATTACTGGTCAGTCCGTTGGCTTCCGAGTAGTTGGTGAACGTTTGGCCGTCGAAATGAGAAAGGCCGCCGCCCGTGGCAATCCACAGGGCGCCGGCGCGGTCGGCATACAGGCCATAGATGGCGTTATCGGGCAGGCCGTCTGTCTCGGTGTACGTGCGAATCCGGCCGTTCTGCAGTCGGGCGAGACCGTTCCTCGTCCCGAGCCACACCGCGCCATCGGGCGTGCTAGCAATCGATAGGACGAAGTTCGCTGGGAGCCCGGTGGTCACGTTGTACAGCGTCGTACGTCCATCCGGGTCCAGGCGGGTGGCGCCCAGCTCGGTGCCGAACCAGATCGCGCCGGCGTTGTCCTCGTGGATGGGGTAGACGTGGTCGTCTGCCAGGCCCTGTTCGGTGGTGAAGGGGACGAGCTTGCCGGCACGGAGCTGCTGCACCCCTCCGCCGTCGATGCCGATCCAGAGGCTGCCCTCCCGGTCGATGAACAGCGCTTTTACGCTGTTGTCCGTCAATCCGTATTCACTCCGTGCGAGCCGATCGCGGGCGGGTACGGGAAGCGTCGGTGCGTCATCCTGCGACATCCGGAAAATGCCGTTGTCGGAGGTACCGACCCAGAGGGTGCCGTAGGCGTCTGGCAGAAGCGTCGCGATGGCGTCGCTGGGGAGGCCATCGTTTCGAGTGAAATGGGCGATGCGCTCGCCGTCGATTCGATAGATGCCGTCGCCGGCGCCGGCCCAGAGCGTGCCCTCGGGGCCAAAGGCGAGGGTATTGATGGCGGCGGAGGCCACGGAGTGCGTGGCGAAGGTCTTCGAGATGACCCCATCCCGCAGGCGGTAGAGGCCATTCTTGCCGGTTCCAATCCACACTTCGCCCGTATGGGGGTCTTCGGCGAGGGCTGAAATACGGACTTCCGGCAACGCATCGACGCGACGGACGGTGGTGTCCGCGAGCGTGAAGATCCGGTTGCTCGTCGCTACGAGGACGTCGCCGGCCTGTCGTTGCAGCAAGGCCATCACCCGCGCGTCGCCCAGGCTGTCGATATGGGTAAAGCGATTCTCCGCGAACCGGATCAGCCCGCCGTCGTGTGTGCCGATCCAGAGTCCGCCCCGGCGGTCCGCCAATAGCGTGCGGATATTATTGGATCGGAACGCCTCGGAGACACTGGTATCGTAGACATCGAACTGGACGCCATCAAATCGGACCAGCCCTTCCTGCGTGCCCAGCCAGATGAAGCCGTCGGTGGTCTGCGCAATGGTGTTGACAGAGTTTTGCGGCAGACCTTCCCCGGTGGTCCACGCCGTGCGCACCAGCTGCGTGAGGGCGCGATCCGCCGGCAACGGCGGGGGCTGTACCGACTGTCCCCAGGCAATGCGTCCTCCTATCCCGGCGGCCAGGGCCAGGAACATGACGCCTTTCAGTAGGAATCGGAGCATGAAATCGGGGTTGGCAGGATGCGGAGGGACCGAGGGGCGGTGTACCAGGTCGGGCACGGGCCAATGCGCTTGACGCGCGCCGGCGAGTGGGGACGACACCTGCTTCGATGCCTCAAAGCATCGTCTGGAAGGGACGCTTTCTTAAGTGCTAAAGGCCTTGCGCGGCCGGATAGGCGGTTGGAAAAGACAGGAAACAATGTGCGGCCCATGAAAGGTGCCGGCCGCGGGAAAGAGATGATCGAGTCGTGCTGCAACCGGCTACTATTTTCGCGGTTCCGACGCGGCAGCCGGAGCCAGAAAACGCAAAACGCCCCCGTCAGAAGACGCGAGGCGTGCGTAAGGTAAAAAGGGTAGTGGGCCCGGTAGGATTTGAACCTACGACCAATGGATTCACCTTCCACATGTTTCCACGTGGGGTAGGACTATCTCATCATCCACGCGAGGATTCGCGCTAGGATGGCGGGCGCTGTTGATGGCGTATCGCATGGCCTGCTCACCATCTAGTCTCTGCACCTTTCGGTTACTGCGCCGGTTGACGCTGGCCTTCACCGACTTGGCTCAGGATTGCCTTATCGCGAACGACGTAGGTTTCCCTGAATTCACCCGCTGCGCACCGGACGATTACTCGACCGGGGCACCAAGAATCGTTTTTCGGAGGCGTTCCACGTCGTACTCGGGGCTGTGTATTTCCGCATGGCAGTTGGCACACAAGAGAATACACTTGCGCGATTCTTCAAGAATGACCTGCCAGTTGCGGTTGGATAGATGCCGCAGATCCAATTGGAACGCCTTTCCTACACGTGAAACGTGATGGAATTGGAGCGCTGCCAGGTTCACGGCATAGCCGCACCGGCTGCATTTGCCACCCATACGCTCGACGAGTATAAGTTTTCTCGCCAAACCTCTACGGGTCTGGGAAAATGCGGTGTTCGTTTGGCGACTAACCGTGCGATAATGCTCGCGCTGCTTACAAGCAGCACGGCAGTATTTGATCTGTTTGCCTACGAGAGGCTCACCGCACACGACGCATGTTCGCATCCGATCAAAGAACGAGTTCTTGATGAGTCCACTGCTCTAACCGCTGAGCTACGGGCCCGGATCTAGCTAGACCCGGCCGTAATACGTCTCAGGGCGTGCCGGGTTCGCGGCGGAGACGACATTTACCCCGTCTCTGCCCACCAGTCCTTGAGCCTTACACGTCGAACCTTAAACCCTTCTCAGACCTCGTACAGATCGTGGATCGCCTGGAGCGTGGACCGGAGCATGCGCTCGGCCTCCTGGCGGTCGACTTTCACGTGCCCGTGGATCAGGTCATTGCCGCGGTCGACGATATGGCGCAGCTGATGCTTCAGCGCCCGGTATGGCCTCAGCAGGCACAACATCCCGATCATCTGGGCGAGCGAGGGGTCCTCGGCATCCAGAAACCACCGCTGCGAGGTCCGCGCGACGCGCTGCTCGACATACAGGTAGTTCGGGGAATGGGGATCGTCCAGGCCGGCACGCACAAAGGTATCGCGCACGCAGACCTCCAGCGCCGTCCGGCACAACGCGCAGGTGGCGTTGTATTGCTTAAACACGAAGCAATTCCGCAACTCCTTTACCAGGTCCTCCAGGAAATCTGGCAACCGCCCGATACCCAGCACCAGCGTCCCCACTTCATACAACCCTTCGACATAGCCATACGGATCGAACCACGAGAAAAACAGGTCTTCGCTGAGCTCCTTGATGCGTTCCGCATCGAGGGTGTCCTGGAAGAGGCCGCGGATGAAGCCGGCGGGGAGATCCTCGCCCGAACTGATCTGCTGCAGCCGGGCCAGCATCTTCTTGTCCTGGATTTCCGGCAGCGGGGTGACCGAGCGCGGCAACAGGCTCAAGCGGATGTCCTGCCGCACCCGGTGGTACGCGCGCAGATGCGCATGCGCCTTCTCGATGTCGTGCTGTTCGATGGCGGCATCGAGGACGGCGTTGTAGAGCCGCTCGAGATGGCGCACTTTTTCAACCAGTTCTTCCATAGCAATCGTGCGTTGCGGGAACGGTTGATAGGCGCCACACCCCCCGGCGCGACGCTGGTCCCCATCGGGAGGATCGGCCGGCAAGGGGTGGACTTAAGCGACTGCTTACCGGGGCCGGCTTCGGCGAAGGGCGGAGCGGCTCAGTGGCGGGATTCCGCGGCGATCTTCAGCGGCGACGTTGCCGACTCGTAGAAGCTGACCACGCGCTCGTTCTCGAACGAGATCGTGGAGTGCCCGTACTTCAGCATCCGGTCGGTGAACTGATCCGGCGTGCCCTGCGCGGCGATGACTTCGTCGCGCGTCGACCCGACGGCGAACGAGCTGGAGCTCGTCGGGCGCGAGGGCTCGAGGATGACGTTGAGCGGGTTCGAGGGGGATTGGTGCCATCCGACGACGCGGCCGTCGCGGAAGGAGATCGTGGAGTAGCCGTAGTGGAGGGTGTTTTCGTTGAAGCTGTCCGGGCTGCCCTGGGCGGCCACCACCTCGTCCTTCGTGGAGCGGAGCGTGAAATACGTGGCGCTGGTCCGCGAGCCGGGGAGGAGACGGGCGTTGAGCGGGTTCTCGTTCGTCTGGTGCCAGTTGATGACGCGCCCGCGTTCAAACGTGATGCGGGATTTCCCGTACATCATTTCCCGGCCGTCCTCGCCGTAGCGGTCCGGGGTGCCGTGAATCGAGATGATCTCGTCGCGCGTCGAGCCGACCGTGAAGTATTCCGCATCGCGGTAGATGAAGGGGAGGAGGCGGACCATCAGGGGCCTGTCGGGCGCCTGGTGCCAGCCGACGACGCGGCCGTCGTCGAAGACCACCTGCGAAAAGCCGTAGCGGAAGAGGTTGTCGCGCATGATGTCCGGCTGCCCCTGCGCCGCGACGACGTCGGCCTTCGACGAGCCGAGCGTGAAGTAGCCCGGCG
>JBGSPJ010000644.1:0-30158 GCA_041738655.1 Rhodothermales bacterium | reverse complement strand
TCCTGGGAGCCGCTTACCATCAATGCCGGCAACCTGAGCGTAACCGACATCGTCCAGGACCCCCGCCCCGGCTTCCGCAACCGCTGGTATTACGCCTCGGGCGAGTTCGCCGGCAACAGCGCGTCCGACCCCGACCGCTTTGCCCCCTACTTCGGAAGCGGTCTGTATCGATCGACTGACAACGGCCTCACATGGAACGTCGCCCCGGCGGCGTCGGGGCGGGACATCACCCGGTTCGATTCCCCGTTCGACTTCGTGAGCCGGGTGGCCGTCAGCCCCGTCACGGGCACCCTCTTCGCCGCGAGCAACGCCACGGGTATCTACCGATCGAGCGATGGCGCGCTCACCTTCGGCGCCACCGAGCCCAACTCCACCGTGCCGGCGCCCGTCCTCGGCGGCGTCAACGACCATACCTGGAGCGACGTCGCCGTAAACGCGGACGGAGTCATCCTCGCCACGCTCTCCTCCACCGGCTCCGACACCGCCACCGACGACGCGCCGGGCGTGTACATCAGCCGAAACGACGGCGTCAGCTGGCAGAATGTGACCCCCCTTTCGTTTCCCCGTACTCACGGGCGCACGGTCATCGCGTTCGCGCCCTCGAACCCGGATATCGCCTACCTCTACACCACCACGCTGAGCGAAATCAACGACCGGGAGGATGTCCGCCTCCACAGGCTCAACGTGCGCACCGGCGACGCTGAGGACCGGAGCGACAACCTGCCGACATTCGGCGAAGCCGGCAACATCGACACCCAGTTCAATTACAACATGACCCTCGCCGTCAAACCCGACGACGAGAACTTTCTGCTCCTCGGCGGCACCAACCTCTACCGCTCGCGCACGGCGTTCGCGACCCGGGCGCTCGACCGCGTCGATGTCTGGATCGGCGGGTATGACGCCGCCGAAAACGACTTCGGGCTCTACCCGGCCCACCACCCGGATCAACACGCCCTCGTGTTCGATCCCACCGACCCGAACCGCCTCTACAACGGCAACGACGGCGGCGTCTACCGGACGAACGACATCCGCCGGGCCGATGCGGTAATCTGGGAGGACCGCAACCGGAACTACACCGTGTCGCAGTTCTACTCTGTCGCCCTCGCCCCCGGAGCCAGCGATCCGCGGGTCGCCGGCGGCACGCAGGACAACGGAACCCCCTATCTGCGCACGGATGACATGGACGACGACTCGCGCAACATCAGCGTCGGCGACGGCGGTCAGCTCTATTTCGCCCAGCGGAATGCGTACGTGGCCATCCAGCAGGGCGACATCCTCAAGCTGACCTACAACAACGCCGGCGACCCGACCTTCGCCGGCTTCAGCTTCATGCAGCCGATGGACGCCTCCAACCAGCTCTTCGTCAACCCGTTCGTCGTAAACCCCAACGACGAAACGACGATGTTCTATGCCGGCGGGTCGCAGCTCTGGACCCACACCGACCTCCCCGGCATCCCGAGCGGCCTCACCTCGCGCGATGGCATCACCGAAGGCTGGAGCGTCCTGAGCGATCTGCCTAACCTCGCGCCGCGCGTCATCTCGGCCATCACCATCTCGGAATCCCCCGCCCACGTGTTGTATTACGGCGCGAGCGACATCCGCGACGAAGCCTCGCTGGCGCCCCGCCTGTTTCGGGTGGAAGATGCTCAGGACGAGCCACAGATCGCCCGCGACATCACACCCTCGGGCCTGCCGGCAGGTGCGTACATCGTCGACATCGCCATCAATCCCCTCGATGCCACGGAGATTCTCGTTGTGTTATCCAACTACAACATCATCGGCCTCTACCATTCCACCAACGCCGGCGACCGGTTCACGGCCGTCGAAGGCAACCTCGCGGGGACGACGGCGCAACCGGGCCCTTCGCTGCGCAGCGCCGCCATCCTGACGGTCGATGGCGAAACGAACTACTTCGTGGGCACGAGCGCCGGCCTGTTCGCTACACGCACCCTCAGCGGCGGCGCCACAGCCTGGGAGCTTGAAGCCGAAGAGGAGATCGGCATGGCGGTTGTACCCGACGTCGCGGTGCGCCAGAGCGACGGCGTCCTCGCGGCCGCCACGCATGGACGCGGCCTGTTTCTAGCAAGCGCGGACGACACGTTTAATCCGTTGCCGCAACCCGAGATCTTCCAGTTGTCCCAGAATTACCCCAATCCGTTTGCCTCCACGACGCGGATGCCCTACGACCTGATTCATACAAGCCGGATCTCACTGGCGGTTTTTGACCTCGCCGGCCGGCGAGTCGCCCAGTTGGTCGACCAGGAGACCCGGACGGCAGGACGGTATGAGGAAATCTTCGATGCCGGCCGCCTCGCCAGCGGCACCTACCTGTTTCAGATCGTTGTATCGCCGTTGGAAGGCGACGAGGCGGGCGCTACCTTCGCGCGCACCCGCAAGATGATGATCATCAAATAACTCCTTTCGGTCTCTTATCGTGATAAACCTGCCTCGTTGTAGCGGGATCTTGCTGCACATCACCTCACTCCCCTCTCCTTTTGGCATCGGCGACCTCGGCGTTTCGGCCTATCAATTCGCCGATTTCCTCGCCCACACCGGCCAGCGCGTCTGGCAGGTGTTGCCGCTCGTGCCGGCAGGATACGGCAACTCGCCCTACGCCAGCCCGTCCACCTTCGCCGGCAACCCGCTCCTCATCAGCCCCGAACGGCTGCGCGAAGCCGGCCTCCTGCGCGACGAAGACTTCGGCCACGTGCCGAACTTCCCGGCCGACCAGGTGGACTTCGACGCGGTAACCGGCTACAAATTCAAGCTGCTCGACACGGCCTTCCGCCGCTTCGAAGCCGGCGAATCATCTATCGCGCTGGCCGACTTCGAGGCCTACTGCGAACGCGAGGGCCACTGGCTCGAAGACTACGCCCTGTTTGTCGTCCTAAAATATATCCACGACGGCAAGACCTGGACGGAGTGGGAAGACGGCCTCAAGCGCCGCCGGGCCGCCCCGATGCGCGAGGCCCGGAAGATCCACGACCACGGCATCCGCATGCAGATGTTCTGGCAGTTCCTGTTCGACCTCCAGTGGCAGGCGCTGAAGCAGTACTGCAACCAGCGGGCGATCTCCATCATCGGCGACCTGCCCATCTACGTCGCCCACGACAGCGCCGACGTGTGGGCCAACGCGAAGCTGTTTCATCTGGACGCCGAGGGCTGGCAGACAGTCGTCGCCGGCGTGCCGCCCGATTACTTCAGCGAGACCGGCCAACGTTGGGGCAATCCCATCTACCGGTGGGATCTGATGGAGAAAAACGGCTTCCCGTGGTGGACGAAGCGGATCGCCAATATCCTCAAACAGGTAGATATCGTGCGCCTCGATCACTTCCGCGGCTTCGAGGCGTTCTGGCAGGTGCCGGCATCCGAGGATACGGCCGTGAATGGGATCTGGGTGGATGGCCCCGGCGCACGCCTCTTCGAAGTGCTTGAAAGCCGGCTTGGCGAGTTACCCGTCGTCGCGGAAAACCTCGGCGTCATCACCCCCGGCGTCGTGGCGCTGATGCAGCAGTTTGGCTTCCCGGGGATGGCCGTGCTCCAGTTCGCATTCGACTCCGACCCGACCAACGAATTCCTCCCCCACAACTACCGCGACGAACTCATCGCCTACACCGGCACCCACGACAACGACACCGTCGCCGGCTGGTGGTTTAACGACAAAAGCACCCAGGCCGCCGAGGCCGTCGCCCGCGCACGCGAATACGCCCGGTCGTATCTGGACGTGCGGGATGAAGCCGACATCCACTGGGCCTTTAACCGGGCCGTGCTGGCATCGGTGGCCCGGGTAGCCGTGCTCCCGCTTCAGGATGTGCTGGGGCTCCGCAGCGAAGGCCGCATCAACACCCCCGGCACTGTCGGCGCCACCAACTGGGGCTGGCGCTTCCGGCCGGAACAGCTGACCCATCAGGCCGTCGAGCGCCTCAAAGAGCTTACGGCGGTGTATGGGAGGGTGCCGGCGGGGGGGTGAGAGTGCCAGGTTGACGATCGTACCAACTTCCTCACGAAGCACCGCTCGAGCACGACTCTCGGATATTAGATTGGGCTTGCAACCCGGCGAAGGCAGGCGCGTAGAGGTGCTATATTAGTTTTTTATATAGCATGCCCAGATCCAATTGCCCATGCTGCCCAAACCGCTCGTTGCCGCCTCGCTGCGGCCCATCATCCTGACTCTGCTGGCCCGACAACCGATGTATGGCTATGAGATCATCCAGCAGGTGCACACGCTCTCCGAGGGCCAGATCCGGTGGACGCCGGGCAAGCTCTATCCGCTGCTCCACAGCCATGAGAATACCGGATTGATCGAGGCCTTCTGGCAACCTTCGGAAGAGGGGCCCGATCGGAAATATTACCGCCTCACCCCCCGTGGTCAGGCCGCGCTGCAGCAGGAGAAGCAGTCTTGGCTCGATCTCAACGCGCTCCTGGTGCGTCTCTGGGGGCCAGAGTTGTAATTCCAACCGGGCACGTGAGGCTCCCATGGAAACCCCATTTAATCTCGCTACAGCACTGGCCACCTGGCGGCAATTCCAGGCCCGGCGCCAACCGATGCTCGAAGAAGACCTCGACGAGTTGGAGGTACACTTACGAGCCCATCTCTCAGATCTTCGAAGACAGGGCTGGGGGGAGGAAGCGGCGTTTCGGGAGGCTGTGCGGGCGCTGGGAGATCTGGAAGAGGCCGAAGCCGAATACAGCCGTGTGTACTGGGGCAAGCTCAGACGGCGTCAGCAGCTACTCACCGAACTACAATGGAGGCTCTCGATGTTCAGTAACTACGTGAAGATCGCGCTGCGTGACCTGCGCCGGCATAAAGGATATAGCTTCATCACCATTGCCGGCCTGTCGTTGGGCATGGCTTGCTGCCTGCTCCTCTTCCAATACGTGGCCTTCGAGACGAGCTTTGATCAGTTTAATACGAAGAAGGATCGGCTGTACCGCGCCACATTCGAGTATACACGAGGGGAAGGCATGGAGGGGATCAGCTCCTCGAGCGTGCTCGCCTTCGGACCGATCGTGGCGCAGGAGGTACCGGGAATTGTGCGGTATACACGCATTTTGCCTACCTATGGTGGGGTGGTGCTCTCCAATCAGGGGGCGAGCGAAACGCGTACGTTCACCGAGAACCACGCGCTCTTCGTCGACACGACATTTTTCAGCATGTTCGACTATCCGCTCGTGAAGGGGGATCGTTCGCAGGTACTGAGCAATCCACACACCATGCTGATTTCGGAGTCGATGGCCCGAAAGTACTTCGGCGACCAGGAACCGCTTGGGAAGACGCTGGAGCTATCGTGGTGGGAGAGCGGGACGTACACCATCGCCGGCGTCATGGAGGATGTCCCGCCCACCTCGCATCTGCGGTTCGATTTCCTATTCCCCTTGAGCGATTTGCTCGATAATGAAGCGTTCCTGGCCGACGGTGGCTCGTGGGGTCCTGAATCGTGAGATCACGGCGCCCGCGACCCGAACCACCGATAGTCGACTCGTCTACTTTTTTGCCATCATCGCCCTGATGACACTCGGCATCGCACTTGTTAACTACGTCAACCTCGCCACGGCTCGCGCGATGAACCGCGCCCGGGAGGTCGGTGTCCGCAAAGTAGTCGGGGCCTATCAGAAGCAGCTTATCGGCCAGTTCCTGCTGGAATCGGCGCTGACAAACATCGTTTCGCTGATGCTGGCCATTTCACTCGCGGTACTTCTCCTGCCGGTCGTGAACCGCATCGCCGGCGTGGAAATGACGTGGGACCTGTGGCTTGACGGCCGGTTCTGGGCCGTTTTCCTGAGTTTCTTCGGCATTGGGGCGTTGCTCGCGGGTCTGTATCCGGCGGTCATCCTGGCCTCGTTCAAGCCGGCGGCGGTGCTCAAAGGGAAAGCAGGGGCCTTTGCCTCCAGGGTGGCGCTGCGGAAAGTGCTCGTCGTGTTGCAGTTCACGGCTTCGATCGCCCTGTTGGCAGGAACAACCATCGTGTACTCCCAACTCGCCTACATCCGCGGCATGGATATCGGACTCGATCTCGAGCACGTGCTCGTCGTGGAAGGGCCGCAGGTGGATGTTGACGATTAGAACCGGGCGACGGAAATGGGTGCGTTAAAAAGCGAGTTGATGAAGATTCCAACCGTCGGCGAGATCGGAATCTCGTACACGACTCCGGGGCGCGGCGTCAGTATGGTCTACGGACGGATGTCCAGGCTAACGGATGATCCTTCAACGGGCAAGCTCGTACTTGGAACTTCGATCGACGAGGACTTTCCAGGCGTGTATGGTCTGCAGCTCGTGGCAGGGCAGCCGTTTTATAAAGGCACGACCGCACCGACGAGCGGGGAAGAACCGGTCATGGTGAATGAAACGCTTGTGCGAACGTTTGGCTATCCCTCGAATGAAGAAGCGGTGGGCGGGCGAATAACGGCCATGGGCCAGGTTTTCGTCGTGAGGGGGGTGTACAAGGACTTTCGATGGTCCTCGGCGCACGAGGAACGCGCGCCCATGGTGTTTCAGTTCGACCCGGGAAGCGGCAGCATCAGCATGAAAGTAAGGACCGAGGACCTGCCAGGGACGATTGCCGCCGTCGAGAAGGCCTACGTCTCGCTCTTCCCGGGAGACCCGTTCTACTACACCTTCGCGGATGCCGCCTTCGACGAGCAGTACCAGGCCGACCGCCGCTTCGCCACCTTGTTCGCGGGCTTTGCCGGCATCGCGATGATCATCGCCTGCCTGGGCCTGTTTGGTCTGGTGTCCTTTACGGCAGCGCAGCGGACAAAGGAAATCGGCGTGCGGAAGGTACTCGGCGCCTCGGTCGCCAGTCTCATCGCCCTGCTGTCGACAGAATTTCTCCTGCTCGTTGGCCTGGCCATTCTCGTGGCCACGCCCCTGGCTTATTTCGTCATGCAGCGCTGGCTCGACGCCTTCGCCTACCGCATTGAGATCGGACCCGGCGTATTCATCCTGACCGGGGCGCTCGTCCTGTTTATCGCACTGGCGACGGTGAGCTTCCAGTCGATCAAATCCGCGCTGGCCGACCCGGTCAGGAGCCTCCGGTATGAATAGTCCAGGCCCAACGGGCCAGCGTTTTTCGCCCCCTACGCCACCCGCAGGATAACCACCGACCGCGGCTCGACTACGATCGTTTCACCGGGTGAATACGTCGCCGCCGGCGGGGCGTCAACGCCCCCTTCCCATGGCGCACCGGATCAGATAGTTTCGACATTCACCCGCCATACTGACGGTTGGAGTGACTCATTTCAGCCTGAAGGTGATTGGCAGGGACATCTTTACGGGTACGGCTTTCCCGCGCTGCTTTCCCGGCTTAAACCTGGCCTGGCTTACCGCGCGTACCGCCTCCTCGTCGCAGCCGGCCCCGATACCCCGGGTTACAACAGGATCGACCACGCGCCCTTCTGTATCGACTATGAACTCAACGTAAACGCGGCCTTCCACGCCGGCCTTCATAGCGATCTCAGGATAGTTGATCAACTTCTGGATGGAGCCGAGGCCACCGATCAACTCGGGCATGGATTCGACGATTCTGAAGAAATCAGGCTCGTCCTCCACCTCTGCTTCTGTCGATGGCCGAGTAGGAAGCTCCGTCATTTCCTTGTCTAGCTCAAGGTAGGTGTCCAGACGGAGGTCCTCGTCGACCAGCAGTTCGTCATCCGGCACCGCTATTGGAACAGGAGGTTTGGGTGGCGGGGGTGTTTTCACGAGATGACGTGTCTGCAGAATATCCGTCATTTGTACGATTTCCTGGTCGACCTCGATGACCTGGACCAGGGCCCCCGGCACCAAGTTGACGCGGAATGCCGCGATTAAACAGGTAAGAGATAGCACGAACCCGACTTGCACGTACAAAAAGTACCTGCCGCGAAGATCGGCCTTATCGGCTTTTTGCAGGGCCATACAATTCTCAGCTGGTGGCTAGAGAGCAAGAATATCGGATAGGGAGCGATATCAGCCATGGGCGAATGGCCGAAGGTTGAAATGAAGACACCCCAAGAAGCCGATAGTTGCTGAATGGCACCTCCCCGAGTTGTTGTCCACTCCATCCGAATCACACAGCCACCCAACCCTGCGCCACCCGCAGGATTACCACCGACCGCGGCTCAACGACGATCGTTTCACTAGGCGCATACGTCGCCGCCGGCGGGGCGTCTTCGTCCAGCGGGTCGACCGTCACCCAGGGCGTGGTCATCCGGGCCGAGCCGTTCGGAAGCCGGGCCTCGACGGTGTGGCCGGCGGCGTTGAGCCAGACCAGGAAGGTATCGTCGCGCAGGGTATTGCCCCGGGCGTCGACGCTGTTGATCCGGCTGCCGTTGAGGAGCATGCCGATCGTCTGGAGGTTGGTGTCGGACCAGTCGCCGTCGCCCATTTCGCGGCCGGCGGGGTGCCACCAGATCACGTCGCGCTCGCCGTCGACGTCTCGCCGGCCGGTGAGGAAGCGGTGCCGGTTGAAGTTGGGGTGATTCTTTCGAAACGCGATGATCGCCGAGACAAAGCCCAGGAACGCAAGCTGCCGATCATCCAGTTCCCAATCGTACCAGTTGAGCTCGTTGTCCTGGCAGTAAGCGTTGTTGTTGCCCAGCTGCGTGCGCGAGAGCTCGTCCCCGCCCAGCAGCATCGGAACGCCCTGCGACAGCAACAGCGTCGCGATCAGGCCCCGTTTGGTGCGTTCGCGGTTCTCAACCACC
This sequence comes from Rhodothermales bacterium, assembly GCA_041738655.1. Lineage (GTDB taxonomy): Bacteria > Bacteroidota > Rhodothermia > Rhodothermales > JAHQVL01 > JAWKNW01. The sequence goes on along the minus strand of JBGSPJ010000644.1, from coordinate 21,476 downwards.
ACCGGTACATCGGTGGGGCCTTCGATCCCGAAGTTGATGCTGTGGTTGTCGTTGTGCCCGTCGCGGTTGCTCTCCCCGTTCGCCAGGTTGTGTTTCTCGACGTAGCTGACGAAGTCCTCCAGCGTATAGCCGTCGTGGGCCGTGATGAAGTTGATGGAGGCAAAGGGCCGGCGGCCGGAGCGCTCGTAGAGGTCGCTGGAGCCGGCGGCGTTGGTCGCCATCGGGCCGGTCAGCCCCCGGTCGCCGCGCCAGAAGCGCCGGATGACATCGCGGTACCGTCCGTTCCACTCCGTCCATTGCCACGGGAAGCCGCCCACCTGATACCCGCCGGGGCCGACATCCCAGGGCTCGGCGATCAGTTTTACACGGCTCAGCACTGGATCCTGCTGGATGATCTGAAAAAAGGCCGACAGCATGTCCACATCGAACAACTCGCGCGCCAGGGCCGATGCGAGGTCGAACCGAAAGCCATCCACGTGCATCTCCTGGACCCAGTACCGCAGGCTGTCCATGATGAGTTGGAGGACGTACGAGTTGCCGGCGTCGAGCGTATTGCCCGTCCCGGTGTAATCGATCAAAAACCGGCGATTTTCAGGGTTTTCCTTGTAGTAGGATCGATTGTCGATCCCCCGGAACGACAGCGTCGGCCCGAGCCGGCTGCCTTCGCCGGTGTGGTTGTAGACGACGTCGATGATGACCTCGAAGCCGGCCTCGTGCAGGGCGCGGACCATCATCTTGAACTCGCGCACGGCGGTGAGCCGGCCCTCGGAGGCGTACGACGGCTCCGGCGCAAAAAACGACAGGGTGTTGTAGCCCCAGTAGTTCGACAGCCCCTGCTTGATCAAAAACTCGTCCTGCACCTTGGCGTGCACCGGCAAAAGCTGGATCGTCGTCACCCCCAGCCCCTTGAGATGCTCGAGAACAGGTTCGGAGACCAGGCCGAGATACGTCCCACGCAGTAGCGGGTCCACATCGGGATGCCGCATGCTGATACCGCGGACGTGGGTTTCGTAGATGATCGTTTCCTCCCACGGGATCCGGGGCGGCCGATCCTCCCCCCATTCAAAGCGGGATTCGACCACCACACCGAGCGGCGCAAACGCCGCGCTGCCCAACGCCGAAAACGAAAGATCCTCGTCCGGATGATCCTTGATGAACCCGAACAGGCTGTCGTCCCATTGCAGCGACCGGCCGATGGCGCGCGCGTAGGGGTCCAGCAATACCTTGTTCGGATTAAATCGATGCCCCTCGAAGGGATTAAACGGCCCGTGCACGCGGTAACCGTAAAGCTGGCCGGGCCGGAGTTGCGGGACGTACATGTGCCAGATGGGTCCGGTGCGCTCGGCCATGACGATGGCCCTCGAGGGCTCGGTGGCGTCCGGTGCGTCGAACAACACGAGCTCGATGCCCGTGGCGTGTTGGCTGTAGAGCGCGAAGTTGACCCCCAGGCCATCCCACGTCGCCCCCAGGGGGTACGGCTTCCCTGGCCAGGCTCTCACGCCGGGGAGGGGTCGTCTATCTACAGGGTCCGAACTACCTTTCATACACCGACTGGCTGATCTCGGTAAGCGTCTCCGAACGAAGTATCGGCTTTTCCCGAGAGTATTCCGTGCCAGACCGGGAAGATTCTTGGAGATTCTATATGAAGGGTGACAGGTTCTGGGTTTAAGGTTTAATGGGCCTGGGGCATACTTGCGTCGGACTCTTCTTACGTGAAGGTTTCGTAGACTCGGAGGTGTATCTTATCAACTACCAGCGTAGGGACTCCAAAGAAGGAATATCCTCCCGCCAACCTGCAATCCATTAACCACCCGCCCATGACCTGGCTGAGCCCACACGACCTCGAGAACTGGCGCTCTGGCGCCTATGCGGCCTGTTACGATCGCCTCGGCGCCCATGTCGACGCCGGCGGCGTCTGGTTCTGTGTCTGGGCGCCGCACGCGGAATGGGTTTCCGTCATTGGCGACTTCAACGGCTGGGCGCCGGGCGCACATCCACTCCAGCGCGTCGAGGAAGGTCTTTGGCTGCTGCATGTCCCGGGCCTGGGCGCCGGCGCGCATTACAAGTACCACATACGCCGCGGCCATTACTGGGCCGACAAAGCGGACCCGTATAGTTTCGCCATGGAGCCGCCCCACTCTCAGGGCAGCGATATCCAGGGGCTGGCGTCCATCGTGGCGGATTTAAACAGCCACGCCTGGGAAGATGGGGACTGGATGGCAAACCGACGCGGCCCCTCCGGCCTCGCCGATCCGATCTCGATTTACGAAGTGCACCTCGGTTCCTGGGAGAAAAACGAAGACGGATACTCCCTCGGCTACCGCGACATCGCCGCACCCCTGGCGAAGTATGTGAAGGAAATGGGGTTCACCCACGTGGAGTTTTTGCCGCTGATGGAGCACCCGTTTTACGGCTCGTGGGGGTATCAGCTCGTCGGCTATTTCGCGCCCACATACCGCTTCGGCTCGCCGGCGGACCTGATGTACCTCATCGACTATCTCCACCGCGAAGGCATCGGGGTGTTGCTGGACTGGGTGCCGGCGCACTTCGCCACCGACCCGCAAGGCCTCGTCTTTTTCGATGGCTCGCCGCTTTATGAATACGAGGACCCGCGCATGCGTGTGCACCCCGACTGGGGGACGTATGTCTTCGACTACAACAAGCCGGGCGTCCGCAACTTCCTGATCTCGAATGCGCTGTTCTGGTTGGATCACTATCACATCGATGGTCTCCGCGTTGACGCCGTCGCCTCGATGCTCTACCGCGACTATTCCCGCACCGAGTGGACACCCAACCGCTATGGCGGCCGCGAGAATCTTGAGGCGATCGATCTCCTCAAAAAGGTCAACGAATCGGTCTACGCCCGTTTCCCCGAAGCCATCATGATCGCCGAGGAGTCGACCGCCTGGCCCGGCGTCTCGCAGCCGACCTTCAGCAACGGCCTGGGCTTCCTCTACAAATGGAACATGGGCTGGATGCACGACACGCTGAAATACATCAGCCGGGAGGCCGTGCACCGCAAATTCCATCAGAACGACCTCACCTTTTCGTTTGTCTACGCCTTTTCCGAGCACTACATGCTGCCGTTATCCCACGACGAAGTCGTCCACGGCAAGGGGTCGCTCTGGAACAAGATGCCGGGCGACATCTGGCAGCGGGCCGCCAACTTACGCCTGCTGTACGGCCACATGTTTGGCCATCCCGGCAAGAAGTTGCTGTTTATGGGATCGGAGATCGGGCAGGTAACGGAGTGGAATCACAACGGGACGGTCCAGTGGGAGATGCTTGAGCACGCGCCCCACGCCGGCCTTCAGCAGTGGGTACAGGCGTTGAACGCGTTGTATGCTACCCATCCAGCCCTCTGGCGAGACGACCACGACACCTTCTACTTCATCGACCACAGCGACCACGAGCAGAGCGTCATCTCCTACGTCCGACACGACGGCGACGATCTGCTGGTCTTTATCCTCAACTTCACCCCCGTGCCGCGGGAAGGGTACGAAATCGGGCTGCCGTTTAAAGGCAACTGGGTCGAAGTGCTGAATAGCGACGCCGAGCGGTTTGGGGGGAGCGGGGTGTCGAATGGCGAGCGCATCGTGGCCGGCAAGAAGCCCAAACACGGCCAGGCGGCTTCGGCGACACTTGTGCTGCCACCGCTGGGTTTCCTGGCGCTCAAGCTCGAGAAAAAGCGCCAGGCGTCCCGCAAAAAGGACTGACGTACGACAGCGTCCGTCTTCTTACTTCCAGTTGCGGGGTTCGACGACCACGTCGAACGTGACGGCATTAAACGCCTGGATGAGCGTCGAGTCCACCCGGCCGGTACGCGGGTCCACGAAGAAGGGCGCCGACTGCGATCCGAGGCCGTCCGGCTGAATCACGCTGATTTCCGACTGCTTCAGCCCGCGCTTGATCAACTCGCTAACCACGGCTTCGGCGCGCTCGGTGCTGATACGGATGTTTTCGATCTCGTTTACGCCGGCCGTGGCGTGCCCGTACACGCTGATGATCAGATTCTTGTGCCCGATCTGAGCCTGCTGGAGCACCCCTCGGACGGCCAGGAAGACCTCGTGCATGGCGTCGCGGCGGGACGAATCCGGCGTGGCGGTCTTCCCCTGGAAGTAGATCACTTTCTGCTCGAGCGCCGTCTCCTGGGCCCGGAGCAGCTGTTCGTCGAAGACCTCGGCGCCATCATCGTTGTAACTGACGATGCCGATCAGGAATTTGGCCTTTTCACGGGCCGACTCCTTCCACTCTTTCGGCACTTGCTGACCGGAAGAGGTCAGTACCCCATTTTCAAGCTGCAGGGTCACTTCGGGAGGGATGGGGCCCAGGAACTGGTAGGCGCGCCGGAGGAGGATGGGCGAGGACATGTCCATGTACGGCGTCCAGGATTCCACGACCTGGCCGGCGCCGAGGCTGGTGCGCGCCCGGAGCGAGTCGCTCGGGGTCGCCAATGGATCCCGCAGGCCCGTCACGAACCACTTCCCATCGTCGTGGCCGGCGTCGAGCACGACGATGCCGGGTTCGACCTTGAGCAGCGCGAGGTAGTCCTTCCAGTACGCATTGTCGCGCACGAAGAAAAACGTCATGGCGCTGAGCCATACCACGAAGCCACCCAGAATGACCCAGAACAGAGGCGATATGGGCCGCTGCGGAATCTGGTAGTGCGAGAGCAGCTCCCCTTCCAGGATCGGACGTGTCGATTCGAAGGGCGTGATGTCACCATCAAAAAAGGTCAGCGCCGCGTTGAACTGGAGGTGGATGGACCGCGCGGTGTCCTTGAGCACACGCCGCAGATCGGGTTCGGGCGTGCCACGGACGACGGCGGCGAGAATAGCCTTGGGTCCCTGTTCGATCCACACCGTGAGCTCGCCCACTTGAAGCGTCGCGAGGCCTTCTTCGGCGCGGGTGCCAAACGAATCCTGCACAAAATCCTGGATCGCCGTCAACATGCTCGATACCAACGAACCGTCCTGCGCCTTCACGGAATCCGCCACGACGTGTTGCAGTGGCAACCCGCTGATCCGGTGGATAAGGAACACCTGCTCCACCCGGTAGCGAAGCGTGTGGCTAAGTACGACCTCCGAGAACGATCGCTTGGTGCGGATGGCCTCGTATTGCCACCGGATGCCGTTAAGCGACACCCCGTACTGGAGCGCCCATTTGACGGCGTTGCGCGTGGACCGGAAGGACTCTTTGATGCCGCGTTTGAGCGCCGGCACCATCAACGGCGAAATCCCGTCAATCAGCGTCTCCGTATCCTGCTGGACGGCCACGTCGAGCGTTCGGCTGAACGTCTGGGCCAGCGCCTTCGCGAGCTTGTCGCCTTTGCGGGCGTTGATCGCCACCGCCTCTGGAAGGTACTTGGCGACCGCGCCGAGCTGGGAATCGGGCGCCTCCAGCTCATCGAGCCGGCGATGCAACTGCATCAGCTGATACTGCTCCGGCGCCAGAAGCAGCCGGCGGAGCTCCTCGACTTCCTCGTCCGAGATCTTGCTGAACGCACCGTCGGTGGGACCCCCATAGACAGAACCTACCGCCTTTGATCCCAAAGGGGCGCTCTTGTAGGGGTTGACGGACGGTGCTTTCGACATCCCAAACTCCTCGATGATGGAATTTTGCAAGCGCTTAAGATACGAACGGAAGAAAACGAAGTCAGGAATTTATTCCGCCCGTTCTAAAAATTCTACAGGGCCGCGCCGGCTTTCCTGTTTATTGTGTGCAGGGAACGCGAGGGCGATACAAAACCGGCGGGAAGAACAACCGGTATACCCCCGATTCCGGCGCCCCCCCTATGCCGCGTGGCGCGCAACCCGTGCGCTTCTGGCGCATCTGGCAATGCGTCACGGAATGGCACGCCCGGGTCCGCCGCCGGGAGCCCGGGGAACTATCGGCGGCGTAGGGCGATCTGTGTGCCCACGCTACGTTCGTAACGCGCCATCCACCAGTCGGACGCGGCGCCCCATTTTGGTCTTCCGGTGCCCCGATGGGCCGCAACGAGTCCTTATCATGCTTGTTGCTTCCTACGGCACCCTCCCCCACACGGCATAATGACCCAGAAAAAGATCTGTACCCTCGGTACATCGGCTGTTGGCAAAAGTAGCCTCGTCGCTCGCTTCGTCAAGGGGATCTTCTCCGATCAGTACCTGACGACCATTGGCGTTAAAATCGATAAAAAAACGGTTGCGGCCCGGGGGCAGAAAGTAGACCTGCTCATCTGGGACTTAAACGGAGAGGATCGATTCCAAAAACTCTCCATGAACTACCTGCGCGGGACGGCCGGATATTTGTTAGTGATCGACGGGACCCGGCGCGCCACCATGGATGCCGCTCTCGCCCTGCAGCACAAAGCGCAGGCAACGATCGGCGACGTGCCCTTCGTGGTGCTCATCAACAAGGCGGACCTCTCCAGCGAATGGGAAGTCCGCGAGGATGAAATCGCGGAGATGCGCGCGCGCGGTTGGACGATCCAGCAGACCAGCGCCAAAACAGGCGCCGGCGTCGAAAAAGCCTTTGTCGACCTTGCCCACAAGCTCGTTTAGGCGTCCCGCCGCTCTCCCCACTCGCCGCGCACGATCGACATGAACCCTCTGTTGCTTCCGCCGAACCTCCTGGCCCAGCTCGACATGGCTGTGCTCCGGCGCGAGAACGACGGCCGCTTCGTCCTCCTGGGTGAGGCGCCGACCTGGCTTCGCGACATCTACCCGAAACTTCCCAGCAACGGCGCGCCCTGGAACCCCGAGCAACACCTGCTCTACCTCGGCCACTTCATCGAGGAAGCCGATACCATCTGGGCCGGCGACGGCTCCGCCCAGCTCGTATCGGACATCTGGACCGAGGAGGCCACCTCGGGCAAGGAATGGCTGCTCGAAGCCACCGCCATGAAGCTCGATGGGCAGAATATCCTCCTCATCAAGTTTCCATCGAGCGACTTCAAGACCCTTCGCAGCGTCTACCAGGAAGCGCGCGACCAGGGCCTCCGGCAGTACACGCTGCTCAAGGAAATCGACAAGCGCGAGGTGTTGCTCCACTGCACCGTGCACGACCTCTCCGCGCCGCTCGCCGGCATCCGCGCCAGTCTCTGGCTCCTCAAGGAGGATGAGATGGTGAAGCCGGTCGGCACCGAGTTCCTCCAGATCGGCCTCGAACAGGTCGATAAAATGCAGGGGCTCATCCAGGATACGCTGGTCACCTTCTCCACGCGCTCCAAGCCGCTCCTCCAGACCGCCGCCAACCTGGAGGACGCTCCGAATATTGAAGAGAGCATCCGCGAAGTCACCGATGCGCTATCGGCCATGGCGTCGCTCAAAAGCGTGACGTTTCGACTGGCGCTGGAGGGGCCGCCGGACACCGGCTGGAAGGTCGCCGGCGACCATGCCCGTCTCGAACGCATCCTGTTCAACCTCCTCGAAAACGCCCTCCGCCACACCCGCGACGGCTCGGTCATCGCCGTTCGCCTCCGCGACGAGGGCCACGCCATCCGGGTCAGCATCAAGGACCAGGGCGAGGGCGTCCCGGCCGACATGATGAATAAGCTGTTCGAGAAATTCTCTCAGGGCGGCTCCAACGCCGGCAAAGTCGGCCTCGGCCTCTACTTTTGCCGCATCACCGTCGAAGACTGGGGCGGCGAGATCGGCTGCCTCCCCAACATGCGCGACGGCGCCTGCTTCTGGTTCACGCTCCCGAAAGCAGGATTGGAAATGCAAAGTGAAAAATGAAAAAGGCAAAACGGGGTGATCACGCGCTACGTTGTTAACGTTTTGTTTTCCCTTTCCCTTTTTCCTTTTTCCTTTTCCCTTTTCCCTTTTTCCTTTTTACGGGATCCCCAGCCATTTGTGGGTCTGCAAACTCAAACGCCAGGGGGGATTGGCAAGGCAGTAGGCCATGGCGGCCTGTGTGTTGGCTTCCCGGTGCGGGCCATCCATGGGTTGTAGAAAGCGATGCGTGAAAGCGAGGTCGCGAAACCGTTCGGGCATCGCGCCGGCCTGGGGGTAGACCAGCTTGAGTTCGTCGCCCTCCCGCACGACCATCCTCGCGCCGGCCTTGGGGCTGACGCAGACCCAGTCCAGCCCCGCCGGCGGCGCCACCGTGCCATTGGTCTCCACCCCCACTTCGAACCCTCTCCCCTTCAGCGCCCCGATCAACGCCTCATCCAGCTGCAATAGCGGCTCTCCGCCGGTACAGACGACATAGGCGCCGGACCTACCCGTCGGCCACAATCCCGCCACGACGTCGGCCAGGCGCTCGGCCTCGTAGCGTCCGCCGTTTTCGCCATCCATCCCCACAAAATCGGTATCGCAGAACCTGCACACCGCTGTTGCCCGGTCCTCTTCCCGGCCTGTCCACAGGTTGCATCCGGCAAATCGCAGGAACACCGCTGGCCGGCCGGTCTGGGCGCCTTCGCCTTGCAGGGTGTAGTAGATTTCTTTGACGGCGTACATGCAACGCGTGCGTTCGACTACGGCAAAAACGGGCTTCTGAGGTCCCTGCTGAGACGCTCCACAGGAGCGTCTCTACATAAAATGCCTAGCAACACATCGAACGACGGCGATGATCCAACGGATCCGAGACAATCAAGCCGGCCTCGTCAGCAGGCGGCGTCGGTAATCGGCCCGGAGGAAGTCGATCTCGCCCATGATATCGGCGCGCTGGCCGACTATTTCGGGCGTCGCCGGCAGGGTGTATAACTCCAAAAGCAGTGACTTAAGCCGGGCGGCACGGTCCTCACGAAGGGCGGTAGGGTTCATCCGAGGATCCAGTTTACGTGGGATGGATTGCCTCGATTGTATCGGCCTTTTTGCTACCGATTTAAGCGCTCCGATTTCGACTGGTAGGCGCTCCTCTCCCGGCATTTCAAGTCCGCTCGTCAGGGCTTCTGTTCGAGGGCGGCCAAATCGGCGAGGTACTTTTGCAGTTGCCGATGTTGGGGGTCGTACTCGAGCCCTTTTTCCCACGAAGCACGGGCATCCGCATACTGGCCGGCATTGGCGTAGGCGACACCCAGGTTCAGCCATGTCTCCACCATCTCCGGGCGGAGACGCAGGATGGATTGGTAGCGGCTGATGCCGGCGGCTACATCGCCACTCTGAACGAGCATGCTGGCCAGATTGGTCTGCATGGCGAAGTTCGCCGGATCGATGCTGAGCGCGATGTTATAGGCATCGATCGCCTTCTGGTACTGGCCGAGCTTCCACTGGACATTCGAGAGATGCACCCACTTGTCGCGGTCGTTCGGGTCGGTCTCGACGGCACTCTGGGCGTCGTTCACCGCCTGCTGCATCTGCTGGGCGCTGTCGGCCCGCGCGAGATGGGGCCGGGCCTCGTCTTCCCGCCCGGTGCGCAGGAGGGCCTGCCCGAGGTTGTAATGTGCGCCCTGGTGCCATTGAAGCGCATCCGCGGCCGGCTCCAGGTACTCTATCGCCTTCTCGTTATCGCCCATTCGGAAGTACAAGGAGCCGATGATGTACTGGTATTCGTGGTCGCCCGGCTTGATGCGCGCGCCCTCCAACGAGTGCGCGAGCGCAGCGTTCAGGTCGCCAGTTTCCTCCATCAACTGGCCCAGCCACATGTGGGCGGAGGCACTCGATGGATTCAGCTCGATCGACTTTTCGTACGCCATCCGTGCACTGTCCGCCTCGCCCAGACGGGCGTAGACCTTTCCTTTTTCGAGGTACAGAAAATCCGTGGGTTCAATCCGTTCTTCGTTCTCGAGAAATTCGATGGCTTCACGCAACCGCCCGCCCCGGAAGGCGATCAGCCCCATGTCGTACCAGGCGCCCCGGTACCCTGGATCAAGTTCAATGACTGTTTTATAGGACAATAACGCTTCTTCGGGCAGATTCAGCAGCGAAAAGATGCGGCCGCGAAGGAAATGCGGGTCTGCCAGGACCGGCTCTACGGCCAGGACACTGTCTGTCAGTGCAAGCGCGAGGTTATAGTTGCCCTGTTCGAGCGCCGCCTGGCTACGCGCCATGAAGGCCCCCACCCGCGGGTCGATTTTCAGGCGCAGACGTTCCGTGCGCGTGAGTTCCGCCGCTTCGTCACGGGCACAACCGCCGGCAAGAACCACTACCAGCACCAGGCCGACCGCCCACTGAATGCCCCTCCGCGTCCCATACATCGTGCGTTTACCGAACAGCCGTTTCATACGTATCCTTACCTTCCGTGATGATCATCTCCCGATTGGCCTCCAGATCGACAAACAGGTCGACCCTCCCTGAAGGCCATTCAACCCGCATAGTGTCTACTTTGTTGTGGGCGCCGAGCCCGAAGGTAACCCACTTCTCGGAGCTGGCCAGGTAACTGCCGCCGGTGCGCACCCAGCGTTCCATGCGTAGACCAGGCACAACGGCGGTTATTCGTGCATCGATCCCCTGGCGATTACTCGCCACGCCCCGGAGCTGAATTCGAAGGAACTGGCCTCCGGTATCATTACGCCACAGGTGCGCCGGCCCCCCGTTTTCAACGAGCAAGATATCGATGTCTCCGTCGCGGTCGTAGTCCGCGTACGACAACCCGCGAGCCACGAGCCGATTGGCGAATGGACTCACTTCGGCGACGAACTCATCGAATACACCGTTGCCGCGATTGAGAAACAATTGCGCCGGCTGGCGAAACGCGACAGCCTCCGAGATCTTGGCGATGTGGGTAAGCACGTGGCCGTTGGCGGTCACGAGGTCGAGGTCTGTGTCAAGGTCGATATCCGCCAGGGTCAGCCCAAAGGTGAGCGTCAAATTGGTCGGGTACGCGAGCCGTGAGATGGCCGTGCGATCGACAAACTGGCGGTTGCCGATATAGGTAAAGACACTCACGGGTTCTTCGGAAAAGTTGCCGACGAAGATCGTAATCGCTCCGGAGCTGTCCACGACGCCGACATCAACCCCCATGCCGGCCGTGGGTACGCCATGCTGGCTCACAGCCACCCCACTCGCCAGGGCCGTCTCCTGGAATGTGCCGTCGCCCCGGTTCATAAAGAGCATGTTGTTTTCGGTGTCGTTGCCCGTGGTGATATCGGGCCAGCCGTCCCCGTTAAAATCAAGCACGGCCACACCGAGGGTTTTATCGAGCGTTGTGTCGACACCATCGAGAAAGCCGGCTTCCGCAGTGAGATCCTCAAACGTGCCGTCGCCGTTGTTGCGGTAGTACCGGCTGGCCCGGCCGACGTATTCCTGGGGGGTACAGAACACCTTCTCGCCGTGATACATACAGCGCAGATCGGTTTCGGGCGTCCAATCCACGTAACTGCCTACATATACGTCCAGCCACCCATCCCGATCGCCATCAAAAAAAGCCGCGGAGGTACTCCAGACTGAAACGGCGCCGAGCCCGACCGCCTGGCCGACCTCGGTAAAGCGGCCGCCATTATTTCGAAAGAACAAGTCGCGGTGCAGAGTCGTGAGCAGAAAGTCCTCGTCGCCGTCGTTATCCGTATCCGCGACAAACGCCCCGAAGGCATAGGCCTCGACGCCGGCAAGACCGGCTTCGTCGGTCACTTCCACGAATCCCCCCTTCCGATCATTCCGATACAGATGAACAGCCTGCACGAAACGTGTCTCATGATGCGGCCAGATGCCCCCCCGAACGAGGAGGAGGTCCTGCCAGCCGTCGCCATCGTAATCGATAAAGCTTCCGCCACCGCCCACGATTTCGGGCATCAGGCTCTGACCGTAGCCGCCGGTTTCATGACGAAACCCTGACAACCCGGCCGCCTCGGTGACGTCGGTGAACACTGGGCCGGCGGGGTCGGGTGCGGCCGGCGGCTCTGGCGTCGAGCAACCGGTAACCATAAGCAGCATCCCGAGCGTAAGGATCCGCTCCCGGTGCGCAACCAACGGAAAGACCAGGTCACATGTCGTCATTGCGTTCGCCCGGGCAGTTCAACGAGATGCAACTCCGAATCACCTTCGACGGCAAGTAGCTCTTGCCTGACGGCCACGTCAGTCCACTCGCGGACCTCGCCTGAAGGCCATACCACGCGGAGCGTATCGACGGCCGGATGCTTTCCCAGGCCAAACGTGACGGTTTTTTCGGTGCTGGCGAGGTAGCTGGAGCCCGAACGGACTCGCCGGATCATGCGCAGCCCATCGATGATGGCGGTGACTTCCGCACCGATGGCGTCCCGGTTGCCGGCCGTCCCTCGAACGGAGACCCGTAGAAAAGGAGGGTCCTCGCTATCATTTCGCCAGAGATGCACCGGTCCTCCGTTTTCAGTAAGGAGGATGTCCGGGTCCCCATCGCGGTCATAGTCCCCAAGCGCCACGGCGCGTGCAACGAGCTCTTTCGCGAGGAGGCCATCGGCCGGTTCATAGAGATCGAAAATACCATCGCCCCGATTTAGATAGAGGTGCTGGGGTTGGCGGTAGGCCACCTTATCATTCAACCCCACCCGATCCGGGTAGACGTGCCCATTCGCCAGGAAAAGATCCAGATCGGTGTCAAAATCCGCGTCGAAGAGGAGAACTCCAAAGGTCAGCACCAACAGACTCGGGTAGCCGATACGGGAGCTTGCGGCCCGGTCCTGAAAGGAATCGTTGCCGAGGTATCGGTAGACGCCGACCATCTCCTCGGAGAAGTTGCCGACGAACACGGTGACCTGACCGCTGCTGTCGACCACGCCGGCGTCGACTCCCATGCCGGCACGCGCCTCGCCGTGTTCGCTGAAGGCAAGGCCGCTCCGCGCGCCAATCTCGGAGAACGTTCCGTCGCGGTTGTTGCGGTAAAGCAAATCGCCCTCGCCGTCGTTGACGACGACGATATCCGACCAGCCGTCGCGGTTATAATCGAGTTCGGCTACGCCGAGCGCTTTCCCGAGCGAGGGCGAGATCCCGGCCCGGTCGGTGACATCGGTGAAGGTGCCATCGCCGTCGTTCACATAGAGGCGGCTCTGGATCCCGGTGTAGGCCGAGGGGATGCAATACAGCTTCACGGTGCCACCGGGCGGGCAAAAGATGTCTGTCTCCGGCGTCCAATCGACGTAATTGCCCACATACAGGTCGAGCCAGCCGTCCTTGTTGGCATCGAAGAACAAAGCTGAACTGCTCCAGACCGCTTCGCCAGCGACGCCGGCCGCGGCCGTCACATCGGTGAAGCGTCCGCCCTCATTGCGGAAGAGCAGGTTTTCGTAGAGCGTCGTGACAAACAGATCCTCATCGCCGTCGTTGTCGTAATCCGCCACGGCGACACCGATCGTGTAGGCGACTACATCACGCAGACCGGTTTCGGCTGTCACTTCATCGAACGTGCCATCGCCGGCATTGCGATAGAGGTAAAGCGCTTGCGGCTGGAGGACGGGATCGGCCTCCCAGTTGCCACCTCCGGCGAGAACAACATCCACCCAGCCGTCTCCGTCATAATCGATGAAGCCGCCGCCGCCGCCCATGGGTTCGGGGTACCACTTATCGCCTACGGCGCCGGTGGTATGACGAAAATCCCCGAGGCCGACTGTCTGCGTGGCATCGGTCCACACGATGGAGGATGGAGCCGATGCGGGGGCAACCGGCTGCTTCTCCGGGGAGGTACAGCCGGCGGCGATCACGAACAAAAACGCAATAAGGCGCACGGAACGGTGCATTTCAGCGTAGATCAAGCGGGGCCAAGCCGATCGTCCATGTACAGTCCGGAAAAATGGGTGGCTCCTATCTGCGGTTCATCCTGGGCCCCGACCCGGGATCCAACCGGGTGGTGACCCTGCTGGATCCTGGATCGAGTCCAGGATGACACCGAAGATACCGTATGGTACTGACAGTCTAGCTTAGAACCCGAATCCGACCGATATGCGATTCACGCTATCGAATACGCCGAAGTCCGTGTAGGAGTAGTCGGCTCTCAAGCTCACCGTCGAGACTTCGAACTTCAGGCCGGCGCCGAGGCTGACCCCCTGTTCTTCGTCCTGTACGAACGCCTGGGCCAAGCCGGCACGCAGCGAGAGTACATTCATGAAGGTGTACTCGCCACCGACATGTAGGTGCTCCTGGAAGTCGCGCGGGCGCTGGGCTTCCACGCTGAACTGGAAGCTGTGCATGTTCGGGTCCATGCTCGTGAAGTCGATCAGATCCATCGCGAGACCGATCTGGAACGACAACGGCAGTTCGAAGCTCCGGGACACGTAGGTAAGTTCGCGCGAGAAGTTGCGAGCGCTCATACCCAGGACGAGGCTACGGAAACCCGTGTTGTACAACACGCCGAAGTCAACGGCGACCGTACTAACACTGAAGTCCCGGCTATCGCCATCCGAATTGATCAGGTGAGAACCCATGTCCTGGGTAGCCAGCTTGAACTGAGCCCCGACCGAGAACCGGTCCGTGAAGGACCGGGCATAACCGAGCCCCACCGCCAACGCCGTCGGAGAAAAGGTTTCCACTTGCAGGAAACCTGACGGGTTGTTCGGATCGTCGTCGATGCGGGTTCTGATAATTTCCCCGTAGTCGACATTCATAAAGCTCAGACCAAACACCCCATAGTTTCCACCCTGCGGCTGGAAGGCAAAGCTGATCGCGTTGTAGTTGATATCAGCAATAAACTGCGTGATGCCAACGCCTACGCTGAACTGGCCAGTCATCCTGGACATGGTAGCCGGGTTATAAAACAGGGCGTTGGAGTTGGCGAAGCCCTCATCGGCTGTGACCGCGCCACCGAGGCCCGTTGCACGGGCATCGAGCGACGTTGTGAGAAACTTCATGCCGGTCTGGCCCAGCTTATCCGTGCTAACCTCCGTATCCGGAGTCACTTCCTGCGCAAATGAAGAAGGTACGACGACCATCACGAGCGCAGCCAGAAGCATTGAGTACAATAAACTTCTCTTCATAGCTCTTGTCCAAAGATTATTGAGCAAACGAGTCATAGAACCTGCTATGATGGGGGCAGGAAGAGCCCTGCCCCCCTCGCTCATGATTACTGGATAACGACCATCTTCTTGACATCGGTCGCGCCGGTCGCATTGTCGACCACGCGTACGAGGTAGATGCCGCTCACGATGGGCTGGCGGGAAGCCGTGGTCAGGTTCCACAGTTCGTCGCCGCTGCCGTCGGTGTGTTCAATCCGGGTGATGAATTCGCCCGTTTCGGAGTATACCGTGATGGTGCTATTACCCGGGATGTCGAAGAACGCGACCTGGCTCCGGAGGGCATCGCCGCCCACGAAGAACCGAACGCTGCCGTCCGCCGCGAGATTAACCGGGTTTGGTACAATCCGGAACGCCTCGACGGTGGCTCCTGGAGGACGCTTGAGGTTTACAGGCTGGTAGGTCTGCGTGAAGTAGCGGCCACTGCGAAGCGGTTTACCCTCGGGGGTACCTGCGATCGCTTCGGGGTCGATATTCTGCGGGCCGCTCACACCGACGATGTAGTAGTAGTAGTCCGTACCACGAACCAGGCCTGCGTCCGCATAATCTCGAGCCGAACCAGGCAGGCTTGCAACCAGCTGGTAGGGGAGATTATCCTCGAAATTATTTGTGCGGTAGATCTCCCAGCTTACCGGGTCTGCTTCGCCTGTGATCGTTTCCCAGGTGATGTCCACTTTGTCCGGGCGGCCAAACACATCGAATTTACGGGGCGGAGCCGGAGGACGTACGACAGGATACTGTGTCAAGCCAGCGCTGGCCTGGTACAGCCGGCGTGCCGTGTACATGTTCTGGAACATGGAGTCGCGCTCGGTCATCACCCACTGGCCTTTGGTCATGCGCTCGCTGCCGTTCTTGTACACGCTATAATCCCACGGCACTTCCGTAATGACCCCGTCGCCATTGGCATCGTATTCGATCAACGCCGCGTCGTTAAAGCCACTCCGCTTATAGGCGCGGCCGATCTGCGTGGCGGCATCATACGAGATACCACCTACAACGACGGCTTCGACGAAATTGACGCTTTCACCGAAGGCGAGCTGGTACGGACCATACGCCATGGTAGCGGCGAAACCGCCCTGCTTACCGTTCGAAGCATCCTGAGTAGGCGCCCAGAATTCCCCACTTGGCTCGGTACGATCAGCGTAGTGCGGGAAGTTGCGGGAATTCCCACCGGGGAACACTTCCGGGTTTTCGCGGGACAGAATACCCAACTGGTAGTAGTCCTGGTTCGAGAGGCCGTCCGCGTTCAGCACCTCGTCGGAGTCCAGCCAGCTGAGCGTGCGCGGCTGGTTCACCGGGTTGTAGCTGCGGTCAGTCGACGATTCGTCGGCATGAAGAACGATCAGGCCCTGCATCGTCATGCCGGCGAGGCGTCCGATGGTGTCTGTCGGGGCATTCGAGCCGCGCTGTGTCACCATGGGCGCACCCAGGTTATTCCAGTTCGACGCCGCGAAGATGGGATCGTACCCATGCCAGAGATAGATCGCGGTAAAGTCGACCGGATAGGTCGCATGCCCATCACCGACAATATCAACCATGGAGTACTTACCCCAGGTCTGGGCATTCGAGCCATGGTCTGCCGCCTGTTCACGACCACGCCACCGATACGTATTATACACGTACATGCCAGTCAGCGTCTGACCGTCGAGTTCGATCTCGTCGTCATCGTCCGTGTTGCCATTGTTCGTGTATTTGCGGGTGACAACATGGTAGTCGTCGTGATGCTCGTTGCTGTAGGCATACGCGGTCATCTCGATCTCCACGCCCTGTACCGAACGGAACACCTGGGTGATCGTACGGTCGGCGACCAGTGAGGCATCCACTTCATCCACGATTGCAATTTCGCGGAAAGAAGCGGCCCCGTCGACAGTCACTTCCGTGTCTTCCCATTTGGCCACAAGCCGTGTGGAAACCGGTGTAAAAAACACGGCGCCATCCGGCCGCGGCCCGAGGCGGGCGACGTGGTAATCGAATTGCTCACCACGTTCGTTCGTCCAGTTGCGCACGCCGATCCAGTGGCCCTGGCCGCGATAGTGGTTGCTCAACCGCAAGATCTGGGGCCATACCATACCACCGTTTCCGATACCGCTTTCAGGTGCGAAGCCGATTTCGGAGTAGCGTGACGACATCTCTCCAATGTCCAACGCGGTTTGGAGGAACTGGCCTCGCGCAGTCCCTGCCGTCCATGCCAGGAGCACGAACAGGACAAGGCTGTACATGATTCGTTTTGTGAAGTTCATCATCTTCTGAGGATATATGATCGGTGCAAACAACACGTCGGGGACCCACTCACTCGAGGGCGCCCGGGGTGGAGCGGAAGTCACCGCCCAACCCCGGGTTGTCCCCAGACAGGTCGTTAGAAGCTTACGCGGACGCCAAACGTGACAGCTCGCGGGTTGAAGTACGAAGCGAAGCGCATGTTCGGCATGTCGATGTATGCCTTGTCATCAAGCATTTTGTCAACACGCTCCTGGGAAACGGTCTCCCAGAAGGTCCCATTCCAGATGTTGTAGCTGCCGGACTCCTGGGACCAGTACCAGGCGATGGAGTTCGGGTCCGCTACGGCCGTAAGGTCAGGGACGGCTTCGACAGGCTGGAAGGCCACACCCGGTTTTCTGAAATCACCCGGCTGGTCGTTACCCGGCACCCAGATATACGGCAGGGACGTCTGGTCCCGCAGATCCTCATAAATATCCCCGGGGAGATGGAGCGACTTCATGTAGAAGTCGAAATCAATACCACCTCGATTATCAAAACCGGAGAAGCGATACAAGTGACGGATGTTAAAGATGTTGCTGATGTCGGCAAAGATCTGTGCGGTACCGAAGTTGGTATTGAGATGCTTCGTAAACCGCAGATCAAACATCCAGTAATCCTTCCAACGAACGTTGTTGTCGAGTTCCGGATAGTTTGCCAGGCTCTGCCACCGGAAGGCCATACCCTTCCTCCATTCCCCGAGCAGGTTTACACGCCAGTCGCCCAGGAATCCCCCTGCCATCTCTTGCTTAAAGTCAGGAGGCGTGAGCAGGGTAATGTTCATGCGGGCAAAGGGCTCCGCTACGGGTGCAGTGATCTGGAAGTCAGTCGACGTACGCAGGTAGTTGCGCTGATCGAAGCTGTTCTCGTAGAAGTTCGTGAAGCCGAAGTTGCCTTCCTTACGCGTCAGGAACGTGTAGTTCACGAAACCGCGAACCCAGCGGCCCCGATTCTTGGTAAGGGTAAACTCGGCGCCACGGATGTCTTCGTAGTTCCACGGCTGGCGCGTGGAGTAGCTCACGACGTTGCCGAGGCTTGTGTAGGTCACACCACGCGGTTGTTCGCGAAGGTCCCGGTAGAAGCCAGAGACGCGGACCAGGAACTGGTCGAACAGGTTCTGGTCGTAGCCCAGTTCGTAGGCCACCGTCTTCGGCATCGGGTGATCCGGGTTGCCGATTACGTCGATACCGCTCGACGTGCGCTCCTGGACACCGAAGATGTCGAATGCACCTAGCATCTGCCGGAAGTGCCCGTAGTTGAAGTACAGCTTGCTGTTCGCCGTAATCGGGAACGACACGCCGAGGCGGGGGCTGAGTTCAAGCTGCGGATCGGGCTGACGCGTCCCGAGTTCACCGTTTGCAACAAGTTCATCGAGACCCTGCTGCGTGGTGCGGAATGCGGCGTCGTACGGCGAGTAGTCCCACCATTCGGTGTTGGCATCGAAATAGTCGAGGCGTACACCCAGGTTGGCGATCATGCCGTTAAACTCGAGCTTGCTCTGTACGTAGGCGGCACCCTGAATCGGATTACGCTCCCAGAGGAAGGCCGCCTCGGGGGTCGGGCCTACCAGTTCCAGGTTTACGTGATCATAATTCATGTTGTAGTCGCTCGCGATCACCTCCGCACCGGTCTTGATCTGCATCACGCGATTGACCTGGCTGGTAAGATCGAAGCGGCCCGTGAATACGCCCACGCTGGAGGAGTCACGCGCCTTATTCCAGTGCCCGCCCGTTGTGATCTGCGTGCCGAGGATGTTGCCACCGCTGCCCGCGTAGTTAAACGGCTCCTCGCCAATGCAATAGGCTCGGGTATTGCCGTCGCCCGTCACGTCGCTGTCACCGCCGACACACAACGCGCGACCTTCCGCGAGAAGCTGGTTGAGCAGGGTCTGATCGACCACGGCGCCGTCACGTGTGGCGAGCTTGCTCACCAGATTGCCATCTTCATCGAGGAACGTTCCATCACGCAAATTAGAGAAAGGCGTGCGGTACGTCGAGTTCAGGTACTGACCCGTTATGGTGTAGAACGTGTTCGAGTTGATCGTGTGCACGAACTCGGCGCCGATCATGGTGTGATCGATATCCGTTCTATTGTACGCCCCGTTCGAGTGAACGTGGCCGCGTTCCGACTCCGCGAGGATGCTATTAAAGGGAAGCCCGCTCCACGGATAGGCGGGCAACTGGCCCCGCCACGGCGAAGCCAACCCGGATTCACCCTGGTTGTCGTTAAAGCCTCGTTCCTTGAGGCTCATGCCGGACACCGTTACCTTCATGCCCGGAGCGATATTCGAAACCAGTTTCGCCGTGAGGTTCTGATCGTCGAACGAGCTGCGAACCTGCGGGAACATGTACGCGGTTTGCGTGCCACGATAGGACGCCAGGAAGCGAAGGTTACCCAGTTTATTCCCGAGGCCGGGAATCAACGGACCACCAACTGTGAAGTCAGCCTCATAGTCGCCGACCTCGATGGAATTGTCTTTCCGCATGGCATACTCCAGGTACTCGAGCATATCCGCGGAACTCACATCGAAACCGTTTGACTGGGCGTTGGTCGCCATGGCGTCCAGACCAATAAAGGTATTGAATTGCCGCCTTTCATACGGATCGAGCGCGCTCGTGCCTACATTCTGGATCTCAGGATCGGACCAGCCGCGCATATAAAACCCATCCGGATCTTCGGGCAGGCCGTCGAACGCCTTGGCCTGGGCCGGGCGATACCGGAAGAGGCCGTCGAACGAATAACGGTTGCTCGAAGGCTCTTTTGTCGACACGTTAACGATACCCGAACGGACGTTGCCGTATTCCGCGTTAAACCCACCCGTCTGCACCTGAACCGCTTCCACCGAGGTGTAGCTGACGTTGGTGATCGGGGAGTTGTCGCGGCCGGTACGCATGTTCATACCGTCGACGATAAAGGCCACCTCGCCCACGCCACCGCCACGGATCGACAGACCTGGCTCGATGCCGGCCTGAAGGTCCAGCACTTCGCTAACGCCGGCGACCGGGAGGTCGACAATGTCTTCTGCCGTCAAGTTGCTGACGTTGGCCGATACGTCGAGCTCGACGACCGGCCGTTCCGCCGTGACGACGAGTTCATCGAGGCCCACCTGCTGCTCGCCCAGGTTGAAGTCGACCGTAGCGGTCAGACCCGTGCTCACCTGCACACCCTCGACCAGCTGCGCCGTGTAGCCGACAAAGGACGCGCGCACGGCGTAGGTGCCCGGGCGCACGTTGATGATGTTGTAAAAACCATCCAGGTCGGTAACGCCACCCTGTGTGGTGCCGTCGATCACGACGTTCACGCCGGGAAGCGCTTCCCCGGTAGAACCATCACGAACCGTACCCGAAATCTTTCCTGTCTGCGCAGCTGCACCCATTACGGGCACAAGCAGCAGGAGAAGCGCTCCCAGTAGCTTCCTGATTCTCATAGTGTGAATCTCCTTCTAGTGCTTGAGGTAACCTTTATGAGGTAGTGATGCCGCGAAAAAGTGCGTAGCAAACAGACTACACCTTACAAATTCGCCGGCGTTGTGGTATTGCGTTTGGAAAGGGGTATGGACAGTCTTCGCACATGGCCCGATCGAGGCGTTTTCTGGCAGAAAAGCAGTTCCATCAGAAATCACTGTATCTGAAATCACGGGGTGACGTTGGGGTCGTCAGGTAACTTCGGTCGGGCCGGAGGTGGTTCGGCCGGCCGCTTGTAAGGAAGCGCCAGAGGCTCTTCCGCGGAACGAGGCGACTGTTCGTGCCGAACAATCGCCGTAAACTCTATAAAAAGGCGTGTCAAACCGGCTCGGTCGAGGGCAAGGGTAGTCGCGAACCGCTGAAGTTGCACGCATAGGTAGCCATTTTACAAACAATTAGCAACCGAAACAGCAACTACGCAGGGCAATAATTGTCGCCCTCTGCCGTTTCAACCTTGCTACGCTTCCGTCGGCACTAAAAAAACGCCGCCAGACCCAGGCGCGGAAGCCACTCCATCCGTCGTGGGACACCCCCGCGCGTTTCGAGTGAACGGAATTTAGTTAAGTAGATGTTAAGCGCACAACGGAAAAGCGCTTCGCTCTGTCTGTAGATACCCGATCCGTCAGATGCGGGGTGCGAACGGTCAAAAGCCATTGCCGAGCAGGCGACGTACGGCGTGGATGGCTCTGGCTCTCCTGCTCGCGAGGACTACTTTAAGGTTTAAGGCCTTCAAAGCTTCTCCCAATACGCAACATCCCTCTATCCCTCTTTACACCTTAAACATCGAACCTTAAACCCTTCAGAACCCCATGAGCCGCAACCAATCCGCGCACCTTCCTGGCCAGCTGGCGAGGATGGGATCGCCGGGCGCGAGGCCGAAGCCGTGGGGGCCCTCGGCGTAGATGTGCAGCCCGGCC
>JBGSPJ010000635.1:0-17269 GCA_041738655.1 Rhodothermales bacterium | reverse complement strand
GGCCGGGCTGCTGGCCTATGCGACGTCACACCGCCTGCCCGCCGGCGGCCGGGCCGCCGTTATCCTGTGTGGCGGCAATATCGGGAGCGCCGCGTTCCTCGACATCGTCTCGCGTGCGGCGTAACCCGCACGACCTGTGGAAAATCCGTGAGGGACGAACCAACCCGCCGCGCTGGCGTTCATGAGGGGCTATAATTTTAAGGCCTTCTTGTGAAGTGTCGTTACGCGTTGCACGTTTTGGCGTTGGTCGTTGGGTAGTTTGGTCCGCGCGATTGGCCTTTGGCGCATGTTTTTAGGATACAACACATAACGTGCAACGAGTAAACGCGTAACGTTCGTTTTGGAGATGTAATGATTGATCAGTTCGTCGCCGGATTGCTTGCTGGACAGCATGTCGTAATCACCACCCACGTGCGGCCGGATGGCGATGCCATTGGCACACAACTGGCGCTGGGGACCTTTCTGCGCAAGCTGGGCAAGACGGTTCACATGATCAACAGCGACCCGCCCCCGATGAACATGGGCTGGTTGCCGGGCATCCGGGATGTCCTCGTGTTCGATCAGTCGATCGCCCAGCGCGAACGCATCGACCGAGCGGACACCATTGTCATCGTGGATACCAATGCCATCGATCGGGTGGGGCAGATGTCCGGCCCGATCCGCGGCAGCTCCGCGAAGAAGTATCTCATCGACCACCACACCGGCCCCGAGACGTGGTTCGACGCCATGTACGTGCGCGACACGGCCTCCTCCGCCGGCGAGCTCGTGTACGAACTCATCGCCCACCACGACATCAACCAGATCGACGCCTCGATCGCGACACCGCTGTACGCCGCGATCCTGACCGACACCGGCTCGTTCCGCTTCAGCTCCGTCACCCCGGCCGTGCATTACATCGCCGCCGAACTGATCGAGCGGGGCGCGCTGGAGCCGGCCTCGATCTACTCCGCCATCTACGAAACCCGCTCCGCCGAAAGCATGCGGCTCCTGTCGATGGTGCTCGGCACCCTCACGCTCCGCTACCAGGGCACCATCGGCTACATGGTGATCTCGCAACGGATGCTGAACGACACGCGGGCGAATTCGGAAGAAGCCGATGGCTTTGTGAACTACGCCATGTCGATCGACGGCGTACGCGTGGCCGTCATGTTTCTCGAGACGGCCCGCGGCATCAAAATCAGCTTCCGGTCCCACGGCGACGCACACGTCCACGAATGGGCGCGTTCGCTCGGCGGAGGCGGCCACCGGAATGCTTCCGGGGCCTTTGTCGAACGTCGCTCGCTGGAAGACGTCATCGTCGAGACCATCAGCCGCGCGCCGCGGTACATCGATGTGCCCGACGAGACGGCCGACGGCAAAGACCGCCTCAGCGAGGACGACGCCTCGTATCTCACTTCCCTCCTAGCCAGTAAGTCGTACAGACAGCGTTGATGAAAGTCTCGGTCACCACGATCCCCTTCAGTGAACTGGATGTAGACCTGCTCCTCGTGCCGGTCTCGAAAGACGATTTTACCGAGTCCGTCGCGGCCCTGAAAGCGGCGTTCGGCGATTCGGTCAGCCGCGCCCTGTGCGACTTCGACGGAGCATTGTCGAAAAGCGTGGTGCTGTATCCCGAGAAGGCGCGCGCCCGCCGGCTCGCGATGCTCGGCATGGGCGACAAAAAAACCGCCGACACCGAGATCATCCGCCAGATGGCGGCCGAAGGCGCCGCGATGGCCGTCGCCCGCCAGGCGGAGACGGTGGCGTTTGTGATCCCGAACGCCGGCCTGGACCCTGAAACGACCAGCTAGGCGCTCGTCGAAGGCTTTGTGCTCGGGTCCTACCGCTATGACTACTACAAAACACAGGAGGAGGAAAAGACCCGCGAGATCCAGCGGCTGGTGCTCCATGTCAGCGACGCGGAGAAAACCTGCCGGCTCGGCGCCGAACGCGGCCGCGTCATCGCGGAGTGCGTGATCACGGCGCGCGACCTGATCAATCTTTCCCCAGACGAAAAAACCGCTACCGCCCTGGCCCGCGCCGCCGAGAAATCCGCCAAGAAATTCGGCTACGGCGCCTGGGTGTGGGACAAGGCGCTCATCGAAGAAGAAAAGATGGGCGGCCTGCTCGCCGTCAACAAGGGCAGTGTCGAACCACCGACGTTCACCGTACTCACCTGGGAGCCCGAGAATCCCGTCAACCAGCGCCCGATTGTGCTGGTGGGGAAGGGCGTCGTGTTTGATACCGGCGGCCTGTCGCTGAAGCCGACGAAGGACTCGATGGACTACATGAAGTCCGACATGAGCGGCGCCGCCGCCGTGATCGGCACGTTCGAGGCCGTCGCCCGGCTGGACCTCCCCGTCCACCTCGTCGGCCTCATCCCCGCCACCGACAATCGCCCCGGCCTCCAGGCCTACGTGCCCGGCGAGGTCGTCCGCATGCACTCTGGAGCGACGGTCGAGGTGCTCAACACGGATGCCGAGGGCCGCATGATCCTCGCCGACGCGCTTTCGTACGCCCGGACCTATAAGCCCGAGCTCGTGATCGACATCGCCACGCTGACAGGCGCTGCCGTGATCTCGCTCGGGAAGGACGTCGCGGCGGTGATGACGAACGAGGGCGAAGGCGCCCAGGCGCGGATCGATATGATCGAGGAAGCCGGCCAGCGCAGCGGCGACCGGGTGCACCGGATGCCGATGTACGCGGATTTCAAACGGGCGCTTAAGAGCGACGTGGCAGACCTCAAGAATGTCGGTGGCCGGGAGGCGAGCTCGATCACGGCCGCCAAATTTCTGGAGCATTTTGTCGATTACCCCTGGATTCACCTGGACATCGCCGGCCCGGCCTTTTTGCACGAGGCGAAGTCTTACCGCTCCCGCGGTGGTACAGGCTTTGGCGTCAGGCTGCTGGTGGATTTCCTCCGCACGCTCGCCAGCCCGAAGAAACGACGCTGAGTATGGCCATCACCTGCGCCGACCGCGGCGCCTGAACGATAGATTGTGAAATGGAACGTCCACGGATAGCCGTGACCATGGGGGATCCCAACGGGATCGGGCCGGAGGTGGTTCTGAAAACCCTCATGGACTCCCGCATCTTGAAGTACATCGACCCGATTGTTGTGGGCTCGATGGCCGTGATGCGTCGCTACGCCGGCCTCGTGCCGATGCCGGCCGAGCAGATCCGCGAGGTGCGCGATCTCGCGGATACCGCGCCGGCCCAGACGGGCATCCGCGTGTACGACCCGTTCGACGGCCAGGCGCCGACCATCCAGCTCGGCGAAATCACCGAAGCCGGCGGCCGGGCCTCCATGCGGGCCGTGGAAGCCGCCGTCGAGTTATGCCTGAGCGGACAGGTCCAGGCCATGGTGACGGCCCCGATCTCCAAGGAGGCGATCGCCATGGCCGGCTACACAAACCGCGGCCATACCGAATTTATCGCTCAGAAAACGGGTGTCAAGGGGCACACGATGATGATGGTGGCCGATCAGCTCCGTGTCGGGCTGCTCACCGAACATGTGTCGATCGCCGAGGTGCCGGCGATGGTCACCGTTGCCGCCATCCGCGAAAAGCTCCGCCTGATGACCGGGAGCCTGATCCGCGACTTCGGCGTCGAGCGCCCGCGCATTGCCGTGCTCGGCCTGAATCCGCACGCCGGCGACGGTGGGCTGCTGGGGCGCGAAGAGATGGAGACGATCCTGCCGGCCATCGAGGCCGCCTGCGAGGAAGGGCTCCACGCCTTCGGTCCGTTTCCGGCCGATGGGTTCTTCGCGATCGGCATGTATCGGAATTACGACGCCGTGCTGGCCACGTACCACGATCAGGGCTTGATCCCGTTTAAGACCCTGGCATTCAGCACTGGCGTGAACTACACGGCCGGCCTGCCGATCATCCGGACGTCGCCGGACCACGGGACGGCGTTTAACATCGCCGGCAAGGGCGAGGCCGACCCGGGCAGCATGCGCAGCGCCGTTTTTCTGGCGCTCGACATCGTCCGACGACGCCTCCGCGCCGCCGCGTGACGTTCCGCTTCCGACGGGGGGCAGGCGATTTTCCGGGCCGGCAGGCGCGACGTATCGAATCTAAAACGAATCATCTCTATTCTCGAACCCGGACCTTCGGTTCTTTAACCTGGAATATCTAACCTCGAATCTCCAACCCGAACCCGGCCAGACCGCCTTCACCATGCACACGCCCGATCTCGTCGAAGTGGCCCCGTATAGCGCGATTGCGCGGGGGTACGATCTCATCATGGAGCATGTCTCGTACGATTACTGGGCGGCGTTTACGGATAAAGTCCTCCACGAATTCCACCCCTCGCCCCGTCGGATCCTCGAACTGGGGTGTGGGACGGGGACGTTCGCCGTGGCGCTTCAGCCGTTGCGGGACTACGACTATGTCGGCACTGACCGGTCCGCCGAGATGATCGAGCAGGCGCGCGTCAAGGTCGGCGAAGCCGGGGTGCCGGCGCGGTTCGAGGTGCAGGACTTTACGGATTTTCAATCCGAGGACCCGTTCGACGCCGCGGTGCTGCTCTACGATGGGCTAAACTACGCGCTGGACCCGGCGTCGCTCGAGGCGCTGTTTGCCTGCACCTTCTCGGCCCTCAAGCCGGGTGGGTTGTTCTTTTTTGATCAGAGCACGCCGGCGAATTCAATCAACAACGAAGCGTATTTCGAGGACGAAGGAGACGACGACGATTTCTCGTACGTCCGCGGCAGCCATTACGACCGAGAGACGCGGCTGCACACCACGACGTTTGAGGTGTATGTGGACGAGCGCGCCTATTTCGAACGCCACGTCCAGCGGGCCTATACGATCGACGAGGTGCGCGCTCCGGTTCTGAAGGCCGGCTTCGAGATCGTAGCTACCTTCGACGGGTTTACCTCGCAGGTCGCCACTGACGCCTCGGAGCGGGTGCACTGGATCGTCCGCCGGCCGGCTCTTTGAAGCCGTTACGCGTTGAACGTTTTTCCGTTGAACGTTATGAGATTGAACGCCTGGTTATTTGATCCGCATCAACGTTCAACGTGTTAACATTCAACGTCATTTTAAGTAGGAACGTGCGAAACTTACGCCCCTTGAGCGCCATTAACGCTCTTTTTACGACGCCAATCCCGGTTTCAATGTGATCGAGTTCAAAAACGTATCTGTTGCGTACGAATTGCCGAACGGGTTACGGCGTTCGGTGCTTGAAAACGTCTCCCTGCGTGTGGATCAGGGGGAACTGGTCTATCTCATCGGCCAGACCGGCAGCGGGAAGAGCACCATGTTGCGGATGCTCTACATGGATCGCCTGCCCGATCAGGGCGTGACCCGCATCGGGGATTACCGGTCGGATACCATAAAAGACAAGGATATCCCGTACCTGCGCCGCTCGCTCGGGGTGATCTACCAGGATTTTCAGCTCCTGCCGGACCGCACTGTGTACGATAACGTCGCCTTCGCGCTGCACGTGACGGGAAAAAGCGGCAACGTCGTCCGCTCGCGCGCCATGCAGGTGCTGGCCCGCGTCGGCCTGTCCCACAAGAGCAAGCGGTATCCACACGAGATCTCCGGCGGGGAGCAGCAGCGCGTGTCGGTGGCGCGCGCGCTGGTCAATGAACCCTGGATCCTGCTGGCCGACGAGCCGACGGGGAATCTTGACCCCCTCGTGGCCGACGAGATCCACAAACTGCTCCTCAGCCTGAATCAGCAGGGGATGACCGTCCTGATGGCGACGCACGACTACCGGCTCGTCAAGAAGTACCCCTCGCGCACCCTCGCGCTCATGAATCAGCAGGTGGTGGAAGTTCACCCGCAGTCGCTCTAGGCGTTGAACCGAAAAAGGGCCTAAATCCTGATTTGCTACCCAGATACAGGGACGCTATATTGCCTCACCTTTTTTACTGGTGACACTAGCCGACCTGAAGTTGTATGGAGTATCTGGAGCATTTCATCGGATTTATGAACAACCTGCTGGCGCCCGTGCTGGTGTTTTCACTGCTGGGCGTGGGGCTGGTGTTGACCATTAGGCTGGGGTTTATTCAGCTGCGCAAGCTCGGCCACGGGTTCGCGGTGACAACCGGTAAATACGACGATCCCGACACGCCGGGTGACGTGTCGCACTTCCAGGCCCTCACAACGGCGCTCTCCGCCACGGTCGGCATCGGCAATATCGCCGGCGTGGCCATCGCCATCCACTGGGGCGGGCCCGGGGCCCTTTTCTGGATGTGGATGACGGCACTCCTGGGTATGGCCACCAAGTACAGCGAGGTCACCCTGGCCCAGCATTTCCGGCAGGAGCTCCCCTCCGATGGGAAGAACTGGGCCGGCTCGGTGGCCGGCGGCCCGATGTACTACATCGAACACGGCCTCGGCAAGTACTGGAAAAAAGGCGCCAAATATGTCGCCGTCTTTTTTGCCGCCGCGCTCATGTTTACCTCGTTTCTGACCGGCAACGCCATCCAGGCCAATACGCTCGCCACGCAGATCTATCACAACTTCGGCGTCGCGACCTGGATCACGGGATTCATCAACGCCGGCCTCGTGGGCATCGTCATCATCGGCGGCATCCGCCGGATTGGCGCCGTGACCGGAGTGCTCGCGCCGGCCATGGCGCTCATCTACGTCCTGGGCGCGGTCCTCATCATCTTTGCCAGCCCGAGCATGATCCTGACGGCCTTCGGGACGATCTTCGCCGAGGCGTTCACTCCGACGGCCGGCGTCGCCGGCACGGGCGTTGGTGTCTTCCTACTTACGATGCAGTACGGCGTCCAGCGCGGCCTGTTTTCCAACGAAGCCGGCCAGGGCTCGGCCCCGATCGCCCACTCCGCCGCGAAAACGGATGAACCGGTTTCGGAGGGTGTCGTTGCCCTCCTCGAGCCGTTTATCGACACCATTATCATCTGCACGATCACGGGCATCGTGGTCGTCGGAACCGGGGTATGGAACGAGCGCGTCGAAACCACGCTCGAACTGAACGACGGCAACATCTCGTTTGTCGTTCCCACCGAAAACGGTGGATACAGTTCCACGCCCACCCCCGGGAGCTGGTCCGTCGCGAATGGCGAGCCCCTCGATGCCAACGGGGCACTCCTGGCGTACTTCGATGTGCCAGTCGATGGCCTCTATATCGACGCGGCGATGACGCAGCCGTTTACAGGGACGCTGCTGCCGGCCGAGGCGCGTGCACAGGACGCCGCCGGCACCAGTTATCCCACGCTGTATGGCCGAGCCGTCCGCAGCAGCTCGCCACTGACGACCCTCGCCTTCGAACGCGGTCTGGAGCCGCTGGGCCTCAGCTGGCTCGGACGCTACATCGTCCTCATCAGCGTCATCCTGTTCGCGCTTTCGACGGCCATTAGCTGGAGTTACTACGGCGACCGCTGTGCCCACTATCTCTGGGGACCCAACGCCATCCTGCCGTATAAAGCCGTCTACGTGGTGATGCACTTCGTTGGCGCCACGCTGGCGGTAACGACGATCTGGGACCTGGGCGACGTCGCGCTCGCACTCGTGACCGTCCCGAACGTGCTCGCGCTCCTTTTGCTGTCGGGCCTTGTCAAGAAGCTTACGGACAGCTACTTCGAGCGCCGGGCGTGGGAGAAGGTGACGGAAAAGAAGAAATCGAAGGCTTCGGTGTGATCCACTCCTTTTAGCCGCCCGGTAGCCCGCATCCCGTGACCGCTCGGACCTTTGCCTCGTTATCGGTGGTCGACCACCCGCTGCTTCAGCGCGACCTGGCCGTCCTGCGCGACCGCGATACGCCCCCAGGCCTGTTTCGAGAGCGGCTCTCCGATGCCGCGACGATCCTCGCCTACGAGGCGATGCGCGGGCTACGCGTGACGAGCGTACCGGTGCAAACGCCGCTCGAGGCGACGACCGGCAGCCGGCTCGCGGACGATGTCGTGGTGGTGTCCATCCTCCGGGCCGGCCTGGGCATGGTCGACGGGTTCGTTCGTTTTGTGCCCGAGGCCCGTATCGGCCATCTCGGGATGTACCGCGACGAGGAAACCCGCCGGCCGGTGGATTACTACAGCAGCATCCCGCGGGACATCGAGGGGTCGCTCATCTTCGTCGTTGATCCGATGCTCGCCACCGGTGGCAGTGCCTCCGCCGCCATCGACCATCTCAAAAAAAGTGGGGGCCGGCGGTTTGTCTTTGTCTGCCTCGTCGCTGCCCCGGAAGGGGTGGAACGCCTGGTGCTTGCCCACCCCGAAGTCCCGGTGGTGGCGGCGGTGCTGGACCGGGAGCTCGACGAACGGGCCTACATCCGCCCCGGCCTGGGCGACGCCGGCGATCGTACGTTTGGTACCCTCTGAACCCGCACCCGTCACCAAAAGGGGCGTATCAGAACGAGACTCAGGGCCCCGAGCCCGGCTACTCCCCCCCTGAAATCCCCCCTCGCGCCTCTCGGCGGCTGGATGAACCGATACACTTTGACGGATGTCACAGAGATGTGACGATTGGGCACACGTTTTGTCTTAAGGAAATTAGTTCACACCAAGACCACGTGTTGACCATGCATCAGACCTTT
This sequence comes from Rhodothermales bacterium, assembly GCA_041738655.1. Classification (GTDB taxonomy): domain Bacteria; phylum Bacteroidota; class Rhodothermia; order Rhodothermales; family JAHQVL01; genus JAWKNW01. The sequence goes on along the minus strand of JBGSPJ010000635.1, from coordinate 8,776 downwards.
AGCTCGACCCAGGACCGCACCCCGCTTTCGCTCCGCCTCAAATTGCGTATGAAGGACGGGTTTGCGCAGACGCAGGATTGCCTGCGCGCCTCGCGCTTCGCGCTCGCCGGCTCCTCGCAGCCCGCGCCTCAGCCGGTGATGCAGCCGTTTGTTGCTCGCTTCCGAACGAGCAAGTAACCCGTTCGTCTACTACCCCTGATCCGCTCTGCGCGGGTCCGACCAAATTTCCAGGATCTGGCTGGTGATTGCACACCCACTGGCTTCCGTTCTTCTCCTCGGCCTGGCGAGGACATTGAGCGAATCGCGCGAGACGTCAACTGGATCCCCAGGGTATTCGGTTGACGTTTTTTTTTAATGATTTCACTACCTTGCCGCTCTTTACCCACCTATCCTTTCGAAAGATGCAGCGGGCGCGATTCGGTCTCATCGGTCTTTGTATTGTTTTCCTGGTCAGTCTCCTCCCAACGCCGGCCACCGCGCAATCGGAGCCCTCGCTCGACGTGCCCCGCGCGATTCTGTCCGGCATCCCGTTTCACGCCGAAGTCAATCTAGCGGTCGGGGGACTCGCGGTGCGGGTGGGAGGGCAGACCTATCCGGTCACGATCGACCCTGAAACGGGCACCGCATCGAGTGAAGCCATCGTGGCGGCCTCCAGCGGCCCGCTGGAGGTGGAGCTGCTGCGCGATGTGGCGATTATCGCCTCGGCATCGCGGCGCGTGATTCCGGGTTGGCTCGCCATCGTGCCTCCCCTGCTCGCCATCGTGATCGCTCTCATTTTTAAGCGGGTGATTCCGGCGCTGTTTCTGGGGATCTGGGTGGGGGGATGGGCGGCGGCCGGCCTCTCGTTTTCGGGCCTCTTCATCGGCCTACTCGACATCCTCAATCTGTATGTGCTCGACGCCCTGGCCGACCGCGACCACGCCTCCATCATCATTTTCACGCTCATGATCGGGGGGATGGTGGGCATCATCTCCAAAAACGGGGGCACACAGGGGATCGTGAACGGGATCGTCGGCTGGGCCCGTTCGGCGCAACGGGGACAGATCGCCGCCTGGGCGCTCGGTATCGTGATCTTCTTCGACGATTACGCCAACACGCTGGTCGTGGGCAAGACGATGCGGCCCGTGACGGATCGGTTGAAGATCTCGCGCGAGAAGCTGGCCTATATCGTCGACTCCACCGCGGCGCCGGTGGCGAGTGTCGCGTTGGCCACTACCTGGATCGGGTACGAGGTCGGCCTGATCGGAGACTCGGTCAACCAGATCGATGGATTTAATGAATCCGCTTACTCGATTTTTCTCAACTCCCTCGGCTACAGCTTTTACCCGCTACTGGCGGTGTACTTCGTGCTTCTCGTGGCCTGGCTGCGTCGGGATTTCGGGCCAATGTATACGGCCGAGATCCGCGCGCGCACCACGGGTGCCGTGTCGGGAATCGGTGAATCCGCCGCGGCGATGAACGACGACACCCATGAGATCGAGCCGATCGCCGGCAAACCCCAGCGCGCGTTTAACGCCGGCATTCCCGTCGGGGTACTGATCCTCGGGGTGATGGTGGGGTTGTACACAAGCGGCGAGGGCGAGACCCTGCGCGACATCATCGGCAGCGCCAACTCGTACCAGGCGCTCATGAACGGATCGCTGGCCGGTGTGCTCGCGGCCATCCTCCTGTCGGTCGGCCAACGCATCCTCACCCTCGAACAGACGATCGAGGCCTGGTACGCCGGCCTGAAATCGATGATGCTCGCCATGATCATTCTCATCATGGCATGGGCGCTGTCATCCGTCACGGAGGTCCTGCACACGGCCGAATTTCTCGTCTCGGTACTGGGCGACTCGCTTGCTCCGGGCTTCATTCCGGCGCTGGTGTTTCTGCTGGCCGCCGCCACCGGATTCGCGACGGGGTCCAGCTGGGGCGCGATGGGCATCCTGATGCCGCTCGTCATCCCGCTTGCCTGGGCCGTGCTCGAGGTCAACGGCATGGCGGATCCGTCGCATTACTTTATCATCTACTCGACCGTCGCCTGCGTGCTCGCCGGCTCGGTCTGGGGGGACCATTGCTCGCCCATTTCCGATACGACTATCCTGTCGTCCATGGCGTCGAGTTGTGATCATATCGCCCACGTGCGGACCCAGTTACCGTATGCCGTTACGGTTGGCGGCGTCGCCGTACTGGCAGGCACGCTGCCAACCGGGTTCGGGGTACCGTGGTGGATTTCGATGGCCGCTAGCGTCTTGATGCTCTACGCCATCCTTCGGTTCTACGGCCGCGAAGTCGACCCGGCGGATGCGGCCTGATGAAGTGGCTTGCGCTTGGCGATTCGTACACGGTGGGGGAGGATGTCCGCCCGGACGAATCCTGGCCGGCTCAGGTGAACCGCCGCATCGCGCGCGTGCTTCCCGGCGCCAGGGTAGATGTGATCGCAAAAACCGGGTGGGCGACCTGCGACCTGCTCCTCGCGCTCGATGAAACCCCGCCGGCGGAGGATTACGCGTTTGTTGCACTCCTGATTGGCGTAAACGACCAGTATCGGGGCCGGGCCGTCGCGGCGTTTAGCGAGGACCTCCAGCGGCTCTTGCGGCGCGCCATCGCCTGCGCCGGCGGACGGGTCGAACGCACCCTCGTGATCGCGATTCCGGACTGGAGCGTAACCCCTTTCGCGGCTTCGCGCGACCGCGCTGCCCTGGCGACGGCGCTCGACACCCTCAATCGGCTTGTCGCCGATGCGGCGAAACGGTTCGGGATGCCCTGGCTCGATATCGTGGATCTGAGCCGGCGGGCCGCGACCGACCCCGCCTGGCTGGCGCCTGACGGCCTCCATCCTTCCGGCGCCATGTACGCCGCCTGGGCCGACCGCATCGCGCCCGTGATTACCCGCGCCGTCAGCCCGGATCTCCCGTGAGCAGGTTTTCCCTCCGGAAGACGTGCGCCCCGATGGCCAGTAAGGCGACGTCGATCAACCAGAATCCCAGCCCAAGCAACGCCACCATCCCCTTGCTGAAATACATGACGCCGGATACCTGGCCCACCAGCAGCACCACGATCGGCAACACCACAAAGCCGCCCAGCTGGAACGCCTCCTGAAAACTCTGAACCCGGCTGGAGATGAGCACGGTCACGCTCAGCCCCATGGCCGCGACGGCTGGCGCGACCCAGAAGACCAGGATCAGCCAGATCGCGTTTGGGAATAACAGGCGGCCGAGGACCGGCCACGCCACCCAGTTCGCGATCGTCGCGTAGAGCAAGAAGCTGCCCAGCGATACCGCCATCGCCGGCAACCAGGCGGCCAGCACCTTGCCAAAAAAGAGCTCGGCATCCGTCGTCGGGGTGTAGAGCAGCGCCTCAAGCGTCTTGCGCTCCTTCTCGCCGGCGAAGCTGTCTGCCGCCACCACGCTTGCGACCATGAGCGGGACGACGAGGTACAGCGGCGCCAGGAAGTACACCAGTACCAGCACGACCCACTTCTGCAGATCGGTGTAGCCCGCCAGCTGGTCCTGCAGGCCGGCGGACATCCAGTCGACAATTCGGGACAGCGCCAGTACGGTGGCCTGCTCCGAGTCCCCAAGGCTGGGCGCCACCACGGCGAGCACGGGGAGCAAGACGAGGGACAGGACGGGCACGACGAGCATGGGGAGTAATACGCCCCGGCTCTGCGAAACGATTTTGAGATCCCGACGCACCAGGGCGAAGACAGCGGAGAGATGCATGACGGAGATGACTTAGTGCCCCATATCCGGGGGTGAGTGAAGGGCCAGGTAGACGTCGTTCAGGGAGACGGGAGGCACGTTGATGGCGTAGATGCGGATGTGATGCCGCACGAGGCATTCGACCACATCCGGTACCTGCGCGCGACCCACGCCATGGATGCGCAGGCTGTGGCTGTTTTTCTCGACCTGGATCCGGGAATGGGCCGATGTGAGCGCCTCGCACGCGCGGTCCATGTCCTCGGCCGGCACCTCGAACAACACTGGATGTTCGGCGCGCGTCGCCTGTTCCGAAAGGCCGGCGATCAACTCCGCCGGGGTGCCGAGCGCGATGAGCCGGCCTTTTTCGAGTACGCCGACCCGGTCGCAGATCGCCTGGGCCTCGTTCAGGTTATGGGTACAGACGACGGCGGTAGCGCCTTCGGACTGGACCATCTGCGTCAGAAACGAATGCACCGCTTTGCGTGCGATCGGATCGAGGGCGGAGGTAGGCTCGTCGAGGAAAATCAATTCGGGGCGATGGAAGAGCGTGCGCGCCAGGGCGAGGCGCTGTTTCATCCCTTTGCTGAGCTTGCGTATGCGCTGATGGGTTTGCTCGGTAAGGTCGAACGCCGCGAGTACTTCCTCGATCCGCGCGGGAATCATGCGGGAGGACCAGCCATAGGTAAGACCGTGGAGGCGCAGGGTGTCGAACGCCGTCATCCGCTCGTCCAGCGCGTGGGTTTCGGGCAGTACGCCCGTTCGCGCGCGGATCGCGGCCCCGTCGCGTTGAGGTGATAATCCAAGCACCTCCATCGTCCCACCGTGTGCGCTCAAGATGCCCGTCAACAGGCGGATGGACGTCGTTTTGCCGGCGCCGTTATGCCCCAGCAGTCCGAAGATCTCCCCCCGCTCGATCGTTATGGAAAGATCCTTGACGGCCGCTTTGTCCCCGAAGTAGCGAGTCAACTGGAGGGTACGGATGACGGGCATGGAAGGCGATGAGGAAGAGGAGACGATGGATCAGCCAGACCGGCGGGCGGCTTCATCTACGACGCGATGTGCGATGGCCTGGGCGAGCGCCGGCGCGTTTCCCCAGGCCCGGTTGTTGACGATGATGTTGAGCACCCGGCTGGCGCCGAACGCCTGATAGGTGAGGGCGGTGGTATCCAGCACCATCGCCCGGCCGGCGTCGCTGTTCACGATCGCCGGCAACGGTTGATCGAAAGGATGCGCCTGCGCGTAGGCTCTGGCGTAGGGCATCCCGAGCGGCGTCAGCAGGCGCGCCACCACCTGGCCGTCGCGGGACGAAAAGCGTCCGCCGCAGAGACGCCACTGGTCTCGGAGCGACGGCAGCCACGTCCAATGACTGAAGACAAACCCTAATCCACGCGATTCAAGCCAGGAAAAATAGGACGCTGACAGGAAGTGCGGCGATCGTAATTCGAGGTGCAGTTGAACGCCCGGAGGCAACTGCGAAAAGAAACCGTCGAGATCTGCGATATTCTGATCGGGATCGGGGCTTTCGGACACCCGCTGATATTCTTGTTCGAACAGGATGCCGAGGAGCCGATTACCCAGCATCTCCGCAGCGGGTTCCAGAAAGCGCGTCTGGAAATCCTCCACATGCAGAAAATGCACATTGGCGCCATACGAGGTCGCCCCGTCGGTCTGGCCGCGCAGCGTGCGCGCCGTATACAGCTGGGGTGCTTTGAGCAGGAATCGGGCGGTCGCCGGAGCATGGTCGGCGTATTGCTGGAGCACGAAGTAATTGTTCGAGGGCGACCGATCCGCCTCGAGGAGCGGGCGATAGAAGGTAAAGTCCAGCTCCAGCACGTCGAAATGGGTGAAATAATCCGCGACGGATTCCACCGGGAGGGTACGTTCCGTGAACGTCCGCCCGTCGAGTTTTTTCGGGCGCGAGCTGAGCCGGCTTCTATAGGCCTCGGGGTAGATCTGCCCGATCCATCCGGCGTACCGATCCGAGGCCGTCCCAAAATGGAGGTTCGGATAGAGGGCGCGGAAGTCGTACGCCTCGATGCGCTCGCGTTGCCAGGCGTCGGATGCGGACATGGCGGGCCGGGGTCAGGTCTGTTCCTGGCTATCGGCGAATTCGGGTTCGGGGGACGGGGTCGCGGGGGCCGGGTGCTGCTCCGTGTCGTCCTGACGGGCCGAGGGCCGGCCGGCCGCGGACTCGGTCCGTTTTTTCTTGAAGATAAACGCTCCGAGACCCAGGAAGACGTAGTAGCCGAGGAATCGCCACAGGAAGAGGGTAGGGGCGACCAGGGCTTTCGGCATGAGCGGGCCCATAAAGAGGGCATAAAGCCCTTCGATGCCGCCGGCGCCGCCCGGCGTCGGGATGATCATCGCGCTCACCATCATCGTGATGCCACGGATGAAGAACAGGGCGCTGTCGAGATCCGGGAAGACGCTCAAGACGATAAACACGGGCAGCAGGTAGCGGGGCAGCCAGGTGCCGGCGGTTAATGCGAAGCTGGTGCCGAAGAAGCTGGCCGGCTGTGAGCGCAGGATCCGGGCGAAGCCGCCCATCTGTTCCATTTCCCGGGCCACGATGGGCCGAAACCGTTGCAGGAAACGGAGCCGGAAGATGCGATCGCTGATCCGCTGGATCAGCTCGGGCCGGAAGAGTGTCGCGTACCCGAAGAGGCTGACCCACGTCATCATCGTCAGGAAATACCCCACGAATGCCAGCGCGCCGACGGAGCCCACCGAATCCGGTATGACAGAGAAATACAACGTGGAGAATAGAATCAGCGGGATCATCAGGGCGGACCAGAGCTGGTCCAGGAGCATCGTGTACAGCACCAGGGCCGTCGTCTCCCCCACCTTGTTCTGTGAGTCGCGCGCCATGTACACCGCCGCGAACGGACCGCCGCCCAGCGCGGAAGGCGTCACGTTGGAGAAAAAGTCCCACGAAAGCTGTCCGCGCAGACTCTGCATGAAGGTGAGCGCCCCCCGGGCAGCGTATTGGAACCGCCAGGCGCCAAACACCACCCGTAATACCACCGTCGCGATGGCCGCCGCGAGGAAAGCTGGGCGTAGGGTGGAGATCATCTGCCGGAAGGAGCCGGCGTCGAACGTGAAATACCCGATCAGGAGCAGAACGAGGAGGCTCAGCAGCAGGGGCCAGGCCACATTTCGCAACGAGATCCGGGATAGTTTCCCCGCGCGATCGTCGCCGTCCGAAGGAATAGGTGCGTCCTGGGGCGGGGGAGCAATGTTCGTATCGGACATGATCTATTCGGCGTGGTAATCGAAAAAGCCAGCGGCAACGGGAAAGGTACGGCGCGGGCGGCCATTTAGCTCGCTTGTGGGGAAGCGGCAGCTTCGGCCCGGGCAGCAGCCACGAGTTTTCGATACGTTACATCGAGCGCTTCGGGGATGACTTTGACTTCACCGATTGTGGGCATGAAGTTCGTGTCTCCTCGCCAGCGCGGTACCACATGCAGGTGTAAATGATCCGGAATGCCGGCTCCCGCCGCCTTCCCGAGGTTCATCCCTACATTGAATCCCTCGGGGCCAAGCGCTTCCTTGAGCCACCGAATGGATTGGTCCAGTGTAACGGCCAGTTCTATCTGTTCGTCCCGTGAAAGTTCTTCGTAGGCGGCTACCGTCCGGTAGGGGACGATGAGCAGATGGCCGTTGTTGTAAGGATAGAGGTTCATGATGACGAAAACATGCACCCCTCTCCACACGATGTAATTTTTTTCATCCTCATCCTCGGCCGCGAGCCGGGCAAAAAGCGACCCGGTGCCGGCTCCCGATGACGCGTGTGCATCGATGGGCGCCAGCTCGTCGACGTGCCCGACGTGCGCCGAGCGCCAGGGGCTCCACATTCGTTCCATAAGCGAAGTTGTTGGAGGACAGGAGGGGGTAGCAGGACGAACGGCTAGACGCGCCGGTGGCGCGTTCTGTTACGGCCTCGCTTCAAAACCAATTACGATCCCGTTGGTTCTACCTGGGCCTCCAATCAAAAAGTCACGACCCGACCGGTTTCATGCGCCAGGGCCATTTATTCGAAGATCACGGATTAGTCGATTTACACACACACAGCACGTGTTCGGATGGCGCGTTGTCGCCGGCCGCGCTGGTGCGGCGGGCGTCTGCAAAGGGGTTGTCGGGGCTTGCGCTTACCGATCATGACACGCTTCGCGGCATACGGGAGGCGGCTGCCGCCGGCGTCGAACACGGCGTCGAGGTGGTGCCCGGGGTCGAACTGAGCGTCCGCTTGCCCCGCCGCGTCGTCCATCTCCTCGGGTATTTCTTCGATCCGGACCACGCCGGGCTCGCCGCCTTCATGCAGGCCTTCGATGCCCTCCGGGTTGAGCGCGCCACCGCCATCGTGGGCCGTCTCCAGAAGCTGGGCATCCCCCTCGCGATCGAAGAGGTGCTCGAGGTGGCGCAAGACGCGAGCGTCGGCCGGCCGCACATCGCGCGTGCGATGGCACACCGCAAGTTCGTGGGATCGCCGGAGGAAGCCTTCGCGCGGTACCTGAACGACGCCGGCTCGGCGTATGTCCCGATCGACTGTCCTCCTGCACGCGATGCCCTGGAGGCGCTCCACGCCGCCGGCGGCATCGGCGTCCTGGCCCATCCGGGGCACTGGACGTCCGATCACGAGGTACGGTCCCTGAAATCCGACGGCCTGGATGGCCTGGAAACGATTCACCCGTCGCACGATACAAGCCTGATCGATTACTACCGCAGGCTCGCGCGCACCCTCGGGCTGGTCGAGACCGGGGGCTCCGATTTTCACGGGTACCGGTCGCAGGACGACCACCGTCTCGGCCGGCTCGGCATCACGGTCGAAGCCCTCGCGCGGGCCCGCGCGGCGCGAAGTCCACTCGTTCCAGTAGCTTGATAATCTCAGCACCTCATGCCCATCGTCCTCGAAGGAGAACTGACCGCCGGCAATGCCCGTTTCGCGATCGTGGTCAGCCGCTTTAACTCGTTTATCACCGAGAAGCTGCTCGACGGCGCGCTCGACGCGTTCCGCCGGCATGGCGCGGACATGGAGGCCGTGACGGTCGCCTGGTGTCCGGGGGCGTTCGAGGCCCCGCTGGTCATCCGGC
>JBGSPJ010000604.1:0-8728 GCA_041738655.1 Rhodothermales bacterium | reverse complement strand
CTCGGCCGCGGCGTTGATGCGCCACCAGAACCAGCGCAGAATGAGCACCATCCCCGGTCCGGTCCCCATCGCAATCACCAGGCGGAAGACCTCGCCGATGCTCGTCGCGTAAAACGCGGCCACGGCGCCAACGGCCGTGATGAGCAGCGATGCCCAGCGGCCGAACACGACCAGCTCGCGCTGGCTCGCGTGGGGGCGGATGAACCGCCGGTACAAATCGTTCACGAGGTACGACGCCCCCCAGTTGATCTGGGTGGATACGGTGCTCATAAACGCCGCCAGCAACGAGGCCACGACGAGCCCCAACACGCCGGCCGGCAGGTAATCCAGCATCAACCGCGGATACCCCAGCTCCCGATCCGTCAGATCCGGGTAGATGACCAGCGCCGCGAGCGCGACGAGGATCCACGGCCATGTCCGCACCACATAGTGCATGATGACAAACAGCCAGGCCGCCTTTTCGGCCTCGGCCTCGGTGCGGGAGGCGGCCAGGCGCTGAACGAACTCGCCCCCACCGTCCGAACGACGGAAGGTCCACCATTGCAGGGCCGTGTAGGCGACAAAGGTGGTAAACGAGATGCCGGCCGTGGCGCTCCAGGCGATGCGAAAGGCCGCCCCCGGGCTCCATTCGAACGGCACAAACGCGAGTACGTCGAAGTCGGCCGCCGCCCGGGCCCGCTCGGCAAGCAGGGCCAGCCCGCCTACTTCCGGACTCCAGATCGCGTAATAGGCGACGGCCAACGCGCCACCCAGTGCCAGGACAAACTGGAAAAAATCGGTCGCCACCACCCCCCACAACCCCGAGAACCCGGTATACACCAGCACCACGACCGAAATCCCGATCACCGTCAGCAGCTTGGGGTCGAGCCCGAGGATGCGCTCGTCCGGACTGAACCCTAGCCCCTCCCACACACCCAGCGCGCCCACCACTTTCACGGCCGCTAGCATGATGTAGCCGATGCCGATGCAGTTGATCGGGACGGCAAACAGAAACGCCTTCACGCCCCGCAACACGCCGGCCGTCTTCCCTCCGTATCGCCGCTCGATCAGCTCGGCGTCGGTGATGATTTCGCTCCGTCGCCACAGCCGGGCGAAGACATAGATGAGAACGACATGACCGATCCCAAACGCCCACCATTCCCAGTTGCCGGCGATCCCCCTTGTCCCCACTACACCGGCCACATAGAGCGGGGTGTCGATCGAAAACGTGGTGGCGGCCATCGACGTGCCGGCGAGCCACCAGGGCAGCGACCGGTCCGACACAAAAAACTGCTCGATCGACTGCGTTCCCCGCCGCGCCAGGTACATCCCTACCCCCAGCGTGGCGACCATGTAGACAGCGACGACGACCCAGTCGATGGCAATCATGGCGTTACTGGATGCCGGCGCTCATGGTCAGCATCCGCTCGATGGGCAGCAGCGCTTTTTTGCGCAACGCCTCGTCCATCGTCAGCTCGGGCTGTTCGTATTTCAGGCAGAGGTACACCTTTTCTAGGGTGTTGAGGCGCATGTGGGGGCACTCGTTGCAGCTGCACCCGTTCTCCGGCGGCGCGGCGATGAACGTCTTGTTCGGGTACGCCTTTTCCATCTGGTGCATGATGCCGGCCTCCGTCGCCACGATAAACGTGTCGCGGTCGCTCTGGCCGGCGCGGCGGAGAATGGCCGTCGTGGACCCAATGAAGTCCGCATGCCGCAACACGGCCTCCTCGCACTCGGGATGCGCAAGCACCTCGGCCTCGGGGTGGCGGACCTTCAGCTGCACGAGCTTTTGCTCGCTGAACACTTCGTGGACGATGCAGATGCCGTCCCAGATGAGCATGTCGCGGCCCGTCTTTTCGGCGAGGTAGCGGCCGAGATTACGGTCTGGCGCAAAGATAATCGGCGTCGACTCCGGAATCTGTCGGATGATGTGTTCGGCGTTGGACGACGTGACGATGACGTCGCTGAGCGCCTTTACGCCGGCGCTGCAGTTGATGTAGGAGACGACGAAGTGGTCCGGATGCGCCTTCGTAAACGCCTCGAATTCATCCGGCGGGCACGAGTCGGCAAGCGAGCAGCCGGCGTTGAGATCGGGCAGGACGACTTTTTTGGAGGGGTTGACGATGAGGGCCGTCTCGGCCATGAAGTGGACGCCGGCGAACACGATCAGGTCCGCGCTCGTCTCCGCCGCCTTCCGGGCCAGCCCCAGCGAGTCTCCGATGTAGTCGGCGATGTCCTGGATGTCCGCCTCCTGGTAATAGTGCGCCAGGAGGACGGCGTTTTTCTCTTTCTTCAGCCGCTGGATCTCGGCGACGAGGTCGAGCGTGGGGTCGATCTCCCGCGCGACATACCCCGCGCTGAGGTCGAGTACCGGAATCTGGAGCATCGCGTAGGTTGGCGTTGGTGGGGTTTGGGGGTCTTGCGGCTTTAACGCGGGGTGGCGCGGGGAGGTTCGGAGAGGCCCCACGGAAGGCAAAACACATTTGTGCTGCCAATCATTTCATCTTTCACCCCCCTGGTTTACGGCAACCGGCCCGGCCGGCCGGCGTATTCAGCCTATCCCGGTCATCAACCTGACCCTACGCCATGACACAGCGACTTAGAGAAGCGATCGAAGCGCTACACACGATCGATGATTTGCCAGAGGCAGAACAAGCCAGCCTTGCGCTCACCGTGCTTGATCTGGTCAAATCCGCCAGAACTAGAACGTCCTGGGGCCCCAAATGGCGAGACAGCACCCCCCAGGAGCGGGCCAGCGAGTTCTTGGAATGGGCTGCATCACGAAAAGGTGGGCCCGGGTTGACCCTTGAGCAGATCCACCGAGATACAATCTACGAGTGATGGCTGCTTACCTGCTCGATACGAACATTCTCCTTCGTATAACAGACGATCAATCGCCGGAGCATGGGCAGGCCGTTCACGGGGTGTCGACGCTCCTTGACCGGGGCTCTGAATGTTATGTGACGCCCCAGATTCTCCTTGAGTACTTCTCGGTTTTATCTCGCCCTGGTTCGGTGAATGGATTCGGATGGACGCCGGCTCGCGCGCTTGATGAACTGGATTCCTTGCTCGATCGATTCCCTCTGCTTGACGACACCCCTGAGGTGTTCACCCAGTGGCGGAAGCTGGTGGACACGTATCCTGCTGGTGGTCGCAGGATATTTGATTACAGACTCGCGGCTGTCGCCATAGTGCATGGTGCCGAACATATTTTAACCTATGATATCCAGGACTTCCCCGAGATACCCGGTCTTGCCATCGTGCACCCCGGCAAGGTCGTCTTGGGTTGATTCCTGTTCTTTTTAGTCGAGCTTCTGGCGTCTGCGGCACATCCGGAGCGCTCAACGCCCGACACATGTTGCGTCTCTGCGTGTCCGGCCTACCACTTCATTGGAGTGCCAGGTTCGTTTGGATTTGTCACCACTTCGGACGCAGGGGCGCTATTTTGACCTTTCCTCACCGCACAACGCAGCGTACCTTACACGCCGGGGTTTTTACGACCTCCACCCCTCTTCCGACTGCCCACCATCCATGACCGCCATCCGCCTCGTTTCACCCCGAACCTTCCTGCTGGTGGTCCTGCTCATCGGGGCAACGCGGGAGTCGGACGCGCAATTCGCCACAACCTGGATGGACATCGGGGAGATGCACCACGGCTACTCCGAACTCGGCGCCCATGTCGAGAGCAATATAGGGCAAACAGGGCTCCAGTGGCCGGCCATATTACGCCTTTCCGACCACTACCGGGGGCAGGCGTACTGGATCGGCCTAAAAAACTGGACCGATCCCACCGGGCAGTTCTGGGACTATAGAGTCGCACGTATAGGCCCAAGGCCCGACGGCTCGTCGTTTTTTACTCCCGTAGAAACCCGCCTCACCGCCCGATTCGAGGATACCGAGGTGATCGTGGATGGCGTGCCCTCGTTTCAACGGATTGCTGACGACTTCACACCGACAATGGACAAAATCGGCCTCGTGGACGAGGTCGATCCCGATCTACCGGCGGACCGCGTGCTCTATCAAAAATACCGCTCCATCCTCGGCATCGACACCGAACGATGGGTCTACGCCTATGCCAACGAGCAGCACGACGACTATCACATCATTCGCCGGCGGATGACCAACACCGGCAATACAGACGCCGATCCAGAGATCGAACTGCCGGGTCAGGCGCTCGATGACGTGTTGTTCACCGACATGTACCGCTGGCGGGGCAGAGAACAGGCCGCCGATCATGGCTCCAATGGCCAGTCCTGGGGCAAATTTACCATGATCGATATTGTGGGAGATGGCAACCAGGTATATCCCGTCGACTTCACGGCCATCTACATGTGGGCCGGTTACGACCCCGTATTTGCCTATCAATTCTGGGACAACCTGGGGAGCCCATTGATACAGGCTCGAAGAACCCAGGCCCCCGGCGACACCATCGGCCGATTGGCGGGGATGTCGATGCCGGGTCGCGTCGTACTCCATGCCGACGCGTCCCCATCCGATCGCCGCTATGCCCCCGCCATTCAGCCGATTGCAATAGGCTGGTTCGACAATGATCAGCTCATAAGCGCCGATGGTCAACCCGAGGTGGATTATTATAAGTACGGGATGTTGACTCCCGAAAATCCCCGCTTTGATTCAGACGGTCTTTCTCGCCGATATCCCCATCATGCCGACAGGATCGAACCGACGGGCGAGTTCTGGAATCCAACCCGTGATGCATCGGGAGGATTTGCAGGCGGTTTTTCCCCGATGTTTACCTACGGCCCTTACCAGATGGCTTTCGGGGACAGCATCCACATCGTGGAGGCCGAGGGCGCGCAAGGACTCAGCTACGAAGCCGCCACCGATATCGGCGTTGCCTTTAAACAGGGCGGGTTCAACCGCGATCAACGTATTCCCTTCGATGCCAACGGCGACGGCATCATCACGGACATCCCCTGGAATTACGAGGTCTACAAAAACGGCGGTGAACTCCTCACCAAAAACCAGTGGGTGATGACCGAGCGCGACTCACTCTTCCAGATGATGTACCGCGCCCGGGATGTCTGGCAGGCCAGCGCCGGCATGACCCGCTACCCCATCATAGAACCGCCCCGCCCTCCGCGTCGGTTCGAGATCACGGCCCAACCCGATCACATCGCGCTTCGCTGGGAATCCATCCCTGCATCCCCTGATCCCGTGCAGTGGGAGCTCTACCGCACGAGCGGCTACGTGGATAACCTGCCCTATGAGTTACTGACCGTCCTGCCCGGCTCCGCCCGTTCCTACGAGGATGTCGGCGTCCTCCGTGGCGCGGAGTATTATTATTACCTCCAGGCCGTAGGCCCCATACACCCGGTCGATGAAAAAGGACTCGCCGGCACCCCGCGGGGCCTTCCGCTTAAAAGCGGGCGGTACTTCACGCAGACGTACCTCCCAACCGGGCTCACCCGTGTCACGGGGGAAGCGGTCGCAGACTTCCGTATCGTCCCGAACCCCCTCAACCTGGCCGCCGACGAATCCGTTCGGCTGTTCCCGGGTGGGAATTCCACGTGGAGTCAGGTCGATTTCCTCGACATCCCCGGCCGCTGCACCATCTCGATCTACACCGAAACCGGAGAACTCATCCGAACCATCGAACACACCGACGGCAGCGGCACCACGGCATGGGATCTGACCACCTCCTCCCGCCAGCCCATTGTCAGCGGGATCTACCTCGTGCGGGTGGTGGATAACGACACAGGCGCGGCGGATATCAAGAAACTGGTGGTCATTCAGTAACGACCCTGTTACCGCACCATCGGCAGGTACTTCGCGCGGTTCTCCCAGATCACCCAGGCCAGGATGCCCGCGAGTGGCAACACAATCGCGAGACCCGAGGTGTCCACAAGCAGGTGGTGCGACAGGATGCCGATCATCACCGGGACGAGCACGATCGCGCCCAGGGCCCGCACTTTCGGAATAATCACCAGTATCCCCCCTGCGATTTCCGCCACGCCTATCAGCGGGATCATCCAGCTAATACTCGTCATCGCCAGAAACATCGCCATCGTCCCTGCCGGCAGGTCCTCCGGCACGGGGATATAGTTCAAAAACTTGTTCAGGCCGGAGTTGATGAACATGAGCCCGAGCAGTATGCTCAAACCCAACAGTATTTTGTTTTTCAAGGTAATCTCGTGTGTGATGGATTGCGACGGCTGCAACCCGGCGAGCAGTCTTTAGGTCCTGGGCTCACCCGAAATACGGAACGAACCATGCAAACCCGTCAACGCGTTATCCCGGGGTGGTTGTCCGTCCTGATATCCGTGGTGATCATGGCGATCGCCGCGGCCTCCTGCACCGGTATCACACAGCGTGATTCTACCCGCCGGCCGCCCAATATCGTCTTCTTCCTCATCGACGATCTCGGCTACATGGACATCGGCGCCAACAATCCGCGCACGTTCTACGAGACGCCGCACATCGATCGACTGGCACGCGAAGGCATGCGCTTCACGAATGGCTACGCGGCCAGCCCCGTCTGTAGTCCCACGCGCTTTAGTATCCTGACGGGCAAATACCCCACGCGCGCTGGTGCGACAGACTGGTTCTCGGGGACGCGAGAAGGCCGTTTCCGGCCTGCACCTCTCGTCGATCGGATGCCATTGGAAGAGGTGACGCTTGCGGAGGCGCTGAAGGAAGGCGGTTATCAGACCGCGTTCGTCGGGAAATGGCATCTGGGGCCTACGGCCGACTATTGGCCCGAAGCGCAGGGATTTGATGTCAACATTGCCGGCCACAACGTCGGCTCACCGCCTGGCGGCTACTTCGGCCCGTTCAAGAACCCGCGTCTGGAGGCCGGCCCGGCCGGCGAGCACCTCGCCGAGCGCCTGGCGAATGAGGCCGTACACCTGTTAGATCGGTTTCAAGACACGCCGTTCCTGCTGTACGTCGCGCTGTACGATGTCCACACCCCACTCCAGGCGCACCCGGAGCTTGTTCGCAAGTACGAGGCCAGGGCCGCGGCGCTCGGCTCCGAGCCAGAATTTGAACCCGAGGAACAAGTGTGGCCAACCGACGAAGCCCGCCTGACGCGCCGCGTCCAGCGGCACCCGACGTACGCGGCGATGGTCGAAACCATGGATGCGGCGGTGGGACGCGTGCTCGATGCCATTCGAGAACGCGGGCTCGATGACAACACGGTCGTCATTTTCACGTCGGATAACGGGGGCCTGTCGACTTCCGAAGGGTCGCCGACCTCGAATCTCCCGCTGCGAGGCGGCAAGGGCTGGCTCTACGAAGGGGGGATTCGTGAACCATTGATCGTGAAGTGGTCTGGGATGATTGACCCTGGCGCCACGTCCGATCAGCCGGTCATGAGCACGGACTTCTACCCGACCATCCTAGACCTGGCCGGCTTGCCCGCCAGGCCCGAACAACATCTCGACGGTGTCAGCCTCGGGCCGGTTCTCCGGGGATCCGGACCTCCGGCGCGCAACGCGCTCTTCTGGCACTACCCGCATTACAGTAGCCAGGGCGGATTTCCGGGTGGGGCGATCCGCGTGGGAAACGAGAAGTTGATCGAGCGATTCGAGGACGGGCGCGTGCAGCTGTACGATCTCGCGCGCGACCCCGGTGAACGCGAGGATCTTGCGGCCCGTGAGCCCGCTCGCGTTGTCGCGATGCGCGACCAACTGCACGCCTGGTATCGGGAGGTCGGAGCGCGGTTTCTCGAACCGCCGCCGGACGGGCCGGCACCCTGGCGACCGCTCGCGGAACCGACGTCCCCTGATTAAGTGGCTCGATAAGCGAGAGGGTTTCCGGGATCGATCGTCTACGAAGTGGCCACCTGCCGGCTCGCCGCATCCTTCCTCCGCCGGCGCCACGCCCAGAGCCTCCGCAGCGACAGCGAAATCCCCGTGTACACCAGCAGAATTGTCCCCACTGTCACCAGCCCGGCAAAGGTCTGCCCCCAGAACCCGAGCACCTCACCGGTGTGGGTAAACCGGAGGATGGAGCGCATCTTCTGTCCGTCGGTGCCGGCGTCGAAGCCCCTGTACCCGACCTCCGCCCCTGTCGCCCGTACGATTTCCAGCTGCGCCTGCTTCTGCGGCTGACCGGCCGTGCCGGCGTTGAGGGAAAGCCGGATCGTGGAATCCGAGGCGGACGGGACGTTCAGGGCCAGGATCCGCCACGCCGGCATACGGGCCTCGGCCGGCGTGAGCAGCGCGGTGAAGTCGGCAAACACGGGTTCGTCGAACGCAAAAGGCGCCTCCGTGGAAGCCGCTGCTCCTCCCCCAGCTTGCGGCGGCGGACCCGGCGGCCCGCGGCGCACCGGGGCTTCCTCGCCGTTCAGGGTGTAAACAAGGTTGCTGGCCCAGGGATACGAGATGACGACACCCGAGGCAACGATGGCTACCAGCGGCAGAAACGACCAGAAGCCGATCACATTATGCCAGTTAAAATCACGCGCTTTCGGCGACAATCCCCCTCGAAACCAGGTTACGGCCCGCACGGCATTCCAGCGCCAGTTCCTCGGCCACCAGAGGTAGAGCCCGCTCAGCACGATAAACAAAAACCCGAGGTTGGCGGCGCCCGTAATGGCTTTCCCGGTTTCGCGGGCATCGTCCTCGCCGGCGAGCCACCGATGCCAGTCGGTCACCGACCGGAAAAAAGCCCGGATATCCTCGTTCGGCGCCCCGAGCACGGCCCCGGTATAGGCGTTGACGTACCGCGTTCCCTCGCTGCCGAACGACACCGCCGCCGGCAGGTCGGGGTCCGACCGCCAGGTCAC
>JBGSPJ010000600.1:0-17141 GCA_041738655.1 Rhodothermales bacterium | reverse complement strand
GTCTACGCGAGGAGCAATCCACAGCGAACTCGACACCAACCAACTGACCCGACGCAACAACAAAGAGGCTCGTCACCTCAGCCGAAAACCCGGACATTTTCGGTCGGCGAAACCCGGACATTTTCAGTCGGCGTTGACACCTCCTGGTCGATCTTCTGGAAGCGCGCCAGCAGGGCATCCGGATCGCCCGGCCCGTCGTCGGGCTTATTGGGGTTCTTGATGTCCAGGTTGTAACCGCGCTGCGCGATGTCGTCGATCGTCACCCGCCAGGCCAGTTCGCTCTCTTCCCGGTTGCCCCACCACGCCTTCTCACGGTCGAACTCCTCGATGCGGATGGGCTTGGTCTTCGAGTAGCTCTTGTAGCCCTCGGGGTACGGGTGCTCGTAATACCAGACCTCCGTCGTCGGCTGCCCCTTCGTGAAAAAGAGCAGGTTCGTCTTGATCCCGGTGTAGGGCGCAAACACCCCGTTGGGCAGGCGGACGATCGTATGCAAGTTGCATTCTTGCAACAGCTTCTCCTTGATACGCGTCTTCGTGCCATCGCCGAAGAGCGCCCCGTCGGGCAGCACCACGGCGGCGCGGCCGTTGTCTTTCAGGAGGCGCATCATCAGCACGAGGAAGAGATCGGCGGTCTCGCGCGTCCGGTAGGCCTCCGGGAAATTCATCTCGATCCCCGGCTCCTCGGTGCCACCGAACGGCGGGTTGGTGACGATGATGTCTACCTGATCGGAAGGACCATAGGAACGCAAGGGTACGGCCAGCGAGTTGTCCCGAAATACCTTGGGCACCTCCACGTCGTGCAGGATGAGGTTGGTAATGCAGAGCATGTGCGGCAGCGGCTTTTTCTCCACGCCCTTGATCGTGTCCTGGAGTTGCAGGCGCTCGGCCACCGAGTTGATCCCCTTCCGGCGCATGTGCTCGATCGCGTCCACCAGGAAGCCGCCCGTACCACACGCCGGGTCAAACACCTTCTCGCCCAACCGGGGGTCCACCATCTCCACCATGAAGCGCGTGACGGCCCGCGGCGTGTAATACTCGCCCGCATTACCCGCGCTCTGGAGGTCGCGCAGGATCTTCTCGTAGATGTCGTTGAAGTGGTGCCGCTCCTTCGACGACGTGAAATCGATCTCGTCGATCTTGTTCGCCACCTGGCGCACCAGCGTGCCGGACTTCATGTAGTTGTACGAGTCCTCGAACACGCTGCGCACCAACTGGCCGCGCGGGTTGCTCGTGGACAGGTTTTTCAGCGCCGGGAAGAGCTCCTGGTTGATGAAATCCTGGAGCGCGTCGCCCGTCACACCCTCTTCGTCAGAGGCCCAGTTGCGCCAGCGAAGGTGCTCCGGGATCGGCGAACGGTAGTCATCCTCGAGGAGTTCGTATTCCTCTTCCTTCGCATCGATGATCTTGAGGAAGAGCATCCAGACGAGCTGCGAGATGCGCTGCGCGTCGCCGTCCACGCCAGCATCCTGGCGCATGATGTCCTGGATGGATTTAACGGTAGTTGAGATCGACACGGTGGCTGGGGAACGGATGGGTGGGATATAGAAGGGGATGCCCTTTCAGCCTGGGACCAATACGCGCTTGAAGGCCAACTTGGTGGCCAGGTCGTCCTGATCTTCGGCACGCATAAGATCGATCACCGCCTCATACTGCTCGGTCAAGATGTCGATAAATTGATGGCCGTTAATCAAATTGATAAGCACCTTGGCCGTATCGCGCGCGCTATCCCTGGCCGTCTTTGTATATTCGGATAACGTGATGAAGCAGCCCTGGTAATCCCGCTTCAGCGCCCCCCTGAAACTGCGGATGCTGGGCTCGCTGATCGTCCTGGACTCTTTGTACCGCTTCACCTGGACCTGAAGGCCCACGGAGGCGATGCCCTTCACCGTCAGAACGCCTTCAAAGTCAACACCGCCGTCCCCCGAGTAGCCCGTTTCACGCGTGGCCTCGAAGCCAAGGGTACGCAACACGTAGCTGACGAGCACCTCAAATTCTTTGTCGTGGAGTTCGAGGAGGAGCGCCAATACGGGACCATACGTGTCTGTTTCCTGGCTCACTTTGCGCGCCGCCATGAGCGGATCCTGACCGTCGTACGGATATCCCGCCGCCGCGCAGACTTCTCCGATCTGTGTAACACGAAATACCGTGAGCATGCTGCGCAGGGTATTCTGCAACGGGATCGAAAACTCCTGACGATCGAGCACCGCATGATTCCAGTCCACGTCGATGCGGTGCGTGGTGGCGCTCGTGCCGTCTACCTTGAAGTAGGGTTTCCCTTTTGCTCGCCCGACCAGGAGGGTACCATCCAGATAGGGGGTCAGGACCACATCTCCCGGGTGAATCTCATTCAGGAAACGAAAAATCTGACCGATGTTTTGCGACGCGCGGTGAACACCGTGATCCGTGTAGACCGTTTCGTACGCCTGGCGAAGCGTGTCTCGATTGTTCTCGCTGCCCCCCGGCAAGGGGTCGTCGAACCAACTGATCCCCGCGTAGCCGTGTAGCTTGAAGACCTCGGTGTTTTTTCCAAAGTCGGCACGGACAACAAATACCTGCATATGGATCAACTCGCGTTTGCGTAGATGTGATGCTCGAGTTCGCGAACAGCCTGGAGGTAGCCTTTCTTCCCTCCGAATAACTTGACAATCTCCATCGGTGAGCCCAGCTCGCTGAAGGGGTTGATCCGGAGTACCTCCATCTTCTCGATCTCCTCCACCCCTTTGTCCGCATATTTGTCCAGCAACGCCTCCAGGACCCCTCTGGCCTGGTCGCCATACTTCGTAAAGTAGTTGCGTTTGCGGACGTTATCGGCCCGCTCACGGCGCGTTAGCGGCGGCTGATCGTAGGCGATGTGACAGATGAGATCGAACGGGTCGAGTCCCTTGCCTACTTCTTCTTCCAGGGCGCCGTACAGCACACCTCTTTCGGCCAGCTCCTCAAGCAGGGCCTCCTTCTTTTCACTCTCCGTCCAGAGACGCAGGAAGTCCTCCAGTGAGGCGTACCCGCGTCGAAGGTTCTTCCGGGTGTAGTCGCGCAGCGATTCGGTGATCAGCTTCCCGTCGGGGCCATAATACTGCACCCGTTCGTTCACCACCTTCACCTCAACATCCGCCACACGGTATTTGTAGCGGGGTTCACCATCGTCACCCCCATCCGGTTCGTCAATGGGCGGCTCGGGATCGGGTGGTTTGACCGGCCCCGTACCGGGGATATAAATCTGAACAGGATCCCCGTCGAAATCGGGGTCGGCGAAGAGATCCGTGACTCCTCGGAAATCAATAATAGTGAAGCTGCGCTTGCCGTAGTCCTCTCGGATCCGGGTACCGCGTCCGATGATCTGTTTGAACTCCGTCATCGAGCCGATATTGGCGTCCAGCACGATTACCTTACACGTCTGGGCGTCCACCCCCGTCGTCAGCAGCTTCGATGTAGTGGCGATCACCGGGTAGGGACTTTCCGGATCGATGAAGTTGTCCAGCTCTCGCTTCCCCTCCTGTTCGTCCCCGGTGATCCGCATCACATAGCGCCAGTCCTTCGCCACCATATCCGCATTGCAGTTGGCGATTTCCTGGCGCATTCGCTCGGCGTGTTCGATGTCGATGCAGAACACGATCGTCTTGGCGTACCGGTCACTTGCCTTCAGGAACTCAGTGAGTTTCCTGGCCACCAACCGGGTTCGTTCCTCGAGCACGAGGGTCCGGTCAAAATCCTTCCGGTTGTAGATTTTATCATCAATCGCCACCCCTGTCGCATCCACCTTGCCCTGCTCTGGCCGCCAGCCCTCAAGGTCGCGATCCAGGTTGATGCGCACCACGCTGTACGGCGCGAGGAAGCCGTCCTTGATGCCCTGTTTCAACGAGTAGGTGTACACCGGCTTCCCGAAGTAGTCGATGTTGGATATGTACTTCGTTTCCTTGGGTGTCGCCGTGAGCCCCAGCTGAATGGCCCCACTGAAGTATCCGAGGATCTCACGCCATTCTGAATCCTCGTCCGCACTCCCCCGGTGGCATTCGTCGATCACGATGAGGTCGAAGAAATCCGGAGAGAATTTTCTGTAGGTCTTTTGATCCTCGTCTGGACCGGTAATGCTCTGATAGAGGGAGAGGTACAGTTCATACGCCTTGTCGGCTTCGCGCCGCTGGATCTTCGTCACCGTGTTGCCAAACGGCCGGAAGTCGTTCGTCTTGGCCTGGTCGACGAGGATGTTGCGATCCGCCAGAAAGAGGATGCGTTTCACGCGACCCACTTTCCAGAGCCGCCACATGATCTGGAAGGCGGTATACGTCTTCCCCGTGCCGGTAGCCATCACCAGCAGCAGCCGACGCTGGCCCTGGCTTACGGCCTCCACGACACGATTGATGGCGATCCGCTGGTAATACCGTGGCTCCTTGCCCTCGAACTCGGTGTAGTATTCCTGTTCGATGATCTCCTCGGCTTCCTCGTCGATCCCCTTGAGGCGCTTGTAGCGTTCCCACAACGATTCCGGGTCAGGAAAGGCATTCAGCGCCAGCTCACGCTCCACGATCCCGCTCGCTGCCGTTCGATCGTGCTCGACAAACGCATCGCCATTCGACGCGAAGACAAACGGGACATCCAGTATCTCGGCATATCGTAAAGCCTGTTGGATTCCAGAGGACGGCCGATGCCCGTTGTCCTTCGCCTCGATCACCGCGAGCGGCAGGTTGGGCTTGTAGAAGAGCAGGTAGTCCGCCCGAAGCCGTTTGCCCCGTTTATAGAGTTTGCCGTATTCGAGGATACGCCCATTCGTAAACGTGTATTCGCACCGGATCTGGTCCTTTGCCCACCCGGCTTGCTCAATCGCAGGCGTGATGTATCGAAGGCAAATATCCTGTTCGGAGAGGTCCCGTTTGGACATGATGCTGCTTCCCTGAATGGCGAGAGATAGGCGATCCATAAACCCAGTCAAAGATACTCTCGTCGCGAACAATTGCCACAGGGGAAGATCGTCTCCGTCACAACGGCCATTGCACCCCGGAATGCGGCGCTGCAACATTGCAACATTGCAAAACGGCACGTTGCATCCACCGTGGCTTCCCGCCCTATATGGAGGAATCACCACAACGCGCGCGCAATGTCGACCGATTTTCTTGTCAAGAATGGGTGTGGGTTATACCGATGACACCCTACCCCTGTTGTTTGTAGGGTATGGGGGGTCGCTTTCGTTGAAAAAACGTTTCGCGATTTACCTGTACCTGAACGTCTCACATTCACATTCAACATCGGTACATCATCATGGCACAGACAACCGGCATCCGCACCTGGAAGCGCATCAGTCGCAACGAGACCCTCGCCGTCAACGAGCGCATCCAGGAAACAACACACTATCCGGACATGGAGCGCTCCATCCGCGAGGCCGACTTCATCACCATCCCCCGC
Organism: Rhodothermales bacterium; assembly: GCA_041738655.1. Taxonomy (GTDB): domain Bacteria; phylum Bacteroidota; class Rhodothermia; order Rhodothermales; family JAHQVL01; genus JAWKNW01. The sequence continues at coordinate 11,744 of JBGSPJ010000600.1, read as the reverse complement.
ATGATCTACAGCGGCGATGGCCGCAACACGGGCTACGACGAGCAGTACGCGCAGGGCCTCGCCCGCCTCTTGGGCGATCGCTTTGGCTACTCGGGCCAAGTGCGTCTGAGCATCTCGGGCCACAGCTACGTCTTCGAGAAAGCCCCCGTCGTCCAGGGCGCGAACTTCGATTTCGGCCTCGGCACGCTCGCTTCCATGCCCGTGCCCTCTACCAACGGCATCGCCGTTCACTGATCCCCCTCGCCTCCGTACCTCGTGTGAGAAGGGCTGTCGCAGCAATGCGATGGCCCTTTTTGCATGATATCGACCACACAATCCTCATGACTACAATGAAACAGCTCAATCCGTACGTCGAGATCGAGAAAGTCCCCCTGTACGCAAACGACTACATGCAGTCCAAGGGCTACAGCGTCCGCATCGAGTCGCCCGAAACACTCTCCGGCTGGCAGGAAGTCGGCCTCGTTTCGAGCGACTATCTGCTGGTACCCAACCGCCAGGTGCGGGACATGGCGCTGGAGATCACCGATCGTTCGTCGCTACGTTGGGAAGAGTCCAAGGTGTTCTTCGATGGCAAGCGCTTTCTGTACGCGCTCGTCGCCGAGCCGCACGTCCACGCCGAAGTGAAGGTAGGCGATGTGTTGAGCCTCGGCCTGTTGTTCGAGAACTCGTACGACGGCTCGCGCCGGTTGTCGGTGAGCCTCTTCGCCAACCGGCTGATCTGCACCAATGGCATGCTGGCGCCGCAGCACTTCACCCGCAAGCGCTTCAAGCACGACAGCCTGAGCGCGGGTTGGGAGGACGAGGTGATGCGCACGATCTCCATGATCGAACTCGCCGGAGCCGGCCTGCAACGCTTCGCCCACGCGATGCGGGAGCTTGCGACGATTCGCCTCGGCAGCATCGAGCTGACGAACATTCGTCGGCACGTGCTCGATCGTCTGCCCACGGGCCACTGGGGCAAAGTGATGGATCAGTACCTCCTCCACGAAGAGCCGACCGCCTGGGGCTTGCTCAACGCAGGCACGGCAGTTTTCTGGCACAACGACAAGGGTACGATCCAGGACTTCAACCACAATGAGTACGTCACCTCAAGCCTGGTGAGCATGGTGGACGACGCACAAACGTCGCAACCGCTTCTGCTCAATTAGGCCTCTCCAGCACACGGATCCGCTTCGCGGGTCGGTGTGCTTTTTTTCTTTAAGCCGACGCCATCGAAACGAATAACTAATTACAACTTAGCCTGAAGGAAGAACGCTATGACCACCAAGACCTTGTTTCTCACTGCGCTCGTCATCGCCGTCACTACGATTAGTTCTCTCGATTCTCATGCTCAGCAAACCAAGATTCGTGAGCTGGAACGGAAAATAGAATCTCTTGAAAATCTGACGGCAACTCTTCTTCAGCGCATCGAGGCATTGGAGTCAGCAGCTAATGGCGAACCGGCGCAAAATCCCGAGAGAATAGTCTCTAAAGGCGATTGGCGCGAATTGAGCAATTGGAGGCGCCTTGAAGTTGGAATGTCAATGGATGACGTGCGAAATCTATTGGGTGAACCAGAGAAAGTGAACGTAGGTCCTGGTCTCATATTCTGGTATTGGCAATACCCAGGTGGCCCGAGTGTTCACTTCGACGCTAACTCAAAAAAAGCTGACGGTTGGAGTGAGCCTTGAAACATGTGCAATTGGGACTGGATCAAGCCTGTCACATGGTCATCGATCGGTATTTCGCCATGTATAATCTATTGTTCAGATCGGCACCTTGTTTAGCCTTCCTCTTCCTCTCAGGCTGTGTTCAAACCAGTGCCGTTCGCTTAGATGAGTCAAAAAACTATGCGCCCTCATCCCACGTTATGATTTTGGAATCCCCTCCTATTGATGCCTATGAGGTGATCGCTCAACTCGAAACTCGTGGGACTCAAGGGCAATCTATTCCAGCACTCCTCGAAGACATGCGTAAACAAGCACGCGACCTTGGAGCTGATGCGATAATCCCGGTAGAGCACACGTCCGAGCAAACACCTGTTGGTGTCATCTACAACCCTTGGCTTGAAGGATATCAGACATATGGAGGGGTCCGCATCCCCATAGTCAGAGGCTACGCCATCATCCTGGAGAGTTCAAAATCATCAAGAGCAGCAAGCTACAAGCGGAAACGAGATACCGGTTTTGGCACTACGGTTAACGCTGCACCCTTCGCGCTCAGTGGTTATGGATTTGGGATTTGGGGAGGAAAGCAGCGATTTCGCTTTTTTGGGAGTTACCATGCTCATGATGTCCCAGCTGTATTTTATCGCGATGGATTCATCGATGGAAGAGTCGAGTCAGCATTGACTGCGGGTTTGGATTACTTCTTTATCAGGGACCTGCAAGGTCTGTACATGGGCACCAGTCTCGGACATTCAAGCTCAAGTTTCGGCCATGAAGATGAACTTAACCGTGGTGAATTTCGAAGTCTGATATGGTTTATGGACATGGGATATCTCTTTCGCATTACGCCGAATATCCATTTCGATGTGCGTTTGTCTCTCGGCGGAAGAGTTGCTGGAGAAACACGTGTTGACTTGGGTAGACGCGTATTGGTCCCTGATACCGCCGTCCCAGGTGGTTTCGTAGGCCTCGGGATAAATCTGTGAGTGTGACTATCGATCTCTATCTCAATCGATCGAACACATCATGTATCTCTTTTGCGAAAGTCTGCTGAGATAGATGCATGTATTTCTGTGTTACGGTGACGCTTGAGTGCCCCATATACAGACGGAGCGCCTCGATATTGCAGCCGGCCTGAGCGAGCCACGACGCCGCGGTGTGTCGTGTCGCGTGAAAATTGATCTCTTCTGATAGCCCGGCTAGCCTCGCAAAATGTTTGAACCGACGGGACAGGTACTGCCTGCCGAGTTTCCCCCCGGTGTGCGAGGGGAAAACATATGGGGTGCGGGCATCTAGCGAACTCAACACCTGCATGACCGCCTGACAGAGGGGCAACGACCGATCGCGCTGGCTCTTCGTCCGAAACGTCTCCGTATTCGCCACATGGAGGACGCGCCTCTCCAGATCCACGTGCTCCCAACGCAGATTGACCAGCTCACCCGCTCGGAGTCCGAGGTAGACGTTTGCCTGTACGATCGGTAGGAGCCAGAGCGACGTGCCTGCCTCGACATGAGTGAGCTGCTCTTCGCGGCGGATGGCCTCGACGATCCGTTCCAAGTCGGCCGTGGACAGGAATCGGGGAAACTTGTTCGGGACGCGCTCGAGTCGCAGCGCCTGGATGGGATTGTTTTCCACCCCCACCCCTTCGTTCAGCCAGGTGAAGAACGGGCTCAGTGTGGTGACGTAGGTGCGCTTCGTGATCGCCCGTTTGGGCGTGTTGTCGAGAAAGCGATGCACGTCCTCGGTCGTGATCCGATGCACATCCGCCTCGCCCCCCAGGAATTCCACCAGAAGCCCCAGGACCGATCGGTATTTCTTGATAGTGTAGGGAGAGAGGTTCGAACGCGTCGCGATGAAGGCCTCTGCAGCGGCCTCCAGCCGGTCGTTGCTGGCTCGTCGCGTGTGGGGAGTCGCCGCCCAGGGATCGAAGGAGCCGGTTGCGTACGCGTCTTCCAGGCGCACCTGAAGCCGCACGGCTTCGTGCTCGGATTTCGTGCGCAGCGGGACCTGTTTACGGGCGGGCTGGCGGGTAAGATCGTAGAAGGCGAGGTGGTACCAGTCGCCGCGTTTCAAGAGAGTAGCCATGAAAAACCTCCAAACGGATTGGAATGGAGGTGTTCTCAGCGGACGTGACGCACTAGAAATTGTATACAAATTGCAACACGCGATCCCCGACCCCTCGAAATTAGCCCGTTTTGAGGGGTTCATCGTGAAGGGGAGACCGTGAGGCCACTAAACGCAAAAAGGCCGAAAAACGGCCTTGATGACGTAAAAAACGCGGTTATTAGTGGAGGTGACGGGCGGATTCGAACCGCCGTAGAAGGTTTTGCAGACCTTTGCCTAGCCACTCGGCCACGTCACCGGCTTTACCGTATCGCCCGAGCCGGCTCGGGCGAGCCAGGCGCGCCCGGCAGGGCTCGAACCTGCAACCTGCGGATTAGAAGTCCGCTGCTCTATCCAGTTGAGCTACGGGCGCAACAGAACACTGATCGAATACGTTGTCGGGGCGGCAGGATTCGAACCTGCGACCCTCTGGTCCCAAACCAGATGCGCTACCGGGCTGCGCCACGCCCCGAACGGCGGTTGTGCGAATTAGATGTTCGCCTTCGCCGCGGCCAACTCGTTCTGCAAGTCGTCCGCATTGATCATCTTCTGGACGAAGCGGTACTGCCCGTTCTCCTTCTTGTCGGCGGAGACGATCTTGGCCATCTTGATGGTGACCTTGTTTTTACCGCGGTCCGTACGCTGGTTCTTACTGACTTTCTTAGCCATAGCTTCACCTCGTGATGCTGGTATAACGAAAGAGCCGGCCAAAGCGAAACGCCCCGCCGGAACATCCTTTGAACGTATTTTGCTGCCCGATCCGGCATCCGCCGGCCGGGCTTACCTGGCTTCGCTTACTTGATCTCCTTGTGGAGCGTCATCTTGCGAAGCACCGGGTTGTACTTTTTTAACTCCATGCGGCCCGGTGTGTTACGCCGGTTCTTAATCGTGGAGTAGCGGGAGGTGCCCGGAGCTTCAGTACACTCCAGAATCACCTTGATCCGAGTTTCTTTTCCTTTTGCCATTGCCGTATAGCCGAGCTAACTGGGTGGTGGGGCCTGTAGGGTCAGCGATCAGACGCGAACGCCCTGGGCGCGCGCTTCTTTCAGAACCGCCGCAATGCCGTTCTTGTTGATCGTCTTGATGGTCTGAGCGGACACCCGCAGCGTAATCCACCGCTTCTCTTCGGGAATGTAGAACCGCTTCTTCTGAAGATTCACGTTGAAACGCCGGCGAACCTTGTTGTTCGCATGCGATACGTGATTCCCCGACATCGGGCCCTTTCCGGTGATCTGGTCTTTCCGTGCCATGATATGGCCTTCCTGCACTAAGTGATTGTATCGCCGTGATTGTATCGGACAGAAGGGCTTAAAATATGCACCGTGTGGAAAAGTTTCGGCTTTACCGAACGTTCGCCATTAATCTCCGATTCGAACGGCGTCCGCCGGCTCGATGGCGGCGGCGCGTATCGAGGGATAGACGGCCGCCAGTATACACAGACCGAGCGCGACCACCACGATCAACCCGACATCAAACCCCCGAATGGCGATCGGGTAGGCGTCCAGGATGAACGACTCCGCCTCGGCCATCGGCACCAGATGCAGGTGCTGCTGGGCAAGCGACAGCCCGAGGCCAAAAAACAGTCCGACCCCGGTACCAATCGCACCGATGAGGGCGCCTTCCGTCAGAAAAATCCGAAGCACGTTGCGCCCGGACACCCCCATCGCTTTTAGCACGCCGATGTCGTGACGTTTCTCGATCACCACCATCGTCAACGACCCCACGATATTAAACGCGGCGACGATGACGATGAGGAAGAGCACAAGTGAGGCGCCCCACTTCTCGAGTTCCATCACCTGGTAGAGGGACTTCTGGAGGTCGTACCAGGTCAGGATCTCCACCCGCGCGGTGTCCAGGCGTGTCGACAATACGGCCTTGACCTCCGAGGCGCGATTGAGATCGTCCAGCCGCAGTTCGATACCCGATACGCGCTCATTCATCCGATAGAGGCGCTGCGCCTCGGCGAGGTCGATGAACACGTGTGTCTCGTCGTACACCGGCTCCATTTCATAGAGGCCGCGGACTTCGTAGGGGCTCGACGGCATGGCGCCGAGGAGCTGGGTCATCATGCGCTCGATGCCCGGCGCCGTCAACAGATAGACACTGCTTCCGCGTTCCTCCCCGGTAGCCGGAAGCCCCTCGGCCGTCGCGGGTGGAAACAGCCCGAGGCTCTGTCCGAGATTCCGCCCGACGACCACGCCGGCCCGCCCGGCCCGCCTGTCAAGATCGAAGGCACCCATGGTCGTTTTCTCCACCACATCGCTCACCTTGCCGGCCGACGCCGCCTCGACCCCACGCACGATCACGACCCGGTTCATGTCGCTCATCCCATCTATCACCAGGAGCGCCTTTCCCTGGACGTAGGGGGCCGCGGACACCACATGCGGAATGTCCTTCGCAATGGCCAACAACGAATCCGACGGGACGGGCTCGCGGTTGTCGACCGCGACGATACGGACATGGGGATCGAGCCCGACCAGAAGTCCGCGCACAACCTCCGAGAAGCCATTCATGACGGACAATACAACGATGAGCGACGCCACGCCAAGCGCGACGCCGAACACCGAAATGCCCGTGATGATCGAGATCAATGTTACGCGCCGCGGACTGAACAGGTAACGACGCGCGATGAGCAGGCGGTAGTCCACGTGACCAGAGGAAAGTGATCCGGGAGAAGTGTCTCGGCCGGCAGGCTACAGAACAAAGCTTTTCGGCTCAAGTTCTCACCAGACCCTTCCGCGCCGCCTCCGCCATGCCTCGTATCCTCCTCATTATTGTGTTTTTGGCCGCCGCATCCCGCGCCTACGGGCAAGATGCCGGGGAGGCGGATTCGCTGGCCAACGCGTATGGCACGGGCGCCGGCCTGGAAGTAGTCATCACCAACAGCGGCTTCGGGCTCGGGGCGTACGTCAATGGAGCCGTCGGCCCGCGGACGTCGCTGGCCGTGGATCTAAACATAGGCTCTGAAAAAAGCGAGCGAGAGGTCAAGTTCATCGGCATCGGCCAGAACTTCATTCCGGACAAAGCCAATTACTTTCTTCGACTCCCCGTTCGCCTGGGCATCCAGCGCCGGCTATGGAAAGAGCACATCGAGGACAATTTCAGGCCCTATACCCAACTGACGTTTGGCCCCACACTGGGCTGGGTATACCCGTACTTCGACGACGACAACGACAACGGCTCTTACGACACCGGCGAGCGGCGGTACGAAGGATTTGGGTCGCTACTCAAAGGGGATTTACGCTTCGGAATCGGGGGAATGGTGGGGTTGGGTGCACATTTTGGCGAAAGCACCCGTATAGCCCAGGGCATGCGCGTGGGGTATAGCTTCAACTATTTCTTCGACCACATCCAACTGCTCGAGATCGATGAAGCCACACCACCGGCCCGGTTCTTCGGCACCCCATCGATCAGCATTACGTTCGGGCGATTGTTTTAATGGTCGATCAGACATTAAACCTGAACAGCATCACGTCGCCGTCCGTCACCACGTATTCCTTGCCTTCTGAGCGCATGAGGCCGGCTTCGCGTGCGGCGGATTCTGATTTGAGGGCGATATAATCCGAGAATTTGATGGTCTCGGCGCGGATGAAGCCCCGTTCAAAGTCGCTATGGATTACGCCGGCGGCCTGGGGGGCTTTGGTGCCGATGGGAATGGTCCAGGCGCGGGCTTCTTTCGGGCCAGCGGTGAAGTAGGTGATAAGGCCGAGGAGCGAGTAGGCCGTGTGCACGAGGCGGTCCAGGCCAGCCTCGTCAAGCCCCATGTCGTTCAGGAACGCCGTGCGTTCGGACGAGTCGATCTCGCCGAGCTGGGCTTCGAGTTCGGCGCACACGACAATGACGCCGGCGTTCTCCGCTGCCGCGATCGTCCGTAGCGTCTCGACGTAGGCGTTGCCATCGGGGAGATCGGATTCCTTGACGTTCGCTGCAAACAATACCGGCTTCTGGGTGAGGAGGAACAGCGACTTCATCCATTCCTGCTCCTCCTTCTTCACCTCCATGGCGCGGGCCGGCAGGGGCGTTTCCAGATGGGCCATCACCCGCTCATAAAAGGCCAGCTCCGTCTGCACCTTCTTGTCCCCCGTCTTGACCACTTTCCGGGTCCGATCGATGCGCTTCTCCGCCGTCTCCATGTCCTTCAGGAGGAGCTCTGTATGGATGATCTCGACGTCACGAGCGGGGTCCACCGACCCCTCGACGTGGGTCACATTCTCGTCGTCGAAGCAACGAACGACGTGAACGATAGCGTCCACTTCGCGGATGTGGGCCAGGAACTGGTTGCCCAGACCTTCGCCTTTGGAGGCGCCGGCGACGAGGCCGGCGATGTCGACAAACTCGATCGTGGCCGGCACAAGCTTGGCCGACCCCGCGATCTCCGCCAGGCGGGCGAGGCGGGGATCGGGTACGGCAACCACCCCAACATTCGGCTCGATGGTACAAAACGGGTAGTTGGCGGATTCGGCGCCGGCGTTGCTCAACGCATTAAAGAGCGTGGATTTACCGACATTCGGAAGACCGACGATGCCGCAACGGAGAGACATGAACGTTCAGTTTGCGTGATTGGTGGGGTGCGCGAAAAACAAGCGCAAAGAATAGCAGCGTCGCTCGAATGTTCCGTTGGGTGCCGGTTACCCCACGTAGTTCACCATCACGAATTCCCGCTCGGGCAGGCGAACCGCGCACAGCCGGCCCATGCCCGGGTACATGTAGTACACACACCCTGTATCGATGCTGATGAGCTGGCGGTGGTTGATCGGTTCGGGGTGGGGGGTGTGGCCGCAAACTACGGCTTTTTCCCAGACCAGGAAGCGCGCCGAGAAGTGGGAGCGATCCCACAAAAAAGTCTTTTCAGAGGGATGTCGAAGGTTTTCGGCAACGCTGAGGTGGGGCTGGAGGCCGGCGTGCACAAAGAAAAACTCGGGCGTGTCGAAATACAGCTTCGTGTCGCGGATGAACTGCAGGTGGGAGGCCGGCATGGCGTCGCGACCGGAGCCGTCCGCGTAGCTTTTCATGGTTTGCCGGCCGCCATTGAGGTACCACACTTCATCGTCGTGCCGGTTGCCATCAAAATGGTTGAGCAGAAAAACCTCGTGGTTGCCGCGAAGGAACGTGCAGTCGATAGTTTCTGATAACGCGAGCAGTCGATCGATGACCCCCTTCGAATCGGGTCCGCGATCGATGTAATCCCCGATAAACACGAGGTGATCGTCTTCTCGGGGGGCGAGTTGTTCCAGGAGGGCATCGAGCGTTTTAACACACCCGTGTATATCCCCGATCGCAATGAAACCCATTTATCCGGTCAAAAAATGGCTTGAAGATGGCGCCAGAGAAACACGCCGGCACAGGTTCACGTGACGATGCGACTTTGAATCGTGTCCATGCCGACCAGGCCGCGCCCTGATTTTTTTAGCTTTCCCTCCTTCTGTAAATCAAGAAGCACGGCATCCAGGATGCCATTGATAAACTTACCGCTTCGCGACGTGCTGTACTTCTTGGCCACCTCGATCGCCTCATTGATGGAAACCTTGGGCGGGATGTCCTCGAAAGATAAGAACTCGCAGATCGCCATGACCAGCAGAAGGCGGTCGATCAGCGCAATACGCGACACGTCCCAGTTCTGCGTGTGGTTGGCGATGATCTCGTCGGCCACATCAAAAAAGTCGAGCGAGCGAAGGAAGAGCGCTGTAGCAAACTTCAGATTCGCCTCGCTCTCCTCGAGATCGGGCTTCAGCACTGTGTTGATGCAGTGTTGTGGGTCTCCGCCTGCCAGCTTGTAGGCATATAACGCCTGCATGACACGCTCTCTCACAATACGTCGGCTGCTCATACCGCGTCACATCATCCTTGAAAATTGTGATGGATGCTTACCTGCACCGTGCATGAAGCACGACTCGACCGGGAGGTGGAGGCCGTAAACTAAACCGGTGGTTACAATTCATCAATACACGAATGGTTCTCTTCGTTGAGGGGGATTTCACCCCATGTTCTAAAAAATCCGTGCTTATGCTATGCGCCGGCGGCCCGGTCGAGGGTATGCCGCGTCCTCAAAAAACGTCTTGAAGGGTAAACGCCCCGCTCATGACGTCCCCGATCCATCGATATCCCTCCCTGTATGTGTTTCTGGCGCTGGCCACCGGCTCGGTGGTCGGCCACCATGTGCCGGCGGGCGCGATGTGGCCGTTTCTGGCCGCCGGCGTTGTGTGTGCCGTGGGGGCTCCGGTGGTGTTCGTGATCTACCGGAAGGCGCTGATCTCGCCGGCGCCGTTGATCGCGACCACCCTGGTTTGTCTGGCCGCGGCATGGATAGGGGCTGCGAGCTATGTGGCACGGTATGCCCATACGCCGGCGGAGGATATCGCGCACCAGATCGGCGTCATTCACGGAGATATCCTGCTCCATGGTTATGTGGTCGCTGCGCCTCGGCAGGACTCGGTGCGCACGGTATGTACGATCGAGGTAGCCGCGGTCGGGCAAGAAAGGGTGCCGGCCCGGGGCCGCGTTCGCCTGACCGTACGCGAGGCGATACCAGAACTCACCGTCGGCCAGACCATAGTCGTGTGGGCCCAGCTGTCGATTCCATCCGATCGGCGTAACCCGGCGGACTTTTCCTACCGCGAATACCTGCTACGCCAGGGGGTACGAAGCGTTGGAACGGTGGCCTCGCGTTCCCACCTCCAACTGGTGGGACAGCCGCCGCCGGTCGATCGGTATCTGGGCCGAATACGGAGCTTCATGCTGACTGCTCTGGCCCGACACGTGCGCCACCTGGAAGCACGCGCCATCCTCGAGGCTTTGTTGACGGGGAGTCGAGATAACCTGGACGACTCACGTCGCGAGCAGCTGGCCCGGACGGGGCTGGCGCACCTGCTTGCCGTTTCCGGGTTGCACGTGTTGCTGGTGGGCATGTTGTTGTACGGTTACCTGGGGCCGCTTGCGCTTCGGGCCGGCCTGGGGTGGAGGGCCATGGAGACCTTTCGGAGCGTTGTCACCCTCCTCGTGCTTACGACCTACGCCCTGCTCGTGGGCGCCGCGCCATCTGTCGTGCGGGCGGTGACCATGACCGGCGCGTTTCTCGCCGGCCACCTGCTGCAGCGACCGAGTTACCCCATCAACGCGTTGAGCCTGGCGGGCGTCGTGCTGTTGATCGCCAATCCCGGGGTTATTTTCGAGGCGGGGTTCCAACTCTCGTTTGCCGCTGTGGCCGCGATCGTCCTTTACGTGCCGGCGTGGCAATCGGCCCTGCCCGAGGCCTGGCGCTCCGGTGCCGTGCGTACGTGGCTGGTGGATATGATGCTGGTGTCCGCCGCCGCAACAATCGGTACCGCACCGGTGATGATGCATCAGTTTGGGCAGGTTGCGTTGGCCGGCATCTTCCTGAACATCCCATCTATCCCAGCGGCCTCGCTTGCGCTGGCATGTGGTATCCTTACCCTCATTGCCAGCCCGGTGAGTTCGCTTGCGGCAACGGCGTTTGGGGCCGTGGCGGAGACCGCATCGCTGACCGTTCTTGCCGTTGCCGCCTGGGGAGACCGATGGATGGCGATGCTGAACGTAACGATCTCCCTGTCGCATCCTCTACTTGCGGCGGCGCTCATGGCCGGCCTCGCCGCGCTCTACACGGCCATGCCGGCTCGCTGGCGGTGGCGGGCATCGATTGCCGCGCTCGGCCTGGTGGGCGTTTATCAGGTTCTGGGCGCACATGCCCCGCGGCTGACGGCGATCTACTTTGATATCGGCCAGGGGGATGCCGCTTTGGTGCGGATGCCTGGCGGGCGCACGCTGCTCATCGATGCCGGCCCGGCGGACCCTTATGTCGATCAAGGAGAACGGACGCTGCTCCCCCATATGCGCCGGTACGGGCTGCGTCGGATTGACGACGTGCTTATCACCCATCCGCACAACGACCACATGGGCGGCCTACCCGCCTTGCTGCGCGGGGTGCGGATCGGCCGGCTGCTCGTGAGCGGAGCCCCGTACGAGAGCGAACTGGTGCGC
>JBGSPJ010000515.1:0-2703 GCA_041738655.1 Rhodothermales bacterium | reverse complement strand
GCGCCGGGCGCCGTACCGCACCGGGATCGGGTGCCCCGTCACCGCCCGAGAGGCCTCGACGACCTCGAGCAGGCTGAAGCCATTGCCGTTGCCGAGGTTGTACGTCCGGCTGCCGGCATCCAGGGCCCGGAGCGCGAGGATGTGGGCCTGGGAGAGGTCCTTGATGTGGACGTAGTCCCGCACACACGTCCCGTCCGGCGTGTCGTAGTCGGTGCCGTAAATCACGACGTGCTCACGCTGCCCCAGCGCCACTTGCAGGACGATCGGGATGATGTGGGTCTCGGGCGTATGATCTTCGCCGTGATCGGGCGACACGGCGCCGCACGCGTTGAAATACCGCAGCGCCGCGAACCGCATCCCGTACACCCGATCCATCCAGTGCAGCATGCGCTCCAGGATAAACTTCGATTCCCCGTACGGGCTGCCGGGCACGATCGGGGCCTCGGGTTCGATCGGCATCACCTCGGCGGCCCCAAACAGGTTGGCGGTGGAAGACAGGATGAACTTGCCCACGCCGTGGTTGACGGCACTTTCGAGCAGGTTCAACCCGTTTCGGATGTTGTCGCCGAGGTAAAGGAACGGCTTCTCCATGGACTCGCCGACAAGCGTGTGCGAGGCGAAGTGCATGATCGCGTCCGGCCGGTGCGCGGCCAGCGTGGCGTCGAGCAACGCCCGGTCCGCCAGGTCGCCCTCGACGAATACGGCATCGGGGTGGACGGCGGCGCGGTGGCCCTGGTACAGGTTGTCGTACACGACGACGCGGTCGCTGGCCTCGATCAGGTCTCGCACGGCGGTGCTTCCGATATAGCCGGCGCCGCCGGTGACAAATACGTTCATGAATGGCCTCGATGTCTTCCCCGTGACGGGATGTCGGGTTTCGATGTGAGGCGGCGGGCGAGAAGATGAGGGGAGGTGTGGACCGACCGCTGGAGCCGATCCAACAAAAAACGCCCTGCCGCGATGTGACGATCTGCTATCGTTACATCGCAACAGGGCGACGAAAGCATGCGCGAAGGTTGCGCCTAGCGGGCCGAGAACGTAAAGGTGGTCGAGCTGCGATACACCTGGCCGGGGTCGAGGCGCGTGGACGGGAAGTCCGGCTTGTTGGGCGAATCCGGGAAGTGCTGCGTTTCCAGGCAGAAGCCCGTCCGCCGCGCATACGGGGTGCCATCCGGAGCGACAAACGAACCGTCGAGGAAGTTGCCGGTGTAGAACTGGACGCCCGGTTCGGTGGTGTGGACCTGCAGCACCCGGCCGGTAGTCGGTTCGTACACCTCGGCGGCGAGCTCCAGCTCATCCCCCTCGCGGTTCAGCACGAAGTTGTGGTCGTAGCCCATCCCGTAGGCGATCTGTGTATCCTCGGCGTCGATCCGCTCGCCAATCGTGCGGGCCGTCGTGAAATCGAACGGCGTGCCGGCCACGGGGGCCAGCTCACCCGTCGGGATGAGGGTCTCGTCGATGGGCGTGTAGCGATCGGCATTGAGGCGGACCTCATGGCCCAGGATAGGGGTCTTGCCGGCGTCTTTCAGGTTGAAATACGTGTGGTTCGTGAGGTTGACGACCGTCGGCTTATCCGTCCTCGCCTCGTAGTCGATCCGGAGGCTGTTGTCGTTGGATAACGTGTAGGTGATGCGCACATCGAGCAAGCCCGGGTAGCCTTCCTCGCCATCGGGGCTCGTGTACGAAAACTCGATCCCCACCCCGTTCAGGTTTTCGATGGGGTTGGCGGTCCAGATCTGCTTATCGAAGCCCTTGAGGCCGCCGTGCAGGCTGTTGGGTCCGTTGTTCTTCGCGAGGGTGTAGACGTTGCCATCCAGCGAGAACTGGCCGTTGGCGATGCGGTTGGCATACCGCCCTGCGATGGCCCCAAAAAACGGGCTGCCGGCGAGGTAGGCTTCCAGGTTGTCGTACCCGAGGGTCACTTCGGCGTAGCGCCCCTCCCGGTCGGGCGCCTTGATGGACGTGACGATGGCTCCGTAGGCGGTGAGCGTTACCTCCATGCCCTGCGTGTTCATCAGGGTATAAAGTCCGACGCTGGCGCCCTCCGGCGTGGTGCCAAACGAGGTGCTGAGGATTTTGGGGAGATCGGTGGCGGGCATATCGGCGGACGGTTTGCAGCTGGCGAACAGCAGGCCGCCGGCGACCAGGGCAGCGATGCGGAGGGTGTTAACGTTCATGGGCGTGGGGATATGAGCGATGACTGAGGCGTCATGGTACGATTCCCGGAGGAATTCCGCCACTACACCTGTGCCGTTACGCGTTGCGCGTTTTTCCGTTGAACGTTTGGTGTTTCGGTACGCGCCATCTCGCCTAACGCGCAACGAGTCTAGGCGTACCGGCGGTTACACAAGCACGACGAGCAGGCTCCTCGGCCCGTGGGCACCGAGTACGAGCGACTGCTCGATGTCGGCAGTCTTTGACGGGCCGGCGATGAAGGCCCCGAACCCCTCGGCGTCGGTGCGGACGGCGGCGTAGGCGGCGTGCATGTCGGGCACGAGCCGGCCGGCGTCGAGCACCAGCACCAGGTGCTGCGCCAGGAACGGCGCCGCGCGGTGCACCATCTGATGTTCGTAGACCCACACGGCCCCGTTTTCGGCCACCCCCAGCTCTCCTTCGATCACCATCAGATCGAGGCCGGCGAGGTCGTGCGGATCACGCACTTCCTCCAGCCTGACGGTCCCGGCAATCCCCGCCACGGCCGAG
>JBGSPJ010000473.1:0-21819 GCA_041738655.1 Rhodothermales bacterium | reverse complement strand
CCGATCTGGCCACGGCCGGCGCGAGGCGGCGTTCATCCCCTCTCCTGCCCGACGCGCGTTCGAGCGCATTCACCCGAGGAGTCTGGCCGGCGGATTCGAAGAAACGGAGAGAGGCCTGGCGGTCGACGTCGTGGAGAGTCCGAGGCTGGGCGAGGGCGGAGAGAAAGGGCGTGAGCAGCACGAGCCCTCCCACGAGGACGGCGAGGCGAGCGAGCAGTGACATGGCGTACCAGAAAATGAGGACGGGGCGGCGATGGCGCAGCACAAGATCCGTCCCGCCGGGCGGAGAGGCAAGCGGCCCATCTCCGCCGGCATCCGCCGACCGTCACTCCATGCACTGGAAGTGGATGGCCTCGCGGCCTTCTTCACCGATATCCTGCCCGAGCATAATGAGCCCTTCGTTCCGCAGATGGATCTGCTCGCGGTGGAGAAACACCTTCTCTTCGTTGCCAATCTGCAGGAACGTGCCGTTCGTGCTCCGATCGATCAGAATGAACTTGCCGCCCTGGTACTCGATGCTGGCGTGGGTTCGCGAGACACTTTGGTCCGGCACGACGAGGTCATTTTTTTCGCCGCGCCCCATCATAAAAGGGGGCCGGCCTTTTTCGAACTTATAGTCCTGCTTCGCATATCGGATGTACAATCGCGCCTTCGGCGTACGCGCCCCCATCGAAAGCTGGCCGTGCATGATTGTGAGATCGGTTGCGTCAGGCTGCCAGAGGACCTCGTAGATCTCCATCTCCGACTTCTTGCCGCGCACGTGTGCCACGCCGAGGCCCCTGAGGTTCGAGTGCTGATAACCCGGCAGCATGTCCACCGTTACACGCGTCGTAATGATCTGGTCCGGCCGGGCCAGCTGAACCATACGCGCCGCCACGTTCACCGCATCACCGTAAACGTCGTAGTCGTCGCTGAGCACATCGCCAAAGTGAAGACCGATCCGCAGCGCGACGCCGATCTCTGCCAGTTCTGGATCCTCGACGACGGCCTGGGGCATCCGGGTCGTCGCCCCGACGGCCTGTTCGATGTGATCGAACGTACACATCACTTCGTCGCCGATTGTCTTGATCACTCGCCCTTCGTGCGCCACGGTGACAGACGACAGAATGCCCAGCGTGCGCGCGACGATCTCGCGCGCCCGTTCGTTGCCATACACCTCGAACAGCTGGGTGCTTTTACTAATGTCGGCAAATACGATCGCGAGCGTGGTTCTCTGATACGACATCGGTTGCGTGGTAGCCGAAGGAACGCGCTTGTGTGAACGATACGCGCCATCCCGCATCTCCTCAACGTTGCGTTGTAGGTCTGGTTTCTGCGCCATTCCGGTCAGCATACAGGCAGGCAAAATAGACAACCCGCGGCTCTGTTGCTACATCGGGTCGTCGGTGCGAAGAGGGGGCGCATGTGCGGTCGTTCCATCCATGCGTGTTTTCATACGGCGACAGCTTCAGGCGGAAGCGGATTCGAGGGCACGGAGGACTTCCATAGACTCCTGCGCTATCACGACGCCGCCGGGCGTGAAGTCGAATATCTCGAGGGAGACCCATTTGTTGTACCCCAGCCGGCGCAGGGCGCGGAAGCTATCGACATACGCCTCCCGCGCATTGCCCGTGCCGAGGTGCCGGCCGTCCATTTCCTGGATCTGAACGTGCTCGATCCGGTCAAAATGGGTCTGGATCAGGGACTCGAGCGACTCGGTTTCGTCGCGCGTGTTATGGTAATCGAACATCGTGCCGACTGCGGGTTTGCCCACGGCCTGGACGATTTCGACCGACTCGGCCATCGTATTTACGACGTCGGTCTGGGACGAATCGAGCGTTTCGACCAGGATGTTGACCTCGCGCGCACCGGCGTGATCGGCAACGAGCCTAAGGCCATCGATGAAGTGTTGTTTGGCTTCGGCGACCGAAATGCCCTGCGTGTTCCGCTGGTTCGGCGACCCAAAAATCAGCACGCGACCGCCCAGATCGGCGCAAAAATCGACCAGATCCGCCAGGTATTGAACGGTAGCTGCCCGCACGACGGGGTCGGGCGTGGTGAAGTGCAGCCCCTGGGGCGGCGGGGCAAGCAGCCAGTGCAGCCCCACGCACTCGAGCCCGTAGTCGCCCATCACCCGAACCAACTCCTGCCGCTGCGCCGGCCCCAGCTCGTTCACGCTTTCCCGCACGAGGGTGAACGGAGCAATCTCGACGCCAGTGTAGCCGGCGTCCGATATGATGCGACATTGCTCCGACCACGGCAATTCTTGCATACACTCGTTGCACATCGCGTACTTGAATCCCGTCCACGTCTGGCCCGCCGCCTGCTCGGCCCCCGCCTGCCCTCCACAGCGGATCGACACTCCGGCCAGCGCGGCCAGTGAAAGGGTCCGCCCCGTGGTCCTTAAGAAGTGTCTGCGTGATAGGGACTGCATGGCCTGCGTATGGATTGATGGGGAAACGAAAACGGGATCAGCGCCATCCGGCGGTAATCAAGATATTAAATACGCGGTTTCGAGGCGACATCCGCCTGCGGACCCGTCCCCATCTTGATTCCCTGCCGTTCTGATCCTACCATACGGCCGCGTTCCATTCTCACTTCGGGTACTTACCATGGCCATACCGCGAACAGAAATCCTCAACCGGCTGCGCGCCCTTATCGAAGAAAAGCGACCGATCGTCGGAGGGGGCGCCGGGACGGGTATCAGCGCTAAATTCGAGGAAGAGGGCGGCATCGACCTCATCGTCATCTACAACTCCGGCCGATTCCGCATGGCCGGCCGCGGCTCTCTCGCCGGCCTGATGCCATATGGCGATGCCAATGCGATCGTGATGGATATGGCGCGCGAGGTGGTCACTGTCGTCAAACGTACCCCCGTACTCGCCGGCGTCTGCGGCACCGATCCGTTCCGCGACATGGGTTTGTTCCTTGAAGATGTCAAACGCATCGGCTTCTCCGGCGTCCAGAACTTCCCGACCGTCGGCCTGATCGACGGGCTCTTCCGCGCCAACCTCGAGGAAACCGGGATGGGATTCGACCGCGAGATCGCGATGATCGGCCTTGCGCACCAGATGGACCTCCTCACGACGCCGTATGCCTTCACGCCGGCCGAAGCCGAGCAGATGACGGCCGCCGGCGCCGACGTTATCGTCGCCCACATGGGGCTCACCACCAGCGGGTCCATCGGCGCCACCACCGCCATGACGCTCGAAGACAGCGTCTCTGCGGTCCAGAACATCGCCGACGCCGCGCGCGGCGTCCGCTCCAACGTCATCGTCCTGTGCCACGGCGGCCCGATCGCCATGCCCGACGACGCTGCGTACGTCCTGAACCGAACCAAAAACGTCCACGGCTTTTACGGCGCCTCCAGTATGGAACGCCTCCCCGTGGAAGTAGCCATGACCGAGCAGGTGCGGGCGTTTAAAGCGATAAAAATGCGCTAAGTAGGCCACTCATCGAGGGATACTGAGCTTTACTTCGGCAGATACCCCGAGCATGACAAGATCTCCATGCGTGGCGTTGATGGTGCGCGACGCAAATAGATTCACGCCGAACCCGCGGCGCGTGTCAAGCCAGCGCAAACTAAAATCAAGCATGGGCGAAAGTGCCGTTGCCTTGTACTCGGCCGAATCGTCGGCACTATCAAGAAACTGATACCAGGTGTAGTTACCACCTACGCCGGCAAAAAACGAGAATTGCTCGCCAAACGTAAAGGGATAACCAACGACCACATTCCCAATGACCATCGTCATTTCATCCTTCAGCAGATCCTGATCAGCGTCCGGGAACCCTACTTCGGGCAGAGGGGTCGGGGATTCAAACCGCGCGTTGTAAGGCATGCTTGCAAAACCCGCCTTCACAAATCCAAAGTCCGCCCCAATACCAATCGCTGCCAATGCAGCGCCCGTCTCTTCCGATAACGATTCATTACTCAGCATAAAGGCCTGCACGTTAAACGAAAGCGCGGGAGCGATCAACCGTCTACGATTCATCCTGGTAGCAATGCGCACTATTTCTTGCTGCCTACGTTCTTCGCCAGTCCGAATAGTCTCATTGAGTTGAGCCTCTTTTTCAACACGCTGTCGTTCTAGCCGAGCACGTTCTTCGCTGGCGGCGGATTGTGAGGCCACCTGTTGCTGCTTGATGTCAGCGAGTTCTTGCTCTTGAGATAAAACCTGCGCCTGATTTTCCCTCCTCAAACGACGTAACTCGCTTTCCTCCTCCGCACACTCTAATAATATAGTCTGCAATCTGTCCTGGCTCTCCAGTCTGCTCGCGGCGGGCGTAATCGGTTCCCCGATACTAACGATTCGTGGCGTGTCCCCACCCTCATCAAAACGGAACGCTGCTTCTCGAGCAAGCGTGTCCACATAGGTTGCATTTCTTTGATCAGTTCCCTGAAATGCTCTTTCAAAGTGGTAGCGAATCTGGGGGGGGGAGATTCGACTACCAAAGTTGAGATAGGACAATTCAGCATCAATAAATTGAATCTGGAAGCTTTTATAGAAAATACCCAGGCTCATCATGTACTCTTCATACGAATCCAGCCTCGTCGTCTGTCGCAGGGTACCGGGCCTATCGACGTTGGGATCAAGATCCGTTCGTATGGTGGCGTCCTCCGCGAAACTCGGTGCAAGTTGTTCCACAATGGATAGCCTGTCGTTCGGACCTAGCTCCGAGTCCCCCAGTTCGTACAAAGCCTCACCCACTTGGGTCATTTGCGCGCTCGCGCTATCGATCATGCGTTCGATTTCGCAGTATGTGAGTACCTGAGCATGAACGGAAACCACGGCAAACAGGTGCGCGATCAGGAATATTCCGCGGCACGAACGTTTATTTTTGTTAGTCTTTAACATACAGGCTGGTCCTCAAGTAGTTTTGCATCTCATCGCTAGAAGCCTCGATCAAGGTACGGATTGTCCATCCTCTCGGATCGGCCAGATCATTCTGATTGGAGACGATGATAACCCATCCATTCACCTGGAAAAAAGTGTATTCGAGCCTGGAAAACCCTTCAAAGATGATTGTCCCGTCGGCAATGGACTGGAAGAGTAATGTTAGATGATCCATCTCATACCCCGTCGGCGCCGCTCCTTTCCACGATCCAAGAGCGCCATCGAATAGCCGGTATAGATCCGTGAAATTGACCGAATGGTTCATCGGATCGATACTGGATGTAGCATTCTCTTTATCCCTTTTTAGCAGAAATGGCGCGTTCGCGCCAGCCAGTACCCAGCGCGAGCCGCCATTGGGCGTTTTTTCGACACGCAATGTTAATTGGAGAGGGTAGCTGGCACCCTCGTAACGTGCGACCGCATCACCACTGGCATACCATCCAGGCGCATAATAATCCAGTTTCGAATCATGTAATTCAATTGTCCTTAGAAATCTACCAACAGTCTCTGAATCTATGTAGTCAGAAATGAGTGTGGTGATCGCTTCGCGTCGTGTGATGACTTTCCCAGTGCGTTCAAGCCAGAGTTGTTGTAGCTCGAAATCCTGGTTATTAAACCGGTCGATAAACTGGTCGACAATCTTGACACGTGTACCAAATTGCCAGGTGAGCAGTTCATTGGGAATCGGCAGTCGCTGTGCATGTAATGGCGTGACAAGCACCACGCTCAAAAGCCCCGCCCAAACGAACAAAAAAACCACATGACGAGGGCGGCAATACATGTCATCCCTATTTTGTCTCGGTTACAGAAATGTCGGAGAGCAGTACATCCCATTCCTCCGTGACATTCACGCCATCGTCGCGAAGATCTCGTCTGAGGACAATGCCGACCTCTTTGTATGTTGTATCCTCGTAAACGGGTACGCCCTCGACTAAACCAACAAATCGCTGAACGATCGCGACGGTGGCATTATAGTCACCATCCTCGTTTTTCCGAAACCGAGAGACATACGCAATATCCGCCCAGGTAATTTCTACCGCATCGTAGGTCAAATCTCGCAATCTCGTGAGATATTTGCGAACGGGATAGCGCCGTGGTTTTGCATCGCGGTTGGCATTCGACACTTCGACAATCGCATTCTCTCCCACAAAAAGCTCAACAGCCAGGTTGATCGCGGTCTCCTTGTCATCTCGATGTTGCTTTTTGTCACTTATGACTCGAAGAAGTCCACTCAATCGATTCACATTTGACAGTGCACGAGCCTTGAAGTCTTCGAGCTTCAACGGGTTATCCAGCAATTCGTCGTGTGTTTGTTCAGGGCCACTCCCCTCTTGCGCCATGGCGCTTTTATATCCAGAGCTTACAAAGCAGAATACCAGACAAAACAGGATGCCGGACCAGCCGGGATTCTTGCCGAATGCGTATCGCATAGAAGTTCCAATCAAATACAGCGCAAACTACCGACTCGCCGCTGTGAACGTTCGAAAAAATGGCCCGTACGTGTCAGCCCTGGGGCGGCTGAAACTATTCTTTGCGTGACAAGCGCCACAGAGTCAGCCTGCATGATACCACCATGTGGCTTGACCTACTTCGACTTCATCGACTGCTTCAAGTCAATGGAAGTGATGAGTTTTGTCCCGGCATCGACTTTTATCCGGACCACGTCGATCTCCATATCTTTCACCAGAAACTGATGATCAAGAATCGACTGAATGGTCGTTGGCTTGAAGGTAGTGCCATTGGCCTCCAGCACATTGACGGGCGTGGCCGGCCCCGCGCACATGTCTTGTACGGCGGCAACGATCCTGAGCGCTTCTTCTCGATTACCATCGGTCTCCGCAAGCTGGTTCAAGTACTTATTTAGCCGAATCTGGTACGATGCGACATCACCTGCTGGCGGTTCTACCATCCCATCCGGCGGTATCACTGTGCTCCTACCCGACGCTATAATCTCGCTCGGCTCGAACACCAGCGTGAGCGGCGAAACGTTGACCTCGCCATTCTCACAAAGTATCCCATCAATGGCCTTACGAAGCTCGTTATGCGTTCGTATCGTCGTGAACTGCTCCCAGAATCGATCGGGAAGTTGAGCGGACGCATCGCCTAGATAAACCAACACGGGCCCTTTCGATTCCTGCACTTTTTTGTATAACGCCTCCTTGATCTCCTCCGGCGACCGGTTCTTGCTGGCGAACGCGTCCGGAATGATGCCGGCTTCCGAGTAGTACTCGTTGTGCCTCATGAGAACGGCGTCCAGCGTGTTGGAGCCAAGAAAGGTTTCAAACACATTGGGGCCCGGTACCTCAAGCGCCGCAATGGCCGCCTCCGCGTCATTCGAAGCCAGATTCTCAACGATCAGGGCTGGCTCAAAAACCATCCCTGCACACTGCACGGATTCAACAGGCATGCCCAGTGCAGCGCCGGCGTCGGTGAGCGCTCCAGAGGGCGACCGGAATTTCTCCGGGTCACTCAAAACGACCTGCAACTCGTACTTTTGCGACTCAATTTTCTTGAAATTATCGTCGCCCACGCATCCCGCTATCACCCAGGTCAGGACCAGGAGTGGGGCCAATCCTCGCGCATGGCGCACACATTGAAATAGAGGCATTCTCAACACCTTTTTGTTACTACTTATTCCCGATATGGCGGATCTCTCTGACATTGACGTTTTCGTTATCGTTACCCGTTATTCTACTCCGCGCATCTGCGGGAGCCATATTTCTCCATTCGGTCAAAGGGGATGGTAATGATCCCGCGGAGGCGCGGAGTTTCGGTTCGCGCATGGTTCGGCTCGAACGCTTTCGATCACAGCAAATTGGGGATCGATGTTAATTCGCTGGATTCAAGAACATCAAAGAGAAAGAGATCCGGTATTGTTGAAAATACCCGAAGTAATGAAAGCGATATTCTACAGTTCTTTGGGTATATCAGTTTGCCGTATTTCACGTTGTTGTTCAAAACCACCACGGGCGACAAGTTTCTTCTGCTCCTGCGTTCGCTGCACATTGATGAAGGTATGCAGTTCATCATCCATCAAAATCCCCGTCGTTCTCAACACATACTCATTTGACTCTTTTCTTTCAAGATGATGCTTATCATTTACCGTAGTTTCAACAAGCCCATCCTTAGCTCCCATAATGGTCGTCTGGCGTTCGCGACCTGGCCTGAATATTGACTCGGAACTACCAACACTAAGGTGTTTGTTTTCGTCCGACTTCAAGTAAATCCAGTGAATCAAACCAAACACAAAATATCCCGTCGACATCACATGCAGTAGCGCCACAATCACGTATGACAATATCACTGCTAACGTAATGCCGTCAAACCTACCATATATTCCAAAAAAGAGAAGAATCTTAAACAAAGCCAACCCAATGATCGCCGCTTCCCATATTCGAGTCCAACGCTTTGACTTTTTCTCCTTGTGCAATGCTCTTGCTACGTTATCATTCTTCGTTTTGATGTCGATAGCGTCGTTCCATTTGGCCACCAGATAATCCATTCTTGCCTCTAGCGCAACGCGACGTGGGATGTGGGCCAGCACCGCAAAGAAAACATCCGCAAGAAACAGCCCGATAGGCATATAAATCTCAAACTGCGCAACCTTGTATAGATTGAACAGGCCGTATACCTCTCCAAGCAGGATCCCGACAAAGGCTAATGCATCAAAGCGCAGAAATGCGGTCTGAAATAATCCTGGGAGTGTAACCTCATCGTCAATTTTATACGGCGATTTCCGTGTATATAAGTAGAGCGACTTTACACGTGTGCTGGGCTCAAAATCCGCGAGTTTGCGCTTGGCCATGGTCGTTTATCCACAAAAATTAATACGCGGGTAGATGACAAAAACAGAATGGCTTTGCTCCCAAGGAACCATGCGGAGATGCGAGTTCCCGACTACCCTTTTTGTGGAATTTACGATGAGGCCTGTGCGATCGCAACAGACCCTCTATATATATTGTGTTAGCTTCAAGCCGGCTCGTGGGACGCAGCCTCCACCCGCGGCGATGGGATCAATGGCCATCGCCACGAACAACGCGCGAGCCTCAAACAACCCCGTGTTTTTTCCCCACCTTCGCAAACGCGGCAATCGCCTGGTCCAGATGGGCCCGGGTGTGGGCCGCGGAGACCTGGACGCGGATGCGGGCCTGCCCCTGAGGGACCACCGGGTAACTGAAGCCAATGACGTAGATCCCTTCCCCGAGCAGGTCCGCCGCCATGTTCTGAGCCAGGCGGGCGTCGTAGAGCATGATCGGGACGATGGGGTGGACACCCGGCTTGATCTCGAAGCCCCGAGCAGTCATCTGCTCGCGAAAATACGCCGTGTTCTCCGCCAGACGGTCCCGCAACTCCGTCGTATGGGCCAGCATGTCGAGAACGCGGAGGCTGGCCGCAACCACCGCCGGCGCCAGCGTATTTGAAAAGAGATAGGGACGCGAGCGTTGCCGCAGCAGCTCGACGATCTCGCGGCGCCCGGTGGTGAACCCACCCGTGGCGCCGCCAAGCGCCTTGCCCAGCGTGCTCGTGATCACATCCACCCGCCCCATCACCCCGCAGTGCTCGATCGAACCGCGGCCGGTCTTCCCCATGAATCCGGTGGCGTGGCTGTCGTCCACCATCACCATGGCGTCGTATTGCTCGCCCAGGTCGCAGATCCTATCCAGCTTCGCGATCGACCCGTCCATGCTGAACACGCCGTCCGTGGCGATCATGCGCCGTTTCGCGCCCTGCGTTTCCTTCAGTTGGCGTTCCAACTCCTCCATGTCGCCATTGGCGTACCGATAGCGATGCGCCTTGCAGAGGCGAACACCGTCGATGATGCTGGCGTGGTTCAGCTGATCGCTGATGATGGCGCAATCGGCATCGAGCAGGGTCTCGAACAGGCCGGCGTTGGCGTCGAAGCAGGACGAATACAGGATCGTATCCTCCGTACGCAAAAACGCCGAAACACGCGCCTCGAGCTGTTTGTGGATCGACTGCGTACCGCAGATAAACCGCACGGACGCCATCCCGAACCCGAAATTTTCCAGACCGACCCTGGCTGCCGCGATGAGATCCGGGTGGTTGGCCAGCCCCAAGTAGTTGTTCGCGCAGAAGTTGATGACCTCCTCGCCGGTCTGGATGCCAATTTCGGCCGACTGCGGGGTGGTGATGATGCGTTCGGCTTTGTAGAGGCCGGCCTCGCGGATGGCGTCCAGCTCGGCGCGAAACTGTTCGATGGCTGTTTCGATCATGAAGATTGATTTCGTAAAGCTCACACCCTGACGGCCAGATTCTCGAGCATGTCGTCGACCATGGCATCGAGCCCGTACCGATGATTCCACCCCCAATCCCGGCGGGCGTAGGAGTCGTCGATCGTCTGGGGCCACGAGTCCGCGATGTGCTGGCGGTGATCCGGCACATACGTGGGCACGAACCGCGGCAGCTGCCGGCGGATGGACGCCTCCAACTCGTCAGGGGAAAAACTGATCGCCGCGAGGTTGTAGCTGGACCGGATCGTGATCGCCTCCTTTGGCGCCTCCATGATGTCCAGCGTTGCCTCGATGGCGTCCGGCATGTACATCATAGGAAGCCGGCTGTCCGGACGCAAGAAGCAGGTGTACGCCGTGCCCGCCGCCGCCGCGCGCAGCATGTCGATCGCGTAATCGGTGGTTCCACCGCCCGGCTCGACGGCATAGCTGATGATGCCCGGATACCGGATGCTACGCACGTCAACATCGAATTTGCGCGCATAATACTGGCAGAGCATCTCGCCGGCGCGCTTCGTCACGCCGTACATGGTCGTCGGCTCGATGATGGTATGTTGCGGCGTGTCGATCTTCGGGGTGGCGGGTCCAAAAACGGCAATCGAACTGGGCCAGAAGATCTGCAACGGCCGGCTCCGAGCGATGTCCAGCACATGTTTCAACCCCTGCAGATTCACCTCCCACGCGAGATCCGGATTGGCCTCGCCCGTCACGGAGAGCAGACTGGCCAGGTGGTATACCCCGTCGATCCCTTCCTCTACGATCAGCTGCTCCATCCGTGCCCGGTCGCGCACGTCCACCAGCACATGCTGGCCGTTGGCGGCGTCGCCCGATGCCGGCCTCAGATCCGACCCCAGCACCGCGGATGGTCCGTACTTCGCGCGTAACCGGCGGACGAGTTCACCGCCGATCTGACCGTTCGCGCCCGTAACCAGTATCCGTCGCATCGATTCGTTCTTGCCCCGTTTCTGTGGAAATATCAGGCCATTTCAACACAGACCCGGGCGAAGGTTCCGCCCGATTTAGTACCCGTTGGCCTGCACGCCGGCGTCGTGTAACTTGTCGACAACAACCGGTTCGGTCGCCTTTTCAGTCACCGGTTCGGCCGGCGCGACCGCCGCGGCTACCGGCACCGCCGGCGCTTCGGTCTTCTTCCGTGTCGATACACGAACAGCCGTATCCTTGAGCGCCAGCCCGATCCGATTCATCCCGTCCAGTGCAGCGATCTTATAGCTCTCGGCCAGCGTCGGGTAGTTAAATACGGTGTTGATGAAATAATCGATCGTCCCACCGAACCCGAGAACCGCCTGGCCGATATGGATGAGTTCACTCGCGCCCTCGCCGATGATGTGCACGCCGAGCAGCTTGCGGGTCTCGATGTGGAAGATCAGCTTCAACAAACCAATCGTGTCGCCGATGATCTGCCCGCGAGCCACCTCGCTGTACTGGGCTTTCCCGATTTCGTAGGGGATGCCGGCGCGTGTCAGCTCTTCCTCGTTCTGACCGACGGTCGAGATCTCGGGAATGCTGTAGATGCCGTACGGGAACAGCTCGGGCATGACGCCGGTGTGGAGGCCAAACGCATGATTCGCCGCCAGCCTGCCCTGTTCCATCGACGATGACGCCAGACTCGGGAAGCCGATGACGTCTCCCACGGCATAAATGTGCGGAATGTTGGTCTGAAAGTGGGTATTTACCGTCAGACGCCCCCGGTCGTCCGCCTCGAGGCCGGCGGCCGTTAGATTCAACGTCCCCGTCGCCCCCGTTCGTCCAATACTGTATAACGCCTTCTCGGCGATCACCTTCTTCCCGCTGTCGAGGTGGATGCGCACCGTCTGATGCGCGTCATCCAATACCTCCACGCCGCTCACCTCCTCTCCCAGCCGAAAGACGACCCGCTGCTGGCGCAGATGATACACCAGGGAGTCGATGATCTCGGAATCGATAAACGAGAGCAGGTCCTTCCGCTTGTCGATGACGGTGACATGCACCCCAAGCGACGCAAAAATGCTCGCGTATTCGATACCGATCACGCCGCCGCCGATCACGGCCAGGGAGCGGGGAATTTCGTTGAGGCCCAGGATCTCGTCGCTGGTGATCACATTCCGGTCGTCAAAGGGAATGTGTGGATCACGAGTGGCCGAGGTGCCTACCGCGATGATAATCCGCTCGCCCGTCACGTCACGCGCGCTATTGGCGCTGGCGAAGTTCATGCGTACGGTGTGGTCATCGACAAAGGTCGCGCTCGCCGTATACAGATCGATATGATTCCGCAGCAGCTGGTGCCGGATGATATCGATCTCGAGCCGGATCACATGGTCCGTACGAAAGAGGAGATCATCGATCGTGATCTTCTCCTTCACGGAGTACGACCGCCCGTAGATGTTGTGCTGCCGGTAGCCGGACAGGTACATCGCGGCTTCGCGGAGGGTCTTGCTCGGAATCGTGCCTGTGTTGATACACACGCCGCCCACGACCCCCTTTTTCTCAATCAGCGCCACCCGCTTCTGGAGCTTCGCCGCCTGAATCGCCGCTTTTTGACCGGACGGGCCGGACCCTATGACGATAAGATCGTAATCGTAGACGCTGGCCTTCTCTTTCATATCCTGACCGATAGGTTTCCTCGTGCGATATCGCAGTCGGAATGGGTATCGGCAGGATGCAGAGCCGGATAATGGGTGCGGCGGGAATCGTTTGTCGACCCCGCCGCACCATCGGGTATCAATTGGCGGACACGGGGAGACTGAAGAGCCTGTCTTCGATCTCGGTGTTTACTTCGATCTGGCTCATTGTCATCGTCTGGAAGATGTTACCGCTCATTTCCACCTCCATGAGGAAGGGCATCATGACACCCTCCACGGCCCGGTAGTCGCTCATATAGGTCGCCATCGGGACGCGGCTGCCGCTCTGGGGATCCAAGCCCTCACCCTCCTGCTTTACCTGCAGGTGGGACTCGGTGTCTAAGAACACGTGCACAAGCGATTGCCCGGGACGGTCCACCTTCAGTTTATGCGCCGGCTTCCCGCGGACGGGCTCCTCGCCGACGTACGTCACCGAATACCCCCTTTCTTTGTACCCTACGAGCATCCCGTCTATATCGGCCTGGTCGGCGATGGTCTTCGCCTGCTCGGCCGGCAACACCTGGGCCGTGGGGCCAACCATCGGGTTCTGCGTCCAGGCCGTCGTGCCGTCCGTAGCCGTCACGACTTTCATATTCATCGCCGTCACGTCCACTTCGCTGCGCATTTTCCCCGGACGCTTCGAATAGATCACAAGGGGCATGTTCATGCCCATCATCGATATGTCGGCCTTCATCGTGACGGTCTGCATCCCACGAATCGCTTCGAGCCCGCCCGTCGCGGCGATGTAGGCGTTGACGAGGCGATCCTCCATGGCAGCCGGCACCTCCGCGGCTACGGGTGGGGGCGCCGGCGCGGCCGTTTCGATGGGACCAGGCGTGGCGGCCGGCGGCTTGGATGTCGCGCAGGCGCCAAGGAATAAGGCCAGAGCCGCCACGGCGGCAAATACACGATGGGATTTCATGCGATTCAATGTATCAAGTTGAGCGAGCCACACCCCCGAATGCCCCACGGTGGGGCCCACGCGTGTAGCGTCTGCCGGCTTTACGACCCAGGGGCTGGCAGGTTACGCTCCATCCGCTTCAGCGAACGAGCGGCACCACAAGCCCGATCGATAGGCGGATGTCGTTCTGCATAACCTTGTCGGTGTGGTCGCCATCTGGCAGCTCCCATCGCGTCGTCGAAATAAAATCTTCGGCCTCCAGCTGCAGGGCGAGGGCGCCGATGGGCAGCCGGAACCCGATACCAAGCACACCCAGCCCCCCGGTCGTCATGTCCAGCTCGTCGTACGAGGTGGCCATAAATCCGATGCCGCCGCTGAGGAGCAGCGCCGGCGACGCGTTGTCCCGCGCAAACACCTGCACAATACGCAGATCCGCCGCGATAAACCGGGCGTCCACGCTTCCGGGAACGCCAAACGCTTCGCTCTCGAGCGCGTTGGGCGCCACCGCGACATCCGCCTCGACACCGATCGCCTCCCCGAACCAGTAAGTCAGCTTGCCGCCAAAGAGGAGGTCGACCTGGTGTTTCGCCGCCGGCGAGCCGGTCGCCAGAGCGCCGGATTTCACGACGTCGTTCGCGGGCACAAACGCACCGATGTACGGCGTCAGGTCCAGCCGGCCGCGATAGTCCTGCGCGGACACGGAGGCTGTGGCGCAAGCAAGCATCGCGCAGAGTAGGAGGATATTTTTCATAGGTTGATCAGGGGTGTTAACAAAACGCCAATTACGATTGTATTGTCATCCCGGGCTCCGACCCGGGATCCAGCCGAATAGCAATCCCGCTGGATCCCGCATCAAGTGCGGGATGACAAACTGCCTTTTTTAATCGATTCGGAATTTTGTTAACACCCATGTGGGTTGATTCGGTATCCGTAGGGGCGCACGGCCACCCTTATCGAGTAATAATCATGCGCCGCGTCGCGCGGAAGTCGTTCGATTCCAACACATAAAAATACACACCGCTTGCCGCGGGCTCGCCGCCATCCCCACGGCCGTCCCACGTCACACGGTGCAAGCCGGCTTCCTGGGATTGGCTCACCAGCATACTCACGCGCTGACCCAGGACGTTGTAGACTTCGATCCGCACGGGGCCGGCCTCCGGCAGGGCGTACTCGATCGTCGTACGCTCCGCGAACGGGTTCGGGTAGCTCTGCAACAATCGGTACTCGGTAGGCACGGCCGCAAGACGCGCCTTCTCGAGGAAGGCGGCATCCCCCACGAGGAGTTGGTAGCGGGAAAATTCCACTGTCGGCTCCAGGCGGATCGTGGGCGTGGCGTTGAGATCGTACGTACGCCCCAACACGGGGTCGATGAGCATCGCGCCGGCGCCCATCCACCCATCCAGACCCTGCACCGAAAGTGGTACGGATTCGCCCGGAACGGCCTTGATTTCAATCATAAACGACTGCCCCTCGCCGAGTTCGGCGCGGGCGTCCTGCACGAGGTAGGGGTACCGCGTATCCAACGCCTCGTTCACCAGCGTCACGCGGGTGCGTTCGAAGTACGCCGGCGGCACAAACCGGTCGTAGGCATCCACGGCCGCGGCGGCGGCTTCGTGTACGCCCACCCGCACCGACGACACGGGCGACACCTGCCCATCCACCTCCCCGAACACGGTGAGGTCGAGATGCTCCGCCAGATCGGGCCTGACGGCCGTCGGGGCGCCGGGCGTCACACGCAGGTCACAAGGCATGGCCAGCTGCGGCAAGTTCGGGCGGTTAAAGAAGTAATAGCCCTTGTACGGCTCCATGAGGTCGACCGACTCGTACTGCTGGCCGGTCCAGTCCCACAGGTCGTCGCCGGCGACGAGGCCGTTGGCCTCCCGAATCGCCTGCCAGCTGACGGGGAAATCGTACGGATTGCCGATCATCGTCCACCGCGCGTCGCTCTCCGTGGCCCCCTGGTTCAGTGGGATCCCGAAAAACGAGGACGTCGGTTGATCGAGCGGCACGGAAGCGACGTTTAGCTGCGGCACCGTCCAGGCGCTGGAGCTGATCGCCCAGTACCCGACGCCCGGCTCGAACTCAAAATCCGCCGCATTCTGCCCGGGTTCGTACTGGACGAGGTAGGTGGGATACGACGCCACGACACTGTTGTCCCGGAACACGCGCCAGTCCGTCCCTTCCGACTGCCCCGGGAACGTCGCCGGCAGCGCCAGATCCTGCGCCTGACCCGGCACGCTCACCATCCGGAAGTCGCCGGACTCGGTCGCCTTCGGGTACGTGAGCGTATGCGCCAGGCTGATCGTCGCCGGCCACCGCGAGAAGGAGCGGAACTCGGAGGGCACTCCCGACACGCCGGCCACGCTGTTGATGCCGATCACGCGCCAGTAATAGACCTGATCCTCGTTCAGTGTGGCCAGCGGCGCCGCGAACGGCGGTCCGGTCACGGTTTCCCGCACCGGACTGGTGAAGCCGGGACTGGCATCGATCTCGACGATGTACTGATCGGCCGAGGGCAGTTCGGCCCAGTTGAGCGGAAACTCGGCCAGCACGCTGCACGCCCCATCCGGGGTACCGAGGGTCGGAGCGCCGCCATCGACGGTGACGACAAAGGTCGTGGAATCGGTCAGCAACGCGGGGTCGCCGGCCGGCCTGTCATCCACATACAGCGTCGCCGTCGGCGTGGCGCCAACGAGCGCGCCGCCGGGGGTCCAACTGAAGGCGCCGGTTGCCGGGTCGACACTCATCCCCAGAGCCAGGGACGCGGCGTCGAGGCGATATGTCAGGGTGTTTTCGGGGAGATCGGAATCGGTCGCCGCCGCCTGTACCGTCAGCGTCTGCAACGTGATGGCGGTCTGGTCGGCGATCTCGGCCAGCTCAGGCGCAAGGTTGACCTCGTTCACCACTACGGTGAAGGTGATCTCGGTAAAGAGCGCGAAGGCGCTGTCATCGGTGGCGCGGAGGGTAACATCATACGAGCCGGGGCCCTGCGCTTCGGTCGGCGTCCAGGAAATCGTAGCGCTGGAGGAATCCACGCCAGCGATGGTCATCCCCAGGGCCAACGACGCTTCATCGAGGTTGAAGGTGAGGCTATCCGGTGGCGTGTCGCCGTCGGAGCCGGTCGCGAGAACGACGAGGGTCGACCCCTCGTCCACGCTCTGGTCGGCCAGGCTATCCACCACAGGCGCGATGCCCACTTCACCCACGCGGAGAGCGATGGTCTCGGCATCGGACAGCGCCGGCGCCCCATTGTCGGTCACGGTGACGGTGACCGGGTAGACCCCGGGGTCGTACGTCTCGTCCGGCGTCCAGCTAAAGGCGCCGGTGGCGGCATCTATGGTCATGCCGAGCGCGAGCGACGCCTCATCGATTGAGAACACAAGCGCGTTCGCGGGGATGTCGGGGTCGGTGGCCGTGGCGGTAAAGGCGATTTCTACATTCGCCGCGCCGGCCTGGTCGCCTATGGCGTCGAGCACGGGCGGGGCGTTGACTTCGTTGACGGTGATCACGAAGGTGGTCGAATCCGTCAACGCGGAGCCGCTGTCGTCCGTGGCGTAGACGGTTACCGTGTAGACACCCGGGCCCTGATCTTCCGCCGGCGTCCACGAAACGGTGGCGCTGGTGGAGTCGAGGCCCGCGATCGTCATCCCGAGCGCCAAAGAGGCGGGGTCGAGGGCAAAGGTAAGGCTGTCGGGCGGCGTGTCGACGTCGGCACCCGAGACGGTCAACGCCAGGGCGACGCCTTCATCGACGGACTGGTCCGCGATGGCGTCGATGACGGGCGGGATGCCGAATTCGCCGACCTGCACCGAGATCGTCTCGGAGGCGGAGAGGGCGGGGTTGCCGTCGTCGGTCACGGTGATGGTGACCGGGTACACGCCGGGGTCGTACGACTCATGGGGCGTCCAGTTGAAGACGCCGGTCACGGGGTCGATGGTCATCCCGAGCGCGATGGCATCGGGGTCGAGGCTGTAGGTGAGTGTATTCGCCGGCACATCCTCGTCGGTCGCCACGGCGGTGAACGTGAGCTCCGTATTGGCCGCCACCTGTTGATCGCCAATCGGCGCCAACACGGGCGCGGCATTCACCTCGCCGACATTCACCTCGAACGTAACGGCAGACACGACGCCATCCTCGGTGGTCACCTCGATGGTGACGGTGTAGGAGCCGGGGCCCTGGTCCTCGGTTGGCGTCCACGCAAAGGCGCCCGTCGCCGGGTCGATGGTCATGCCCAGCGCGAGGGAAGCGGGGTCGAGGCTGAAGGTGAGGACGCCGCCGAGTGGGTCGGACGCCGGCGCGGTGAAGGCCAACTCCTGCAACTCATCAACGATCTGGGTGTCGATGGGCCCGACCGTCGGGCGCAGATCGATCGTAAACTCCCACACCTCGCTCCAGGGGCCTTCGCCCTCGTTGTTGCGGGCCCGAACGCGCCAGTAATAGGTGAACGTCCGCGCCGTATCGGCAATCGCCAGCAGATCGGCGCTGGGGAGTTCGAAGAACGGATCGTCGAGCGCGCGCGAGCGGAACGGCAGCGGTTCCTGCCCTTCGACATCGGGTGTCGTGAACACCTGGGCCTCGTAGGTCCCCACGCCGGCCACCTCTCCCCATTCCAGTTGAACGGGAGGTGTGAGCGTGAACAGCGTGTCCTGATCGGTTGGCAGGGCCAGGGCCGGCGGGTCCACCGGAGGCTGCCCCACCTGGGCGGCGGCGAGCGTAGCGGGCGCAAGAAGCGCCAGCAAACAGGCTTTCCAGAAGCGAGAAACGTGCGTTCGCGTAGGCATCGGCACAGACTAGACTAGGGTTATACTCGGGTTACTCGGGACGGGGCGGGGGCAGGAACGGATCGCCTCCGCTGCCCGTCCGCGGGAAGATGAAGGCGGCGGCAACGCCGGCGGCGGCCGGTATCAGGAAATACGGCCAGCGCGTGCGTTTTTTCTTGAGCGTGAGCACGGGCGACACCCCGGGAGGCGTTGCGTCCATGTCCCACACAAAGCCGTAGGCTCCAGGCACGATGCCCTTGCCCAGGCACGCGCCATCGCTCTCGATACACGCTGGCGCCACCGGCGCGGCCACGCGGGCGCCACTGGCATCCCGGTAGCCAAAATCCACCGTGTACCGCCGGCTTTTCCCCTCCCGATCGGCCACGTCGTAGCGCACGATCAGGGACTCCCCTTCGCGGGTCAGGACGGCGTCGATGTCGGCTGTCGTGGTCTCGTTGCGGATATACAGCGGCGCCAGCGCGATGTCCAGGCTCGTGGGCACCTGATCGTCGATGGCGGCGGAAATGGGTTCGGACGGGATCATCATCACACATTCTTCTGGCGCCTCGGTGGGTAGGCAGGCCGTGTTGCGCGCCGTCACGACGTACGGGGGGCGGTCGGTGCCGGTAACTTCCAGCATGGTGGAGATCGGCGAGACGCCAATCGGCTCGCCATCCACCAGCACCTCGGATCCCGTGGGCGTGGTGGTGACGTCAAGCGTCCCCTTGAGGCGCTCGAGGGTGATATCGACCACCGCCGGCTGATCGGGCGAGGTCAGGATGACGGTACGCTCCACCGGTACGTAGTGCAACCTGGACAGCGCCACGGTCACCTGCCGCTGATCCGGCTGGCCGGGGACGGGCTGCAACTGGCCGAGGGGCACCACGCGTACATCGCCGCTCTGGTAGTCGGACTGCGACACGCCGTTTATGCTCAGCGCGGCGTTCGAGGGATTTGAGGAGATCTGGATCCGGCCGGCCAGCGGCGTCAGCTCGACGATGATGGTGTCGCGCTGCACGACCTGTTCCGGTGTGACGCGGATGTCCTGCGCCTCGAACCACGCCCCGCCGATGCGGAGGTAATGGTATTGCTGGGAAACGTTCACGAAGTCATGCGGCGTGGCCAGGGCTACGCCGAGGCCATCCATCTCGGTGATGGCCGCGAGCGAGGGGATGCTGACAACGGCGAACGAGCCCCGGCCGGCGCGACGCAACTCGATCGCCCCATCCCCCACCAACTCGATATCAAGCGAGATGTAGTCGGTATCCAGATACCCGCGCGGGGTGAACATAAAGTGCTGCAGGAAGGTCGCGTGATACCGGTTCGGCACCAGCTGGTTGTTGGCGTCCTTCTGGGGATAGATGCGGATCTGCTCGAACGTCACCTCGGGTTCGCGTTGATTCTGAACGGCCTGTGTAAACGCATCGGCGTACTGGCTCGCGGGATACCGCTTCTCGGAGGCGCGGCCGGCTTCCGACAGCTTGGACACGACGACAAACGCGTCGGCCAGCTCCGCACGCAGGCTCTGGTTGATGGCCTGCGCCCCATCCTGTGCATAGGCGGCCTCCAGATCGAGCACCATCTCCAGCACGTGCAACCGCTCCGTGGCGTCGGGCATGCCCTGGAACTGGCTCCGCAACGCCTCCCGCTCCCGGTTGCGCGCAGTATTATCCACAATCGCCACGTCGGTGATTTTGCCTGTCTCATCCAGTGTGAACGCAAGCTGAGGCTGCCGCTCCGTCCCATCCTCGAGGGATTGAACGTGGATGCCGCGGACTTCGTACACCCGGTCATCGGTCAGGTGCGGCACCAGCAGTGCGCGATAGAGCGGCTGGCGGGTCCGGTACTTGCCCATCGCCTCCTCCACCACTTTTTGGGCGGCGTCCACGGTGATGTAGGTGGTCCGTTGATACTTCTGCTGATCGATGGCGGTGAGCACTTCCGAGAGGTTGCATTCGACCGTCTTTTGCATCTCGGCGTACGCCGGCCCGAGCGGAAAAAGGCGGACGTTGACGGCAAACGGCCCGCGGCAGACGTCCTGGGCAGCGCCAGAGCGCGGCGTCGCGAGGAGCCCGACCAGCAGGGCGCCCAGCGCGATCGACCGCAAGCGCGACATCGTAACTACCATACAGTTCATCGTGAGTGGGGGAAGACTTTCGTGCGGAGCAAACAGGAGTGGGCTGTTCGCGCTATTTCATCAGGATCATCGGACGTACCAGCACGCCGGCATCACTTTCCAGCCGATAGAGATACAGCCCGCTCGCCAGCGAGCCGGCCTCAAACTCGATGTCGTAGACGCCGGCCTCCACCGTCCCGTCCATCAACACACGCACCTCCCGGCCGACCGCATCGAACACGCGGAGCCGGATCTTCTGGGCCTCCGCGAGGCTGAAGCGGATTGTGGTGGTGGGATTAAAGGGATTAGGGTAGTTGGTGAGCACGCCCGACGGCGGGGCCGAGCCGGCAGGGGAGTTGACGATGGAAAAGGTGAGGGTCAGCGGCCCGTACGCGCGGCCTGTACTGGGCGTGTCCGTGTCGTACGGCGTCCCGAGCAGCGTGTACGTCCCATTCAGGGGCGCCGGCCAGATACCATAATTGGGGATGTTGGGCGGGTCAACATCGATGGACGTGTCGTTGCCCTGAACGGCCTGGTTAAAATCCCCGTAGAGCGAATACGGCCGCGCGCGCTCGGTGGTCGTACGCACGCTCGCCCCGTCGAGCGTCATCACAAACTTGACGCTTTCGAGGATATCCCGCGGGTCCCGCGTGTTGGCGCGGATGTTCAACGTGCCGGGCAACGCGGCCAGGTTCAGCTCGGAGCCCTCGGGAATCGGGTCGAATCCGGGGACGACTTCCTCGGTCGCGGCATTGATAAGGGTATAACTCTCGATCCGCGGCCCGATGACGGTGAAGGCAATCGCTGCCCCCTGAAACGCCTCGCCAGCACCGCCGGCGCCGGCGAATGGCGTGCCCGCCAACGTATACGCGCCCACGTCGAGCGTTCCCGGAGCAAAGTCGCCGCCGGCATCGCCGTACAGGCTGTACGGCGCCCCGTCGTCCGTGGCGGTGGCGCCGCCCACGAGGCCCCCGTCCGAGCGAGCCAACACCATGGTCAAGCTACCAATCACGCCATCGGGATCAATGGTGTTCGCGCGCAACGCCAGGTTCAGCGGCAGCTCGGTGAGATCCAGCACGGCGCCATCCGGAATCGGGTCGAAGCCGGGGATGGGGAGATCGGTATCGGCATCGATGAGCGTGAAGCCACCGACGCCGGGTTCAACCGGGGTGCCCGCGACGGTGAAAGCAACGACAACCGAGTCGCCCGCGGCGCCTGTTCCTCCGGGGCCGGCATACGGAACGGCCTCGAGGATATAGGATCCGCCGGCGAGGTCAAACGGCGTGAAGTCGCCATCCGTA
>JBGSPJ010000449.1:0-5335 GCA_041738655.1 Rhodothermales bacterium | reverse complement strand
CCTTGCCCGGCATCGAAGAAGTCGCCTGGCTGCCGGTCGATGCCGCCTCGCTGGGCCTCGGCAACACCGGCGACGACGTGCGCCTGGTACAGGACGGGCAGGTCGTCGAGGCCGTGACATACATCCCCGCCTGGCATCATCCGCTGCTCGCCGAATCGCGTGGCCTCGCGCTGGAGCGCCGATGGCCGGAAGCGCCGGTTGACGCAGCGGGCTCATGGTCCACCACCGTCGCACCCGAAGGCGGCACCCCGGGCCGGCCAAACGCCATCTATCAGGATCCTGGGGGTGGGATTCCCGGGGTGCAGAAGCCGGAGGAAGCGATGACGATCCTGCCGGCCGTTTTTTCTCCGGATGGCGATGGGCGGGACGATGTCTGTCTCGTGCGCGTCCAGGTCCTGGAAGCGCCAGCAGTCGTCCGCACCCGCATCTTCGACGCCGAAGGAAGACTGATCCGCACACTGGGCGAGGCCGACTTCAGCGGGCACGACCACCAGGCGATCTGGGACGGCCTGGACGACACCGGCGAGCGCGTCCGGATCGGACGCTACCTCGTCCTCGTTGAGGCCTTCTTTGCCACGAAGAAAATCAGCCGATCCTACAAACGATCGGTTGTTGTAGCCACGCCGCTCGGCCCTTAGCGACAGCTTCGGGAGGATGGCCGGACCGCGTGCCCATCCGGCTGTAGGGCAAATCCAGGGTGGTACTCAAGAAACCACAGTCGCGGCCGATAATGGGTGCGTATCCTACCGCCGGTAAACGGAGGGTGGGCATCGAGTTCTTTGCAGTCCTGGCATTGGCAATGGAGGTGTGAGCCTACGAAACTGGCCGCCGCTGACCCGCAGGCTTGCCGGGGAACTGCCCCCTAGAGGGTTCGTTGGATCAACAGCTACCCCGAACGAGCACCCGCAACCGGGTGGCTCGTATCGCACGCACAGTTGTAACACCGCTGCAACACGGTCACGCAATCCCATGCATCAGACGGAAACGCTGGCGCGGCCCGACGCTCCTGTTTCGTTGAGCCCGCGAGCCGCAGACGAAATCAAGAAGATTATTTCGACCAAAGACATACCGGAAGGCTTCGGGCTGCGAATCGGCGTTCGCGGCGGGGGGTGCTCTGGTATGAGTTATGTACTGGGCTTCGACAAGAAACGCGAGCACGACCTGGCATTTGAGTACGAAGATATCGTAGTGTACATCGACAAGCGGCAGGGCCTGTACCTGTTCGGCACGACGGTGGACTACCACGACGGTCTGAGTGCCCGCGGGTTTACGTTCAACAACCCGAACGCCACGACCACCTGTGGTTGCGGTTCCAGTTTCGCGGCCTGATTACCAACGGGAGCCGGCCATGCTGTCCTCGCCACACCCGGGCGCCCTTCCACCTGATATGACAGGGCCGGCCTCGGGGCCACCGATTCGGCGAGGAACAGCACTAGCAAGCCCCGGTTTACATACGTGACCATTCTTGGCGATCACGCAAGACCCGGCCCGCGCCGTCTGTGGGTACTGCGTGCCATGTCAACGAAGACGGCGATTAGCGCCCAACAAACTTGATCCCTCGGGAGGGTGGCCCCCGCCGCCGCCTGAACCGGATCCCCAAAAAAGTAACCGAGCATCCGGCCGCCTCTCGCCCGCCGCGCTCAGAATGTGTAAGGCATGGAAGGGAATTTCTCAAATCGCGTACGTGACGTGATCTCCTACAGTCGGGAAGAAGCGATTCGTCTCGGGCACGATTATATCGGTACCGAACACCTGTTGCTCGGCATCATTCGGGAGGGCGAAGGCATCGCGGTAAAGATCCTTCGCAACCTGGGGTGCGATCTTTTCAAACTCAAAAAGGCCATCGAGGATACTGTCCGCAGCACAGGCGGCACGTTGACCGTGGGAAACATCCCGCTTACCAAACAGGCTGAGAAAGTTTTAAAGATTACGTACCTCGAAGCCAAGCTCTACAAGAGCGACGTTATCGGTACGGAACACCTCTTGTTAAGCCTTTTGCGCGACGATGAAAACATCGCCGCCCAGATTTTGCAACAGGGCTTTTCGATCACGTATGACGCCGTGCGCGCCGAACTCGATTCGATCATCAGCGGCAAAGCATCGTCGTCATCTTCCTCCGGAAGCCGATCGGGAGGCACCCCGTCCTCTGGATACGGAAAAGAGCGTAGTAAAATGGAAAAGAGCAAAACACCTGTTCTCGACAACTTCGGTCGGGATTTGACCAAACTGGCCGAGGAAAGCAAGCTCGACCCCATTGTCGGACGTGAGCGCGAAATCGAGCGCGTGGCCCAGGTTCTGAGCCGGCGTAAGAAGAACAATCCGGTGCTCATCGGCGAACCGGGCGTCGGCAAGACCGCCATAGCGGAAGGCCTGGCCATGCGCATCATCCAGCGCAAAGTCAGCCGGGTGCTCTACGACAAACGCATCGTTACGTTGGACCTGGCGGCGCTCGTCGCCGGCACCAAGTACCGCGGCCAGTTCGAGGAGCGCATGAAGGCGGTCATGAACGAGCTCGAAAAGAGCCCGGATGTGATCCTGTTCATCGACGAGCTGCACACGATCGTGGGCGCCGGCGGAGCCTCGGGTAGCCTCGACGCCTCGAACATGTTCAAGCCGGCCCTCGCCCGTGGCGAGATCCAGTGCATCGGCGCGACCACGCTCGACGAGTATCGCCAGTACATCGAGAAGGACGGCGCGCTCGACCGCCGCTTCCAGAAGATCATCGTCGATCCCTCCACGCCGGAGGAAACGGTCCATATCCTCCACAACATCAAGGACAAGTACGAGGAGCACCACAACGTGCGCTACTCGGACGAGGCCATCGAACTGGCCGTGCAGCTGAGCGACCGATACATCACGGATCGCTTCCTGCCCGATAAAGCCATCGATGTGATGGATGAGGCCGGCGCACGCGTCCACCTCTCCAACATCCGCGTCCCGAAGGAGATGGTCGCCATCGAGGAACAGATCGAGAAGATCCGCGAGGAAAAAAACCGCGTCGTCAAGAGCCAGCGCTTCGAGGAAGCCGCCCGCCTCCGCGACACGGAGAAAAAATTCCAGGAAGAGCTCGAAGAAGCCAAGCGCGAATGGGAGCGCAAGGCTGAAACCGAGGTCCACGACGT
Source organism: Rhodothermales bacterium (assembly GCA_041738655.1). GTDB lineage: Bacteria > Bacteroidota > Rhodothermia > Rhodothermales > JAHQVL01 > JAWKNW01. The sequence goes on along the minus strand of JBGSPJ010000449.1, from coordinate 2,213 downwards.
GTCGAAGAAGAGCATCGCCGAGGTCGTCGCCATGATGACCGGCATCCCGGTCGACAAAATTTCCGAGCCCGAAAGCGCCAAACTCCTCAACATGGAAGAGGAGCTCAAGGGCCGCGTCATCGGGCAGGACGAACCGATCACCAAACTCTCCCGCGCCATCCGCCGCACCCGCGCCGGCCTCAAGGACCCCAAACGGCCCATCGGGTCGTTTATCTTCCTGGGCCCCACCGGCGTCGGTAAGACGGAGCTCGCGAAGGTGCTCACCGAGTACCTGTTTGACTCGCAGGACTCGCTCATCCGCATCGACATGAGCGAGTACATGGAGAAGTTCTCGGTCAGCCGCCTCGTTGGCGCGCCTCCGGGATACGTCGGCTACGAAGAGGGCGGCCAGCTCACCGAAAAGGTGCGCCGCAAGCCCTACTCAGTCGTCCTCCTCGACGAAATCGAGAAGGCCCATCCGGACGTATTCAACATCCTGCTCCAGGTGCTGGACGATGGTATCCTCACCGACGGCCTCGGCCGGCGGGTAGACTTCCGGAACACCATCATCATCATGACCTCGAACATCGGGGCGAGAGACATCAAGAACCTGGGTAAAGGCATCGGCTTCTCCGCGTCCGACGCCGGCTCCGAATACAACTACTCGGCCCTCAAAAGCACGGTCGAAGACGCCCTCAAAAAGGTCTTTAATCCCGAGTTTCTGAACCGTATCGACGACGTCATCGTCTTCCACCCGCTCGAAAAACACCACATCCACCAGATCATCGATCTGATGGCGAACGACCTCTTCAGCCGTGCACGCACGGTGGGCATCGAGGTCGTCCTGGAACGCTCGGCGATGGATTTCATGGCCGACAAGGGCTACGACGCCAAGTTCGGCGCCCGTCCGCTCCGTCGCTCGCTCCAGAAATACGTCGAAGACCCGATGGCCGAAGCGATCCTGGGCAACAACCTCGCGGCCGGCGACAAGATCTTGATCTCGTACGACGCCGAAAAGGACCCGAATGGCCTGGTCTTCGAAACGACCAAGGGACAGAAGCCCAAGGAAACGCGGACGACGAAAAAGGGCACCAAGGGGAGCAAGGACGAGAACCCCGAAGAGTCGCCCTCCAAGGCCGAGGAAAGCGCCGAGTAACTGCGGCGGCCGCGCTACCAGATACGCCGCGAGCGATCGTATACGGCGTACCGGTCGAACGGATCGCGCGGTTCCTCGCGAATGACGAGGCGCATGGCGAAAGCCAGCACCACGCCGGCGACAAAGCCGCCAATATGAGCGCCGTAGGCCACCCCGCCTACGGCGCTTTCGTTTACCAGCGCTCCCCACCCGCTGAAGAGCTGCATCACGATCCATAACCCGATCGCCAGCACCGCCGGCACCGATACGACAGAGTAGAAAAAGAGCGCGTGCACTTTGTTGCGTGGAAACAGCACCAGATAAGCCCCCAGGACGCCCGAAATCGCACCCGACGCCCCGAGATTGGGCACGACGCTGGTGGGATCGAGAAGGATCTGAGCCGCTGTTGCGGCCACGCCGCTGGCGAGGTAAAACAGGAGAAACGGGAAGGCACCAAACCGATGCTCTACATTGTCCCCGAAAATCCACAAATAGAGCAAATTGCCCCCGATATGGCCCAACCCGCCGTGCATGAACATAGCGCTCAGGATGGTTAAGAAGATCGGGAAAGGCCCCGGCGCCTGAGGAATGACCGCCGTTTCAGCACCGGCTTGCATTGTCTGAGGGTCGGTCAGATCCGTTCCCGTGACAATCTCGTACGGAATCACGCTGTAGCCGTACGTAAACGCCTCGTTCGCTCCGCACCCCTGCAGAAACACAAAAACAGCGACGTTCGCCGCCATGAGAATGAGGCTGATCCAGGCCGGCCGGCGGATGGCCCCGTTGTCGTCGCCGATAGGGAATAACATACGTTCCTTTCGTTTTCCCGCCCCCTTCACATAGAAGCCTTGCGACTCGCTGCCGTTCGTGCGTTCCTTTCGGCGCACGCAACCAGCGCTGGGACGGCTCGGGCTCAGTGTACGGACATGATCCATAAGATTGCAATCCTAGGCCTAGGTCTCGTCGGCGGTTCACTGGGTCTCGCCCTGCGAAAACATCGCGGCGACCTCCACCTGACCGGATTCGACACGCCGGCCGTGTGCGACGAGGCCCTGCGCCGGCAGGTGGTGAACGCCGTGGCGGACCGACCGGAGGCCGC
>JBGSPJ010000413.1:0-4383 GCA_041738655.1 Rhodothermales bacterium | reverse complement strand
TGCTCGAGCGCTTCTGCCGTGCGGGCGTGCGCCGGCGTGGCGCGGGCGTCGCGCAGCGCCCATCGGGTGCTTTTTACGATCCCATACAGGCTGTAGTAGTCCGTGGTGGGAATCGGGTCGAACTTGTGGTCGTGACACCGGGCGCAGGCAACCGTCAGGCCCAGGAAGGCCTTGCCCGTGACATCGATAATGTTGTCGATGCGTGCGGCCTCGTCAATCTGGAGGTCTACCGGGCTGTGCGTCCCTTCGCCGAGGGCATAAAACAGGGTGCCGATGACCGATTCGTTGTACCCTTCTTCCGGGTTGAGGCGGGGTTCATCCAGCAGGTCGCCGGCGAGGTGCTCTGTCACGAAGCGGTTGTAGGGCAGGTCCTGGTTAAAGGCGCGGATGAGGTAATCCCGGTACGTCCAGGCGCCGACGACCGGGTAGTCGAACTCGTGTCCCTTCGTGTCGGCGTAGCGGACGACGTCCATCCAGTGCCTCGCCCATCGCTCGCCGAAGTGGGGGGAGGCGAGGAGGCGGTCGACCAGCTTCTCATAGGCATCGGGCGAGGTATCGGCCAGAAACGCCTCTATCCCTTCGGGGGTGGGAGGGAGGCCCGTCAGGACGAAGGAGAGACGGCGAATGAGGCTCGTCTTCGAGGCGGCCGGGGCTGGCGGGATGCCGGCGTCGATGAGGCGCGCCTCGACGAAGCGGTCGACCGGGTTTACGGGCGTCACGAGCCGGCGCACCCGGGGCGGGTCGGGTTTTTCGGGAGGCACGAGTGCCCAGTGCGGGCGATATTCGGCGCCCTGCGTGATCCAGCGTTCGAGGAGGGCGATTTCGCGAGCGGTGAGCACTTTCTTGACTTCGGGCGGCGGCATGCGCTCTTCCGGATCGTCCGACATCAGCCGGCGGAGGAGTTCACTGTCTTCCGGGTGGCCGGGGACTACGGCCACCACGCCACTTTCAAGCGCCACGAGGGCGGAGTCCCGAAGGTCAAGCCGGAGCCCGGCCTCGCGGGTGCTGACATCCGGGCCGTGGCAGACGTAGCAGTTATTGGACAGAATCGGCTGGATGTGGGCGTCGAAGTCCACTACCTCGGGGAGCGCTTCCTGGCCGGCCGGGGCGCAGGCCGACAACCCGAGTAGGCCGGCGACCACAAGGAGTGCAAAAAGAGAGCTGCGCATGCCGTTCAAGCGTCGAGTGCATCGGTACTGAGACAGTACCAGGGCAGTGTAGCAAATACAGGGAAGAGAAGAAAGAAGGGCTTGAGCGGTTAACTGGCGGTACGCGTTTGCGGAGCGGCCGGCGTCGTTACGGCTACGCCGGCCGCTCTCGCGGGCGCGTTACAGCGCGCTCATTGCCTTGAGCTGATCCCGCGCTTGCTCCACCTGGATCAGGAAGACATCCTCGCCGGCCTGGACACCCTCGATATCGACTGTCGAGAGCCCTCCTTTCTTGCTGGCACATCCTTCGCAGTAATACCGCTTCGACAGGTACGCATCCACGCCTTCCACCCCGCGCGCGGCTGCGGCGGCCACTTTCTCAGGAGACCAGTACCCGTGGAGGGTTTTTAACGCGAGGACCAATAAGCCCCCTTCCGGGGTGCGGTGCTCTACGAGGAACTCGGAATAATACGCGATCGCCGCGATCGCTTCCGGGCTCCGATCCTCCGTGGCGAACAGGGTCTCGAGCATGCGCACGCTGGCCATCTGCTCGCGCAGGTACGACGGCGCCTCGGTATCCGAATCGATGTAAGCCATCATGGCGACATGCGCGTCTCGCCAATCGGACGCATCGCCGATGATTTGATAGATCGCCACCGTGGCTTTTAATCCCACTTCAGCGAGCTGGCCCTGCTCCTCACGCGTAATCTGCGCCTCGCTGAAGGTCCATGGCGTGCTGTAATGCCCTGTTCGTCCAGGTACTTCCAGGGTTGCAGCCTGGGCGGGCGCGTCAACCGGGACGGTCACCTGTTCGCAGGCGGCGAGTGTGAGGCAAAAGGCCATGAGTGGCATGTTGAGTAGGTTTTTCATAGCGGTATCATTCGGTTCGAGTTTATAAATGCAACCAGGGGGGTGAGGTTGTGTCGACTCTCGCGCGCCCCTACTGCCCACAAATACCGGGGATCGAGTTCCCCCCGGTGGCGCCATTGCCGACGAAGGAATCATTACACACCGAGGTCCAGTACGTCGCATTGTACGCGGAGGAGTACGTCGCGACGATCCAACAATCGCCATCATCGTACGAGCAGTAATTCGGCGCGAGGGCCGCGACGACTAGCAATCCTGAAACAAAACTCAACCAGTTCATAGCGGTACATGGTCTAACGTGAATGAAAGACCAGCAACGCTGCCCGGACCCGGGAGGGCCGTGGCCGGCATGAGAGGCGGAAACCGCCGGCCATCGTCCGCATAACCTGTAGAAGGTTAGACGAACGATACAAAACCAGACCCCCGGAGGGCAAGAGGGCGTTGCGTGGTCCTGGCCTTTTCCCTTCTAGACAGTTTTCCGAGAGCCGACATACCCTCGCGAGCCGGAATTCTCGAGATAAAGTCGTAACGAACACGTAACGACGGAATAAACCCCTGTGGGCGCCGGTCTAAACGCTGCCTTTCGACGCTGCCTCGTGCGGCGCACTCATCGGATCCAACCGGACACACCGCCATGCTACGATACCTCGCCCTCGCGCTCCTCTCGGTAGCGCTTCTGCCCCACCCTGCCGCGGCGCAATCTTCTGCCTCCGGCGAAGCCCCCGCGCAGGCCCTCCATGCGCTGCGCATCCTCCGCGCCCAGCTCGCCGGCTCGCTGGACGCGGGTGTTTCCCCGGGCTACCCGGGCGACCCCGCGGAAGGAGACGCCACCGGCGGCCTCGCGGGCGTCGTTAAAGGGCTCTCGGAGCGGGACTCCGCCTGGGTACTCATCGTCTCCATGAACCTGGTCGGCAACCCGGACGCCTGGATGCTGGCTACCGTCCAACCCGATGGCAGCTACCGAGCGGGTGGCCTCGCACCCGGCGAATACCTGGTCATGGCCGGCGCGGCCGGCTACCAGGCCCAGTTCTTCTCCCGCGAGTACGCCCTCGAAGAAGCCCAGCGCATCCCTGTCAACCCCGACCAGGTCTTCGAAGGCATCGACTTTTTCCTGGAGCCGCTCATCACCGGCACAGGCTCCCTCGGCGGTAGCGTCATGGCCGAGGCCGGCGGCAACCCGATCCCCAACGCCCAGATTCGCGCCTATGCCCTGAATCGCCCCTACCAGGCTTATGCCGCCGAGACCAACGCCCAGGGGGCCTACACCCTCGACAACCTGATCGATGACTCGTATTTCGTGCAGGTGTGGGCGGACGGGTACTTCATCCAGTATTACGAAGGCGCCGAAACGGAATCGGATGCCACGCCCGTGCGGGTCGTGACCGGCGCTGTTGTAACCGGCATCGACTTCAAACTCGCCCGCAGCGGCTCCATCTCCGGCACAGTCTCCACGCCAGACGGCGACCCGATCGCCGGCGCCACCGTCTATGTTCAGTTCGACTACAACAACCCGCCCGATTCCATCTACGTCGATCCCATCTACGCCGCCACCACCGATCAACTGGGGAACTACATCCTGAGCGGCCTTAACTCCGGCTCGTACCTCGTCCAGGCCCAGGTCTACGGCCCCTGGTTCACCACCTACGCCTGGTACGACGGCGTGACCGCCATTGAAGACGCCACGCCCGTGGTGGTTGTGGGTGGGCAGGATACGGGCAACATCGACTTCGAATTGGACCCGATGGGTGTCACCGGCACGATCCGCGGCCGCGTCCTCTCGGCCGACGGTTCGCCGGCGTATAACGCCTACCTCCACCTCGAACCCTTCGAAGATACCCCCATCTACCTCTCGGCGTATGCACGGGTGGATACGGCCGGCTATTACGTCTTCGAAAACGTGCCCATAGGCACCTACCGGGTGGCGCTTGACTTCTGGAACGACGCTTTCTACGCCACCCTCTGGTACGACAGCGTCTACAACCGCGACGAGGCCACGGCGGTCGGCGTGCTCGAGAACCAGACGACGGATGGCATCGACTTCACGCTGCCCCGCGCCGATGGCGTCATCGCCGGCCGGGTTGTCGATAACGACAACAACCCCATCGCCGGCGCCTACGTCTTCGCCTCCCCCGGAGCCAACCTCTACCCCAACGACATCGGCTTTGGCGTGGCGATCGGCCTGACCGACTCGGACGGGAGCTATGCGATCGAACGCCTCATCGACGGCGACTACTATCTCTGGGCCTCGTCCTGTGCGTTCTGGACGTGTGTCGAGCGCTGGTGGCCCGATGCCGCCGGCCCGGGCGAAGCCGAGCTGGTCCTGGTGCGTGACGGCGCCTCCACTCCGCCGGCGGTTAACTTCACCCTC
>JBGSPJ010000406.1:0-10745 GCA_041738655.1 Rhodothermales bacterium | reverse complement strand
CGCTCGAGCTCCGCTGGAGGCGGGCGAGGTCCAGGTCGGACATCTCCCGCAGGTCGTCGTACCGCCCCGGCCAGTCCTCGGCGAGCGTCGCCTCGGGCGCGATGCGGAAGATGCGGCCGGTGTCTTTGTCGAGCACATCCTTCCCGCAGATGTCGGCGTCGTGCCAGTCGAGCACGTACACCGCCCCCTCGGGGCCGATCTCCATGCTGAACCCGATCCACTGGGCATTATTCGCCAGCAGAAAATCCTCCCCGTGGCTCGCCACGAAACCCGACCCGCTGGGGGTGAGCACATCGGTCAGGACGGCGTGTTCGTGGATGTTGGCCATAAACAGCCGGCCGCGCTGGTCCTCGGGGAAGGCGTCCGACTGATAGACCCGCGCCCCGCCGTGGGCCGAGCGGTGGCGGTGGTCGACGATCGTCTGGATGTCGCTGTAGACGTACGGGTTGAAGTGCCGCCCTCCCTGGCGCTGGTAGATCCCCCCGGGGATCACATGGAAGACGTGCGGGATGACGCAGGCGCTGATAAACAGCTGCCCCTTCGCGTCGTAGTCGATCCCCCACGGATTGCTAAAGCCATGGGCCACAACCTCAAACTTGTCCTTCACCGGGTGGTAGCGCCACACCCCGCCGTCGATATCGACGCCCTCTTTTTCGAGGATATCGTCGGGGAACGGGTCGCCGTGGCGGTAGAGCCGGTCGCCGGCGCCGGGTTTACGGATCTTCGAGGGCGTGGCGAAGCCTTCCAGGCCGTAGAGCCAGCCGTCCGGGCCCCAGTGGAGGCTGTTGATGGTCTCGTGGCGGTCCCGGATGCCCCAGCCGGTGAGGACGATCTCGATGTCGTCATAGTCGGCCACGTCGTCCTGATTCCGGTCCGGGACAAACAGGAGGTTGGGTGGGGCGCCGAGGTAGAGGCCGTCGAACCCGACGGCGATGGCGGATGGGAACGGAATGCCTTCGAGAAACACGTTGCGTTTATCGGCGATGCCGTCGCGGTCGGTGTCTTCGAGGATGAGGATGCGGCTGTCGCCCGAGTTGGAGAAGCCGTCGTCGCGGGCCTCATAGTCGCGGTTTTCGGCGACCCACATCCGGCCGCGGTCGTCCCAGGCGAAGGCCATGGGCTGGGTGATCATCGGCTCGGCAGCCCAGGGGGTGACGGAGTAGCCGGCGGGGATCGTCATCGCTTCGATGGCCCGTTCGGCGGTCAAGAATTCGGCTTCGAGGCCTTCCTCCTGCGCGATATTCCAGAGAGCGGCCGTGGCGTACATCCCTTCGTCGCCGATGTAGGCCTGCCAGGCGTCGGTGAGGGCGATATCGCTTTTTTCGCCGGTGTAGACAAGGAGCTGGTGGCGGATGGTCTCCGTCTGGCCGGCGGCGATGGTCCAGTCGCCCATCCTGGCCCGCACGGGCCCGACGCCGAGCTGGTCATCGACGCGCCAGGGCTGGGGGAAGCCGGCGTTGTCGGAATGATCGAACACGGCGATGTGGGCCTGGTCATCGCGGCCGTCGACCTTCATCCCGAGATCCACCCACATAGCCCGCTGGCCTTCCGCGCGGCTGTTCTGCTGGCGGGCCGCGTTGACGACGCGGCCTTCGATCCCCTCGCGCCATGGCATGCGAATGAAGAGGCCGCCGTAGTCGTATTCCCCGATCGTCACATTGGTTCGTCCCAGCCCCTGCCATTCGAGGTCGAGCAGATACTCGCCGTCCACCTCGCGCATCGCCCAGGTCTGCGTTTCGGTGAGGACGGGCCGGCCGGCCTCGTCGAGCAGGTCGTACACCGTCCGCCACTGCACATGCGGCCCTTCGGGGATCAGCACTTCGGCGGAGACGCGGCGCCAGTAGTCGCCTTCGGGGTGGTGGAAATAGTCCCGCCCGTTGACGCGGGTGAAGCCCCAGTAGAGGCCGGTCTGGTGTTTATGGTGGTCCGGACTGAATTCAGACAGCAGCCCCTGTCCGTCGGGTGCGACGAGGGGGTGGAGATAGGGCCGGAAGTCCGGCCTCGCGTTCTGGGTGAGGATGGGCTCCGCCTCGCCGGCGCGGTAGATGGCGATGGTGCCGGCGGAGGTGTCCTGGCGGATCGTGAGCGTCGTGGCGACGGGACCCGAGGCGGCCACGGGGCCTTCGGCGGACGGGGTGCAGCCGGCGAGGCCGGCGATCAGGAGCAGGAGCGGAAGGACGAAGCGCATGGATGCGGAAGGAGCGTGCATGGTGCGGGATAGTTACATCCAGGAGGTCAAACGTGATGCTTTCAGGACTGGGACAGATTTCTTAAATCGCCTGGAAGGATAGAATTTGATGGTCCCCTCCTCTCCGAGGAGGGGCAAATCCCGGCGGCGATGTATCGCGGCCGGGATGGGGTGGTGGGGCCGCGGGGGGGTTACCTCCCCATCCCGATCGAGATCGGGATTTCCCCTCCTCGCTGAGGAGGGGACCCTCTGATCTCAATGCATTGCGTCGTAACTCGACCTGGTTCCAATCCGCATCACGTTCGGGATGACAGTAAAGAGAAGGCCCTCTTCCTCTTCAACGCGTGCTCCATGGTACGCACTTTCGCGCAGGAAAACACCCGTCAACGGGTGGAGTCCGCCGGCGCCAGAAGCGCACGGTACGGGTCGGCCTGCGCCGGCGTGCCGCGTTTGTCGTAGAGTTCGACGAGCCGGCCGGCGGTCTTGACCACCCGCGCGTGGTCGTCGGGCAGCGTCTTCCGCATGATCGTCATGGCCTCGACGAGGAACGGCTCGGCCTCCGTCTCCTTGCCCAGCCGGAAGAGCAGGTCGCCCAGGGATTCCAGCGTCATACCGAGCCGGGGGTGATCCGATGGCAGCAGTTCCCGATTCATCGCGAGGGCCTCGCGGAGATAGGGTTCGGCCTCGGCGAGATCGCCGTTATCCTTCACCATCGTCCCCAGGTTATTCAGCGTGGCCGCGGTAGATGGGTGGCTGCCGCCGTAGATGGCGCGTTTCATGGCAAGCGATTCGAGGTACAGCGTCTTTGCCCGATCGACGTCCCCTTTCTCGCTCAGCATCGAGGCATAGTTGTGCAAGGTGACGGCAATCGACGGGTGTACATCGCCGAGGAGTTTCCGACGGATTTCAATGGATTGTTGATAGAGCGGTTCGGCGCCGGCGAAATCGCCGCGTTCCTTCAGAACCGCCGCCAGGTTGTTCAGGCCGGCCGCCACATCCGGGTGATTATCTCCGAGGATCCTTTTTCTGATGTCGAGGGACTCCCGATACAGCGCCTCGGCCGGCTCCAACTGTTCCGTTTGATGGAGCACCAGCGCCATGTTGGACATCGAGCCGGCGACATCAGGGTGGTCGTTGCCCAGGGTTCGCCGGCGGATCTCCAGCACCTCGCGAAATAGCGGCTCGGCCTCCCCATAATTTCCCTGCTGATACAGGACGGTCGCCAGGTTATTCATGTCCGTCGTGACGTCGAAATGTTCGAGCCCCAGTGCGGCGCGGTGGATGGCCAACGCTTCCCGGTAGAGCGAATCGGCGGCGGCGTAGTCGCCGAGGTCCTGCCGCACGGTCCCGATCCCGTTCAGTACGCCGGCGATAGCGGGGTCGTTTTCGGGCAATAGCCGGCGGCGCGTTTCCAGGGCCAGCACGTAGAGGGATTCCGCCGGCGCATAGTCCCCCAACTCTTTGAACAGCTGCCCGAGCGACACCTGGCTTTCGGCGATGTCGAGCGGCTCATCGACCGCCTCGGACTGCCGGATGGCGAGCGCCTCCTCCAACAACGGCCGCGCGGTATCCATCTCCCCCAGACTTTTGTGGACGGTGCCCAGTACGGCGAGCAGCTTCGCCTGAACGGCCGGCTGGGTAGCGAGATCCTTTCGCACTTTCTCCACCCCCTCCGCCAGCAGGTCGCGGACGCGCAGCGTGTCGCGGCGTTCGTTGGTGACGGCATAGGGGTCGGGCGCATCAAACAACGCCTCCAGGAATTGCGATACCTGTTGCGCCTTTTCCGCCTCCAGGCGGGCCCTATCCCGCTCCTCGGCGACCACCTGGGCCTGGCGGTACATGGCCGCGCCAAAGGCCGACACGAGCACGAACACCCCGGCCACCACTCCGACGGCCACGCGATTGCGTTGGACAAATTTTCGGAATCGATACCCGGCCGTATCCTTTTGCGCGGCGATGGGCCGGCCCTCCAGGAAGCGTCCGATATCCTGGGCAAACTGCTCGACCGAGGCGTAGCGCCGGTCCGGCTCCTTGCGCAGAGCCATCATCACGATCGTATCCAGATCCCCCTCCAGCATCTTCTTGAGCCGGCTGACGCCCGTGCGCCGGGCCCGGCTGACGGCCTCAGGCGAGGTTTCAGGTTGTTTCGCTGTGGTGGGATCGATTTCGGTGACAGCCGTGCTGGGCCGGCGCGGATCTTCCTCGCAGATGACCCGCTCGATTTCCGCCTGGATCCAGCTGCCGAGCCGGTAGGGCCGCCGGCCGGAGAGCAATTCGTACAGCAACACCCCCAGCGCGTAGACGTCCGTGGCCGTGGTGATCGTTTCCCCGCGCACCTGCTCGGGCGCCGCGTATTCGGGCGTCATCAGACGGACCTGCGAGCGGGTGACGGCGGCCCCGATGGCCTGTTCCGGGTCGAGCAGTTTGGCGATGCCGAAGTCGAGCAGCTTGACCGTCCCGTCTTCTGTGACGAGGATGTTGGAGGGTTTGAGGTCGCGGTGGACGACCAGGTTGCGATGGGCGTATTGGACGGCGGAGCAGACCGTCCGGAACAGCGCCAGCCGGTCCTCGATGGACAGCGCGTTTTTGTCGCAGAACGTGGTGATCGGGACGCCAGCGACAAACGGCATCACCAGGTACGGCCGGCCCTGGGCATCCACCCCGCCATCCAGCAGCTGGGTGATGTTGGGATGATTGAGCCGGGCAAGGACCTGGCGCTCGACACGGAAGCGGGCGACGAGTTCGTTGTTGCGGAAGCCGGGGCGGACGAGTTTGAGGGCGACTTTCAGGTCGTACTCGGCCTCCTCCTTGTGCGCAAGATAGACTTCCCCCATCCCGCCTTCCCCCAGGAGTTTTTCGATGCGGTAGGGGCCAACGAGGGTGCCGATGAGGTCGCCGGCGCCCGGCGCCGGCTCGTCGGACAGCAGTCGGCTTTCGAGCGCGAAGACCAGGCTGTCCTCCTCGGCGGCAAGCATGGATTCGAGTTCGAGGCGCAATTCGACATCGCTGCCACAGGCCTGGTCAAGATACGCGGCGCGGGCGGCGGGTTCGAGCGCGAGGGCGTCGAAAAAGAGGGCGTCGAGGCGTTGCCAGCGTTGGGGATCCATGGGTCGATCGATCGGGTGACGGGGGCTATGGTGCTGGCGACAAACGCGGGCGAAGATGGCCAGCAAAAGCCTAATCCAGCGAAATCCCGCCGGCCATTTCTTTGCGGAGCCAGGCGCGGGCCATCGTCCAGGAGCGCTGGATGGTGCGTTTGGCGATCCCCATGTGTTCGGCCGTCTCGTCGAGCGTGAGGCCGCCGAAGAAGCGGTACTGGACGACCAGGCCGGCGCGTTCATCGATTTGCATCAACCGCTCGAGCGCCTCGTCGAGCACGAGCACCTCGTCGGCTTCCTGGTCGGACAGGAAGGCCGCGACATCGTCCAGCGGGACATTCGCCTGGCCGCCGCCGCGTTTGGCCCGCCGGCGGGTCCGGGCGTAGTCCACCAGGATGTTGCGCATGATCCGGCTCGCGACGGCCAAAAACTCGTTCCGGTCGGCCATTTCGAGCAGCTTATGGTCGACCATCTTGAGGTACACCTCGTTGACGAGCGCCGTCGCCCCGAGGGTGTGCCCGGGGCGTTCGCCGCGAAGCCGCTGGCTCGCGACACGGTGCAGCTCATCGAAAAGCAGCGGCATCAGCTCGTCCAGCGCCGACGTGTCGCCGTCGTTGAGCCGGCGCAGAAACAGCGTTACGGTTCCAGGTTCAGGCATGGCAGGGGCTCCGGATGGATGGGCGGGAGCGGGTGCAAGATACAGGTTTTTCAGGTTGAGTAGCATCACCGGGCGCCGTGTGCAAACGCCGCGATACGTATTCGATCACATTCTGGTTGTACTCGATACCTGGTTTTTCGAGTACGAGTAGGAGTACCGCTTCGCTGAGTACGAGTACGATTTATGGGAGTCGATCAACCCATAACCGTTCGTTTGAGCATCAGGGCCAAAATCCTGCCCTTCGCAACCGGAGGGCGGGGTCTGGCGTAGCGCACCGGGCCCCCATGAACCTTCCCGCGCTACCATGCCTGCCGGATCCCGCCTCGTTTCTGGTCTACTCCTTCTCGCCTCTCTCAGTCTGGCGACGTGCGCCGGCGACCCGGCCGGGCCGGCCGAAGAAGACTTCGCGGTCCTCTTCATCGGTAACAGCCTCACCTACGCGAACGACCTGCCGGGCATGCTGTCCGACCTGTTAACAACGGCGTCGGACCACGACCGGGTGGTCGTCGAGTCCATCGCGGAGCCCAATTACGGGTTGCAGGATCACTGGGAGAATGGGGGCACACGCGATCGGATCCGGCGAGGCTCCTGGGATGTCGTCATCTTCCAGCAGGGGCCCTCCGCCACGGAAGGCCGGCCATCCCTCATCGATTACAGCGCCCGATTTGCACCACTCGTACGGGAAGGAGGCGGCATTCCGGGCCTGTACATGGTCTGGCCGGACAGGATTCGCGACTTCGATTTCGCCGGCGTGCGGGGGTCTTACCTCGCGGCCGCGACGGGCGTCGATGGCTACTTCTTCCCCTCGGGCGTGGCTTGGCAGGAAGCCTGGAAAGCCGACTCCTCTCTCGCGCTTTACGGCCCGGACGGGTTTCACCCCTCCATTTCCGGCACGTACCTCGCCGCGGTCGTCATCTACGAACAGCTCTCCGGTCGAAATGCGGTCGCGCTCGGGGCCGCGCCGGCAGGGCGATACGGCATCCCGGAGGACGAAGCGGCCCTGCTCCACGCTGCGGCCCACGAAGCCAACGTGCGTTACGCCCGCCAGCCCGCCGAATAATCGCCGGTCACTTCTCGGACATCGTCAGCCCCACGACGCCGATCAGTATCAGCAGGATCGAGGCCGCCTTGAGGGCTGAGAAGGACTCTTCGAAGATCCAGATACACAACAACACGGTTATTGCGGTGCCGGCGCCGGCCCATAACGTGTAGGCCAGCGACACTTCAAGCGTCCGCACTGCGGCAGCTAGCGCTACCGGGCTCAGAAGAAAGGCCAGAATCATGAGCACCGTTGGGCCTGCGACCGTGCACCCATTAGAATATTTCATCGCGATGGCTCCGACAATGTCGAGCCCGATCGCGGCGAGCAGATAGATCCAGGAAAGCATACGAGATGAGACGTCGACACGTCCAGAAGTGTGTGTACCCTGGATGGCGACGTTCCGGGTTGGGTCTGGCCAAAACGATCCTCATCTTGCCCGATTTTTTTGGGGGTGAGGGGGTAGTCCTGGGGGCTCGCCGGCTCAGCGGGTAGACCACCGATCGAGCTCTGCCCCATCAAGGCCGACGATCTCGACGTCAACAACGCCCGGCGCCACCGAAAACACCGCAACATGGTGTTGTTTGATGACCCGGTCCATGACGGGGTAGTCGGACGATTCGGGCGGCTCGAGCCCGCCGCCGGCGCCGCCCAGCACCACGAAATGGGTCTTCTGGTCTCCGTAGCTCTTTGTCAGCCGCTAGTAGTTGTGGGTGTGGCCCGTGAGCACGAAGTCGATCTCGTGCGACTCCGCCCTGGCATCCACCAGATCCCGGATAAACGCGTCGCCATGGTACCCCGGCCAGCCCTGCGAATACGGGGCCTGATGAAGGAGGATGAACCGCCAGTTCGCCTTACGCCAGGCGTCGCTCGCCATCGTTGCGTCGATCCAGGCCTGCTGCTTGGCATCGAATCCGAGCGGGAACGAGCCGTTGGGGTCGATGGCCATGAAGAATGCGCCGGCGTGCGACCAGCTAAAATAGGCCGGCCCCACACCCTCCGGCCGGGTATATTCGAGGTAGAGGCGCGGGACGAGGTCGTTGTAGAACCCGTCGTAGTCGTGGTTGCCGGCCACAGGAAAAACCGGCATCGCGCGAAGCAGCGGCTGGAGCGCAAGGGTAAAACTAAGCCATCCCCCTTCCTCGGCGCCGTTCGACACCAGATCCCCGAGACCGATCGAAAAGGCGTCGGGCCGGCCGGCCATCTGGTTGACGAGGGACTGGAACACGGCCCAGCCGCCCTGGCTGTCGCCCCAGGCGGAAAACGAGAAGGAAGAGTCGGCCTCCTGCGAGACGGAGCGGGGTAGATGGGGGGCGATGCGTGTGGCGGGGATCTCGCGCCGGCCGGCGAGGATGGCCTCGGTGGTCCGTTCTGAAAGCGCGCGGATGAGGGCGTCCTGCTGAGCCGGCGTCGTATCGGCGAGTTGGAGGGCATCGAAGAGCAGCCGGCGGGTATCGACCCGGCGCGTGCGTTCTTGGCGATAGCGCTCGAAGGCCTCGGCCGTGAGGAGGCGCACTCCCCGCAGCCCCCCGTTTAAGGCGTTGTTGAGCACGCGGACGGTTAGCGTCGCCGAAACGAATGGCGTATCGAACAGGAAGTATTCGCCCAGCGAAGGCTCCAGGAGCCGGCCATTCAGGAACACCTGCGCGCCGTCATCGGCGTTGATGTGGAGCCCGGCCGCGGTCCCGGCCTCGATTTCCCGCTCGTACCACATCGGGGTATCCGGCAGCGGGATGCGATGCGGGAGGTTCACCAGCGTGTCCATCACCGGCTGGCGATCGACCCCGACCACAAGTCCCTCGGCCGGGTCGCCGGTCGCGTACCTCCAGGCCTCGTCCAGTTCGCCGGTAAATGCAGGCGCCGGCTCCGGCCAGGCGCGCCAGAGGCGGAGCCAGTCCGCCTGCGCCGAGTCCGCCGGCACGAGGGGCAGCTCGTCGACCTCGCTCCAGACCGGAAGGGGGGCGGGCCGCGCGCAGCCGGCAATGCCGCACATAAAAAGCCCGATCAAACCCAGAACGCGTACTGTCATCGTTATTCGCCGGCGCGGTTGTTCCATGGTTCCACTCCATTCCTCTCCTCCGGCCTGAACATACGGGAGGCAGATTACGGCATTGCTACTCCTCCCCGCCCCGGATTCGATCAATCGAATCCGGGCCTTGCCCCTCCTCGATCCGAGAGCCTGCCCCGTACTTGATACGGGGAGGGGTCTGACACACACAATGGCCTTGAGTAGCCCACCTTAACCCTTAAACCCCGAACCTTAAACCCCCAAAGGTGCCCCCGCCCTGAAGGACGGGGGCTACTATGCGGCATCGCTACGCGATGCGTTACGAACATTCGAACACAGCCCACCTTAAACCTTAAACCCCGAACCTTAAACCCCTTAAATGTCCGCGTCCTGCTTCTTCACCAGGAAGAGGCCTTCCGCCCCGCTACTCACGGCGATCACGCCGCTCTTGAAATACGGGTAGTTGCTCCACGATCCACCAAATCCCGGCATGTCGGGACCATAGGGGACGGTGTCGAAGTGGGCGGTTTCGACCGGGTTCAGCGGATCCGTGATGTCCAGGATGCGGAGACCGCCGAGGTAGTTCGATTCGTAGAGGAGGTTGCCGCGGATGTACAGGTTGTGGTCGCTGGCCTGCGAGGCGAGGCGGAATTCGCGCACGAGCAGAGGGTCTTCCAGCTCCTTGACATCCCAAATGAGCGTCCGGGTGCTGTCGACATAGCCGTACATCTCATCCAGCTCGTCATTCATGTAGAAATGCCGGTGATCTTCGGAGAGCCAGCCCTGGTGCGTGTAGGCGAGATCCGGGTAATCGACCTGCGCCAGCGTCACCGGGTTCTGCTTGTCGGTGACGTCCGCGATGATAAACGACGAGCCGTTCGAGTTGAGGCAAATCTCGCGACCTGAGAATTTGGTATCCGGGCCCCGGTAGACGACGCACTGGGCATCGTGTGTGCCGCCGGCTTCCGGCTGGGAGAAGCAGCCGGCGAAGGTAGGCTTCGTGGGATCCTGGATGTTGATCATGTGGAGCTGGCCGCCACAGGTCTCGCCGCCGGCGCGGTTGCCCACGGCATAGGCAAACCCGGTCTCTTCGTTGATGACGATGTTATGCGTGCTGTGTACGCCCGTATAATGCGCCGTCATCTCGAATTGCACGGGCATGTCGGCCGGCGGGACGTCGCGGAGCTGACTAAGGTCGAAGATCTGCACCCCATGTGCGCCGGCGCCGTCCGCCACGATGTACGCGTGGTCTTTGTACACTTTGATGTCCCGCCAGGTGCTGCCGGGCGAGCCTTCGGTGCGGAGCAGTTCGCCGATATAGACCGGCCGATGGGGATTGCTGATGTCGACAAACGCCGTTCCGTCGGTCCGGCCCTGGAGGACATATTCCTTGCCCGTTTCGGGGTCAGTCCAGCCCCACACGTCGTTCAGCTTCACGCCGCGGTCGGTGGAGAGATCCTTGACGGAGAGCATGGAAAGGAGGTCGACCTTGTCGCAACTGAACAGGCTCGCCTCCCCATCTTTGCAATCGACCTGCCCGTCGGTGATGGATTCCATGCGGGCGAGCGTCGTGGCCAGCATCGACGCCGGCCGCCAACCGACGGCTTCTTTTTCGAATACGGTAGCCACGCCCTCCTCGTAGTCGGCCCGGGGAGATCCCACGACCGCGACGTCGCCGCTGAATCCGAGCCCGAATCCGAACCCATCGCCCGACCGCTCGTCAACGGCGGCCAGCACGCCGGCCGGCTGCCAGT
>JBGSPJ010000380.1:0-5464 GCA_041738655.1 Rhodothermales bacterium | reverse complement strand
GGGGTCGAGCCCGAGACCGGCGAGGAAATCGGCCATGCCGGGGTCTGCCTCGGCGAACTCGGCCAGCGTGGCCTCAAGCGCGCCGGCGAGGTCGGCATCCACCTCCCCGAGATACACCAGCGGCGACTCGACAAGCAGCGGCCCGACGAAGTTCTCTTTCCGCGTCACATACGCATCCACCGACACCACGAACCGCGGGCTCAGCACGCCTTTGTAGCCGACCTCGACGGAGCGCGACAGGGTCTGCTTCAGCGGGGCGACATCCACCGGGCCGGCCACCGTCCGAAAGCCCTCGGCGGAGTTGTCCGGCACGCCCAGCCGGCCGACGGTTACGCCGTTCACAAATGGCGCGAGCTGCCCGAGAAGGGTCGAGAACCGCGCGCGCTGATCCGCCGTCAGGGCGTTCAGCGGCGCCGGCAACGCCGAGCCGGATTCGAGCGCCGTGGCAAGGTCCGACGAAAACGACTGATAGACGGGCGCCAGCGGGACTCGATCCACGGGCACCATCTGACCAAAAATCCCCGGAGCGCCCGGGCTGGCGAGGTTGCCATCGTCGGGCAGGATAAACGCGGCGAGTCCGTCCGCCCGGTAGCCGTCGAATGTAAAGCCGTGGATGGCGCCCTGCGCCTGGTAGGCCAGGTTGTAGGGCAGGCCGGTCGACTGTTGGCGGATCTGGAGATCCAGGAAGTACGGATTCAGACCGGGGGCGCTGTAGGCCTGGTTGGCGGTGAGGCGGAGGCTCTGGCGGGCGTCGAGTTTGGCGACCAGTCCGACGCGGGGCGAAAGCTGGATCACCTCGGCGATAGAGTTATAATCCGCCCGGGCCGACACGAGCAGGTCGAGCGAGGGCGATAACCGCGTGGTGGATTGCGCGAAGAGCCCGCCCTCGCGGATATCGTCGGCATCCTCAAAGCGGCCATAAACCGTCCCCTCCGTGCGGGGCTGCGTCCACTTGAAGTCGCCGCCGGCTACCAGCCGGCCGCGGCCGTTGAAGTAGCCGAGGTCGTAGTTGACCTGCGCGCCAAACAGCCGGGTGTGGTCGACGATGGCGAGGGCGCTGTCCGGGGCTTCGAGCAGATTCTGGCGATAGTAGTACGAGTCGCCGCTGTCGTTCTGGTTGAGGTAGACCTGCGCGAAGAGGGGGCCGGCGTGGAAGCGGAGCTGGCCAAAGGTGTACGCAAAGCCATCCGTCTGCGCCGCGCCGATCCCCGTGAGCATGGCCATCTTCTGGGAGAGATAGCCGCCGCTGGCGATGAGGCGGGCGCGGTCCGCGAATCGGTATTCCCCCTGGGCACTGAGGTTGTATTTCCAGTAGTCGGCGTCGCGCAGGGCACCGCCTTCGGCCAGGATGAGCGCGTTGTCGAGCGGCTCGTCGGGGTCCAGCTCCCAGTCCTCCCCACGTGCGAATTCACCCACGAACTTGTAGGCGAAGCGGTTGTCGACGGCCTGGGCGTGGCGGACTTCCAGGTCCATGAGCCCGCGCCCGCCGCCGGCGGTCGAGAAGCTCGTCCCCTGGTACGCGAACGGGTCGCGGGTGACGAAGTGGATGAGGCCCTGGTCGACGCCGGCGCCGTACAGCGTGGCCCCGGAACCGCGGAGGACCTCGATGCGGTCGACATCGATCGAGGCGATGGGCATCAGTCCGTACGCGTTGAGCGCAAGGCCCGGCACGGCGGACGGGCGGTGGTCGGCGATGACGTACGTTTCCCCGATCACGGAATTATTGAATCCGCGGATGGCCACCTCGCGTCGGTCGAGGCCGGTCTGCGCATAGTCGATCCCGACGACATCGCGGAGCAGCGAGGCGGAGGATGGCGTGACGTCGGATAGGAGTTCTCCCTCCCCAACGACGGAGATTGAGGCGGCGGTTTCAAGGACGAGTTCCTGCTGACGCGAGGCGGAGACGACGACGGTGTTGAGATCGATGCTCGTCTGCTGGAGCGGGACGTCGAGCGAGCGGACCACTCCCGGCTCGAGGATGATGGATCGGCGGTGTTCCTCGTAGCCGACGTAGCGGAGGATGAGCGTGTAACGCCCCGGGCGGAGGCCGGCGATGCGGTAGGCGCCCGAGCGGTCGGTGACGGCGCCGGCGACAGGCGCGGCGGCGGCGCGGGACATCAGGGCAACGGTGGCGCCTTCAAGTGGAAACCCATTGTAGGCGTCGGTGACAAACCCCTGGAGTGCGGCGCGGTCTTCCTGCGCGCGCGCGGAGCCGGCGAGGACGAGGAACAGAAATGCAAGTATCCCGAATCGATGCCAGGATATGCTCGCGGGCACGGCATCCGATACGGGCGGGCGCTGATCGATTACCATTTCTTGGGGGGGCCAGGGGGGTCACCGGTCGCCACCGCGCCATCCTGAGGAGCGCCGGAAAAAAACGAGCTAAATCAGCACGAACGGCAACGGTCGGAGGATCTCCGGGTTGCGGGACGTGCTGCACGCCCGTTTCGTCGCTAGCGCTCCTCAGAATGGCGAGTGGAACAGGTAGTCGACCCGTTGCACCAACGAATCTATTGAGTAAGTCTATGCGAATACAACGGCGCGCGGAGAATCTGTTGCAAAAACAAACCAGTCATCCCGGATGATCCGGGATGACTGGGTGTTTTTCGGTTAAAGGTTTAAGGTTCGAGGTTTAAGGGGGATTTACGTTAAACCTTGACCCTTGAACCTTAAACCCACGTTTTGTCGCGCGGAGCGCGTCAAAACGTGTACGTCAGCCGCGCGATGCCCATCCGGCCGATGCGGGCGGCGCCGTAGAACTCGCGGTGGAGGTTATCCAGCAGGTTCTGCACCGTCATATCGACCCGTAGCCCGGGAACACTGCGGCCGAAGTCGTAACCGAGGCCGAGGTCCATCAGGAAGTAGCTTTCCACATCGCCGACATACGGGCCGGACTCCACCGGGAATCCTTCCGTGTACCGCGCCGAAGCGTTCACGCCGAAGCCGCCGGCGAACGCGTAGCTGCCGCCGAACTTGGCTTTGAACGTGGGGGCATTGAGCGCCACGGCGAGTGCGGTATTCGACTCGCCGAGTTCCTCATTGTCAAAGAAGTCATCGTTGACGATAGAGATATTAGCAAAAAGGGATAGCTCCTTCGTCGCGAGTACCTGGATGGAAGCATCCAGCCCCCAAAACTTCACCTGACCAAAGTTTCGATACGACAACATGAGTTCTGGGACGTTGCCCAGGCCCGGGTTGTTTTCCGCTGCCTGAACAATGGCAACCGGGGTGCTAGCACTGGGCAACTGACCTGCGGCAAGTCCGGTCAGTAGTGCAGCAACCTGTTGTGAAGTGAGATTAAGTTGGGCCAACTGCCCGTTAAGCGCAGTATTATTCTGGATTGCCGTGGCCAGAGCAGCTGTTAGATCCGCTGACAAGGTAGGAACGAACACCAGGGGTGACTCAACAAGGAGTGGCCCGATGAAATTCTCTTTTTTTGAATAGTAGGCATCTAGAGCAAAAAGAACCTTGTCACCGATCAAGCCTTTGTAACCGGCCTCGATGGTTTGAGTGGTCGTTTGTTTCAACGGCGCGATATCCGTGAGGTCAGTGACAAATTGCGTCGCACCGCCGGACGGACTGACGATGCCCATCAAACCACGCGCAAATCCATTAACATCCGTCAGACTCGGATCGAGAAGCCCTACAAGTCCCGAGACGATTGCTCTCGCCTGCGCATCGGGAACGGGGGGCAGCACGCCTCTCAGTCGAGTGACTAATGTGTCGATTGGGATCGCCGACAGACCTCTATAAACGTTTGCATAGACGGCATCGAGTGGCAAGCCAACGGGTGTTTCAGAGCCACAGGCATTTGTCAATGGGAAACAGCCATTCAGGCTGGAAGCGATAAGGTCGGTGCCTGCGAAGGCCGCGAAGTCAGGGTTTCGCTCCCACGTGAACCCACGCCCCGCCCCACGGCCCCGGATCGTGATCCCGCTGGTCTGGCCGGCACGGATATCCAGGAAGTTCGAGTTCGTGCCGGGCGACGAGAAGGCACGGTTGAAGGAGGCGCGAAAGGTATGATTAGTGGTCGGCTTGAGAACGACGGCCGCGCGCGGCGAAATCTGGATGTCGTCGACAATGTTGTTATAGTCCGCGCGAAGCGCGAGCGTCAGATCAATCTTGGGGGACAATTCGATTGATGATTGAGCGTAGCCACCGAACTCATTGACGTCGTCATTCGTCTCGTTGCGGCCCAGAATGGTGCCCTTCGTATCCGGCCGCGTCATCTCCACGTCACCACCGAGAATCAGACGCACACGCTCGTTTGCAAAGTCGAGGTCGTACTGCGCCTGCGCATTATACAGCGCGCCTTCGTCGACGACCGTCTGGCCTGTGCCATAGACGAACGAGTCGCCGGCGTTGTTTTTATTGATATAGAACTGGGCGAAGAACCGGTCAGCCTGAAGCCTGAACTGGCCGTAGGTATAGGAGAAACCATCCGCCTGAAGTGTCCCGATTCCCGAAAGCACCAGGGCGTCCAGTTGCGAATAGCCGCCGTTCACCGTCAGGGATACGTTGTCGGCTATCCGATACTGGAGCAGGCCGTTGACGTTCATTTTGTTAAAGTCGTAGTTCCGTTCGACGTCAGCGGCGTCGCCGGCGAGCTGGATGGCATCCGTGGTATCACTCGGGCTGTATTCCCAGTCATCCGCCTGCGAGTAGAAGCCCGTTAGTTTGTACCCCAGCTTGGAGCCGATCACGCCGGCGTGGCGCAACTGCGCTCCGAACATACCCCGTTCGCCACCGGAGAGGGAGACCGTCGTGCCCGGGTAGCTGAAGGGGTCTTTTGTGATATAGTGGATCACGCCTTCGTCCACGCCGGCGCCATACAGCGCCGAGCCCGGGCCGCGAACGACCTCAATGCGCTCAACGTCGATGCTCATGTTTGGCATGATCGAGTGCAGGTTTACGCCCAGCGAGGCGACAGCGGCGTGGCGGTAGTCCGTCAGCACGTACGCCGACCCCGAAAACGCGTTGTTGAATCCGCGTAACACCACCTCGCTCCGGTCGACGCCCGTCTGGGCGACGTCGACGCCGGTGACGTTACGCAGGACGGACACCGTCGAGGCGGTCACTTCCTGCTCGATCTCGCGCGCGTCGAGCACCGAGATCGAAGCCGGCGCGTCCAGCACTTTCTCTGCCTGGCGGGACGCCGTGATCACGATTGTATTGAGATCCAACCCACCCTGCGACAGCGTGGCGTTCAGGGTCTGCGCCGCGCCAGCGGCAATCGCCACCGTGGCCACGAATTCGTTATACCCCACGAACCGGAAGGTGACGGTATACTCGCCCGGCTGGATATTCGAGATCAGGTACTGGCCGTCGATGTTCGCCGCCGCGCCACCGGCGAGGCCGGCCTGGCCCGGGCGGTTCAGGATGACGTTGGCGCCGCCCAGCGCCTGGCCGTCGTTTGCATCGGAAACGACGCCGGTGAGCGAGCCCGTTTGCTGCGCCTGACTGG
>JBGSPJ010000254.1:0-3804 GCA_041738655.1 Rhodothermales bacterium | reverse complement strand
TCGCGCAGACCGCCGGCCGCGCCGCCCTCCGCCTCGCCGACGCCGATGCCCTGCCCTTCGCCTTTGGCAACTTCGTCGACCACGTCAAACGCTACGCCGGCGAAGTACAAAAACTGGCGGACGACCTTCGCGCCGAAACCGACCGCATCAACCAGCGCGTGGAGGATGGCGTCTATGCCCTCGCGGCCGATCCGACCGAGCACCTCGTCCTGCCCGAATCCCGTGAGGCCGTGCCGCACATCAACTTCGCCCCACTCCTGAACGCTGTGGAAGCCCTCGAGCAGCAGGCCGCGGCGTTCGACCGCCGACTCAAAGCCAGCGTCTCGGCTGACGGCCTGCCTGCCGATCAGCTCGCGGCCCTGAACCGGGTGCTGATCGACAGCGAACGGGCGCTGACCGCCCCGGAAGGCCTCCCTCGCCGCCCCTGGTTCCGGCACCACATCTACGCCCCGGGATTTTTCACCGGCTACGGCGTCAAGACCCTCCCGGGCGTCCGGGAAGCCATCGAAGAACGCCAGTGGGATGAAGCCACCGCCCAGATCGAACGCCTCGCCGGCGTCCTCAACAACCTGGCAAGCCTCCTCATCACCAAATCATGACCCTCTTTCATGACCCACTCTTCATGACCCCTCACTCATGACCCTTTTTTCATGACCCCTCACTCAAACACCCCCGCCGGCAGCCCCTTGTTGACCACGAGCGACTCCGTCACCATCGTCGTCGTGATCTGATTGCCGCTCATGGCGTCGAGCATCTTGCGGAGGGTCGCGCGTTGTTCTTCGGGCACCTGATCCAGCATCGTCTCGATCTGGAGGCGCTGGGCCTGCATTTCGGCGCGCTCCTCGGCGGACATCGGGTTGTCCATCACCGTCACCATCCGGTGCGGGTAGAACATGGGGCCGACGGTCTTGTAGTCCGACATCTGCATCTCCATATCCATTTTCCGCACGCCGGCGCCCGGCTGAGGCTCCATCTCGATCGAGAAACGCATCTTGCGGAGGACATACTCCTCCGCGTCGATGTACAACGTGCCCTGTCCGTAAACCGTCTCCACATCGCCGCTGGCCGCAAGGCCGGAACTCAACTCTTTCATTAAAGCGCCCAGGTCGTCCACGCTGATGACAAACGTCGAGACCCCTTCCACGTCCTCCCGGCCAACAAAGGTCGAGGAAGCCGCCAGCTTATCGAACATCATCGACGACATCGAGAGCATGTCCGGCGGCGCGCTGGACTCGGCGGCCGCGTTCATCACCTCGGCCATGCCGCCTTCGAAGACCGATTTCGAGCGAAAGGTCTCGGGGCCGTCCGTCTTTTCGTAATAGGTCGTCATCTTGTCGAACGCCGCGAAGGCCCCTTCCGGGCGCACCACCATTTGCATGTTGTCGATCTTTCCGATCGCCTCGGTGTAGCGGTCCGACACCTTTTTCAGGATGTCGGATGCGGACTGCGCGCGCGACGGTGCGACAGAGATAAGTAGGAGCGCCAGAAAAAAGCCGGCGCGCTTCGAGATCAGGAGCATGAGATATACGTTGTATGTGATCATGTCAAAAACGGAAAAACGAACATTCATGCCCAACGGATCCATTCCCGGGGAAGATACGCCGGCGCCCAGCGCCGTCGTCGACCGACTGGCGCCGTACCTGTCGGACCGCCGCAAGGCGCGCATCGAGCAGGTGGTGGCCGGGCGTACGGATACGGTGGCGACGGTCGTCGAGGGCCTCACCAACCTCGGCAACATAAGCGCCGTCATGCGCAGCGCCGAGGCGCTGGGCTTCCACCGGTTCCACATCGTGGAGGCCGCCGGCCGCTTCAAAACCTCCGCCCGAACGACCCAGGGGGCAGATAAATGGCTGGATATCACCCGATGGGAAGATGCCGACGCCTGCGTCGCCGGCCTCCGCGACGCGGGGTACGCGATCGTCGTCACCCACCTCTCGGACGACGCCGTCCCGATCGACGCCATCGACTTCACCCGCAAGACAGCACTCGTGCTGGGGAACGAGGAACACGGCGTCAGTGAACGAATGCGCGCCCTGGCCGATACCTGCTGTATCATCCCGATGGCAGGCTTCACACAGAGTTTCAACATCTCCGTGGCGGCCGCGGTATCATTGTACCATGCGTATCTGGACCGCCTGCGCCGGCAGGGGTTTCACGGCGACCTCACCCCGGAGGCCGTGGACGCCCTTCGGGCACGGTATTACCGCCTGAGCGTCAAACACGCCGATGCCATCCTGGCCGGCTGACCGGGAACTCGAACATCGCGCCGGCTGCCTTGTAAAACGATCCCTGAAACGTTAACCCAGCCAATAATGCGCATCCATCGATTGCAAACCCTTCAGCGGTTGCCCATCACGGTCGACGAGGCCTGGGAGTATTTCTCGTCGCCCAAAAACCTGCGCCAGATCACGCCGCACTGGCTGGATTTCCGGATCACCAACGAACCGCCCGACGAGATGCACGCCGGCACGATCCTGAGTTATCAGATCCGGCCGATCCCGGGCATCCCCATCCAGTGGGTCACCGAGATCACTCACGTCCGAAAACCCCATTTTTTTGTGGATGAGCAACGCTTTGGGCCCTTTAAGTTGTGGCACCACGAGCATTACTTTCGTCCGCATCTGGGCGGCGGCGTCGAAGTGGAGGATATCGTCCAGTACGGACTGTATCTGGGGCCCATCGGCTCGCTCGTGCACGATTTTTACGTCCGCAAACGGCTCCACGAGATCTTCATGCATCGCGCACAGGTGCTCGAACAGCGCTTCGGCCGGTTCGAGCCCGAAGTCCGCGCCGAGCATCGTAAACCGAAACCCGTCGCCGGCGAACCGCTCATCGAGCCGCGCCCCGCCGGCCCAAAATCCGCTGCCCCCAAACCCGCCAGCCAGCCGCCTCCGCCTGGCCAGATCACGCTCAAGGATATCTACGGGGAATGAAGGATTCGGACTCCCTCGCGTCCCATTTCAGCCGGCACATCGCCTGGACCAGCGATCACCCGATCGGCCTCCGCGTCGTGTCCGCCGAGGGGCCCTTTCTGCACCTCTCGGACGGCCGGCGAATCATCGACCTCATCAGCGGCATCGCCGTGTCCTCCCTCGGTCACCGTCACCCGAGTGTCACCGCCGCCATCCATGCCCAGGTAGACCGCTACCTTCACGTCATGGTATATGGCGAGTTCATCCAGGAGCCCCAGGTGCGCTTCGCCCGCCGGCTCGCCGAACAGCTGCCGCCCGAACTCCAGGTCGTCTATTACACCATGACCGGCACCGAGGCCAACGAGGGCGCACTCAAACTGGCCAAAAAAGCCACCGGCCGCACCCGCCTGTTCGCCTTCGACCGATCGTACCACGGCGATACCCACGGCTCGCTGTCCGTCACCGGCCGGAATGTCTACCGTGATCCTTTCCTCCCGCTGCTCCCCAACGTTACCTTCCTCCCGTTCGACGACATCGACGCCCTCCGCGCCATCGATACGACCACCGCGTGCGTCATCGTCGAGCCCATCCAGGGGGAAGGGGGTATCCGCGTCCCCTCCACCGCCTGGATGCAGGCGCTCCGCCGGCGCTGCACCGAAACCGGCGCGCTCCTCATCTTCGACGAAATCCAGACCGGCTTCGGTCGCACCGGGACGCTCTTCGCCTTCGAGCAATTCGGGGTCGTGCCGGATATCCTCACCCTCGCCAAAGCCATGGGCGGCGGCATGCCGCTGGGCGCATTCATCGCCAGCGCGGACCTCATGGCTGCCTTCCGTAACGATCCGCCCCTGAGCCACGTTACTACCTTCGGTGGCCACCCGGTGTCGTGCGC
>JBGSPJ010000194.1:0-26002 GCA_041738655.1 Rhodothermales bacterium | reverse complement strand
GTCGGCGAGCTGGCGCTGGAGCTGGCCGAGCGCGGCGAGGCCATTGCCCTCCGCCGCCGTGTTGGCGTCCGCCACATAGGTATCGGAAAGGCGGGCGAGGTCCGCCTGGAGGCCGGCGCGGTCACGCTCGAGGGCCGCGATCGTCGGGTTATCGGAGGCCTCGGGCGTGCCCTTGAGGCCCGGGTTCTGGCGGTAGATCTGGTCGAGCCGGGTGTCGATCTCGGCGATCTGCGTCCGCGTCCGTTCGATCTCGGCCGTGGTGTTGGCGGCGAGGCGTTCGGCGAGGCGGGGCTGTAGGCCGGCGAGGTCGTCTTCGAGGAGTTGGACGGATACGCGCTTGAGCTTCAGATCCAGCTCGTTCTGCGTCCGGGCGGATTCGAGGCCCGTCACCTGGTCGATGAGCGACGTGGCCTCGGCGCTCATCGTGAGCCCGCCGTTCTGGCGGAGGAAGACCTTCATCTGCTCTTCGAGGGCGCGGAGTTCGCGGTTGCGTTCCGTGGCCTCGTTTTCGAGGAAGGCGCGGGTGGCCGAGAGCCGGCTGCGGCTGCGCCACAGGGCGCGATCCACCAGTTCTTCCGCGTAGAAATTGGCGAGGAGGCTGGCTTCGTGGGCGTCGGTGGAGATGGCCGAGATGCGGAGCACATCCGCCACCGGTTCACGCTGGATGGTGACCAGGTTCTGGATGGCGTAGGCGAGTATGGCCGGGGAGGCCGACTCCGCGACAAGGGCGATCGGCCGGCCGGTAACCGGGTCGTTCTGGAGGGCGACAAGGCGGTCGGCGACGCGCGTGGCGACGTCCATCGAGCGCTGGAGAACATAGATTTCCGTCTCGACCGAGCGGCCGGGGCGGTTGCGGTCCGCGGAGGGGTCGAGGGCGTCCTTGAGGTCTGGCGCGAGGCGGTTATCGACCAGCACGAGGCTGTCGGCGCGGTAGACCGGCACCTGGAAATACGTGTAGATCCCCGTGCCCGTGAGGGTGAGGACGAAGGAGACAAACAGGAACCAGCGCCCCCGGTAGAGGAGGTTGAGGAGCGATTCGCCCTGGGTGTGCTCGTCGGCCACGCGGATCGGACGGGCCGGCGGCGGATCAATAGCCTGCGGTTGAGCCGGTACATGGACGGCCCGCGACGGGGCGGGGCGTCGTCCGGGCGCTTTGCTCGGGTACGGATGATCGGGCATACGAAGGGCGTTGCGAGAAGCGTTGGTCGCCGGGGCGGTCGGATGTGCGCGGACCGCGGGGCGAGAGATGCACGGTAAACATACGGTCCCCGGGGCCACGGTGTGTGGCTGGGGTGTTAGGAAAGTATCCCATTTGTGTCCCCCCCGTGGCGCACCGGGGGAGGGCGTTTCAGGGGATCGAAACAGGAAGAACATACCGGCCCCGGATGGCACGTTTTTCCCGCCTGGAGGGCGTTGCGGGAGGAAGAGCCGGCATCCGGGCGGCACCGCGCCGGGGTCCGGGCGGATACGAGGGGGAAGTGCAAGAGTCGGGCCGGGGGGATTCAAATGACGTAGATACGTGAGGCCCGGCTCAGTAGAGAGTTGTACCTTCGATAGGCACATAAAATGGTTAACACAACCCCCAACGACAATGACCCGCTCCCCCGTGCTTCTGTCGCTCGGTTTTTTGATGGCCGTACTCCGGCCAGCGCTCACATACGACGTACAGGCACAGACAGGGCCCGATACACCTTACGCCACTGAAATCTGGCACGAGGCCGACCTGGGGACGAACCTGGGTGCCAACGGATTGCGGATCGCGGATCTCGATGGCGACGGACGCGACGAGATCATCGGCACGGGTAACTATTCGCTCTACACTTCGATCGATTACCACGCTGGCAGCCGCTTTTTTGTGCTCGCCGGCGGCGATCATGACCTCGCGTTTGTCAGTCCACCGTATGAGTCCAGTTTCGACTACTGGTTCGGCTCCTACACGGCGATCCGCGATCTGGCCATAGCCAATGCGGACGGCGATGCCGATCAGGAGATCTATGTACTGCGAGCGCAGGGCAAGGTGGAGGTATACGATGGCGTTTCCTTCGCACGTGTCGACACGTTTTCCCTGGCGATGGAAGACAGCGCTCGTCGCCTCGAGATCCTCGATATCGATCACGACGGTGCACTCGAATATCTCGTTCTTGGGAGCCCTGTCTCCTTTTCCTCCGACGAACGTCTGGCCATCTACGATGCCGCCTCCCGTGCGCTTGAGTGGGACACGACGGGCGTTTTCCAGGACATGGTGATTGGCGATGTCGACGGGGACAGTCTGGAGGAAATCGTTTTGGCCAGCGGCGTTGTTCTCGATGGCTCCTCCCGTGCGCGCGACTGGTTTTATGTCGACGGATTCGGGCGATCGATCAAGTTGGGCCAGTCCGATCTCGATCCAGCGTTGGAAATCATGGCGATCACGCACGACGAGCGCTGGGTGGTCTTCGATAGCGAGTTCCGCACCCCACTCTGGGAAGTGGATCTGCCCTATACCGTGGGCGCCTACGACGTTGTTGATATGGACAACGATGGGGCGTGGGAGATGGTCATGGACAACATGTACTCGACTAGCCTGTACGTTTACGACGCGAGAACCGGGGCGGCATCGCCAGAATTGACAAAAGCCGCCTACGCTGCGCTAACGGGCCTGGCTCACGGAGATACGGATGGAGATGGGGACGTGGAGTTGATATGGTTTCAGGGCGACGAATATGCGGATGGGGGGCTGGTGTCCGTATTCAACTGGGGGTCCCGTAACCTGTCGTTCTTGCGTCAGGAATTTACGGGTCCATTCCTGGTGCAAACCGCGGATCAGGATGGCGAGGACCCACTCGAGATCACCGTGGCGGCTGATCGTTTGCTTGGTGCTCGCGGCGAGGTCCGCGTGCTCGACGGCGCCGACCACTCGTCGCGATGGAACAGTGACGAAACCTCACGGTCGTCGTATTATTCGCTCGATGCCTTGGGGCTGGTGGATACTGATGGTGACCGTATCGCGGAACTGTTTCTGGGAGACGAGTACGAAACCCGAGCCTATGGTGGCTGGCCGCTCGAGCCGCGCTGGCGGGATGGAGATCTGGAGGGCCTCCGCGTGTTTGCCGCGGCCGATGTCGATGCGGATGGAACGATCGAGCTTGCCTATGGCAATCAGGCGGGGAAGGTAACGCTGGTCTCGGGCGACACGCCGGCTATCGAGTGGATGAGCATCACCACACCTGGAGAGATCGGCGGCATCCGGCTCGCCGATGTAGACGACGATTCGACTCTTGAGGTCGTCTTCTTTAATCTCAATGGGCGCGTCCGAGTGTACGATGGCGCGACGCACGTGCTCGAATGGCAGAGCGATGCGATCGATAATGCCACCGCGCTCGATGTGGTGGACATGGATCGCGACGGTGAGAAGGAAGTCCTTATCGGTCGCGCGGATGGTACCGTGACCGTGCTGGCGGCCGGCACGTTTTCCGAAGTAGCGACGTTTGTAGCATCCTCCGGGCCGATCTCGGGGCTGCGTGCCGGGAATGTGGATGATACAGAGGCGCCTGAACTGGTCGTGGCCGATAGCACGATCCGGGTTCTTCGCTGGCACGATAAACAGCTGCTGTGGGAAAGCCGCGCATACGGTATAGGGTTGGGCCGTCGCGATGGCCTCCACGTGGTCGACATCGACGTTGATGGGCACATGGACATTCTCGCAGCCGGGTTTCTCGACGTCGTTCAGCTCGAGGTGTCGGTTCGTTACCCGGATACGACGCCGCCGGTCGTTCTCGCCGTCACGCCGCCTTCGATAACTACGCGAGGAAGCCGTGATACGCCGGCGGAGGCTGTTTTTTCAGAGCCGATCGACGATTCGTCGCTCCAGGCCGCCATCCAGGTCCAGGCTGATGGCGCCGACACACCCTTCGAAGCAGCCGTGTCGGACGATGGCAGAACCGTGACGATAGTGCCGGTCGATCTCTGGCCCGCATCGGCCTCGATCCAGGTCGTGATTGGCGGCGCCCTGGCGGATACAAGTGGCAATGGCCTGGACGGGAACCGTAACGGCATTTCGGAGGCGAGCCCCCTGGATGACTACAGGTTTGGCTTTGGCACTGGCGCCGGAGTCGACACGCTGGGGCCGGTCGTGGTTCATCTCGTGTTGCAATCCGATAGTCTATGGCAGGGCATCAGCATTCAAGGCTCGGTCACCATTTCGGACTCCAGCGAGGTGGCAGTCTCAGCCGTTTCTGGCGCCGAGTACTTCCTGGATGCGGTCGGCGATGTGGGCGCCGGCGTTCAGCTGGCCTTTCCTGATAGCCTCGTCGGTTATGCGCGAACCGCGCTCACGTTTGTTGTCGAGACGGCAGATCTCGTCGGAGGATCGCACACATTATTCGTCCGAGGCAAGGATACGCGGGACATCTGGGGGCCGATCAAGTCCATTCCGTTCTATCTCATTACTCCACAAGGCAGCGAATGGGCCCAATTCGGTCAAAATGCACAACATACCGGGTATAACGCGGCCGACTCGATCACCGTGCCGCTCGTTTTGGCCTGGCAAGCGAGGATCAATTCTCAAGGCATAAGCGCTCCGGTTGTGTTGAACGACCGCGTCGTCGTGTCGAGCACAAGTTATTTTGAAGATGCCGTGGTGTACACCTACGATACGCACACCGGGGAGAAGCTGTGGTCCTATTCCTTCGGTTCGATTTTTTCACTCATGATGCCTGCCCTGGCGTATGGCCGCGTCTACGTGCAGTCGAGCAATCACACGCCCGGCAGTTTCATCACGGCGTTAGATCAAGAAACCGGGACGGTGGTCTGGCAGACCCCCTTCGAAACGCAATGGGATATCGGCCTTGCGCCGATGGTCGCGGAAGGGAATGTGTATATCGGTGCAGGCTATTACGGTGGAATGAAAGCCTACGACGCCTTTTCTGGCGAGGAGTTGTGGTCTGTCAATCTGCCGCAGGAGTTTAACTGGGCGCCGACCTACTTTGGAGGTACCGTCTACGCCGGCTGGAGCGACGCGAGTTTCTTTCGCTTCGACGCGACCGAAGGTACGGCGCGCCCGGTTGTTGGCAACCCTGGGTACAACGCGGGTACGGCGGTCATCAGCGACAGTTTGCTGTACACCTTGAACCCCCTGGTCGCGATCGACCTGCGGGACGAACGTGAGCTGTGGCGGACTTCCGGGGGCCTGATGCCGGCTGTGGCCGAAGGCGCCGTCTATGCGATCCACGACGGTATCCTGCGCTCCCTGGATGCCGCGAACGGCCGGTTGCGCTGGGAAATCGATGGCGAGCCCAATCTGGGTTATTCGCCAGCCGTGGCGAACGGGCTTGTGTTCGCAAGCTCCGAATCCACTACCTACGCCTACGATGCCGTGACAGGCAATGAAGTGTGGTCGTACGAGGCCGGAGGGAGGCTGGCGATCGCTGGCAACCGCTTATACATCGCGAGCCCCTCGGGTACACTCTATGCGTTTCGGATTGATGACACGGTTATGATTACGGCCACGGAAGAAGTCGCGGAGTCGCCCGCGGAGTTCGCACTCGAGCCCAATTATCCCAATCCGTTTAACCCAACGACGGTGATCCCCTTCGTGCTTCCGACCGAATCCGAAGTCCGTCTGGAGATTTATAACGCGCTCGGCCAACGGGTCTCGATTCTGGCGGACGAGCGTCGCGCTGCCGGCCGTCATGAGGTCACCTGGGAAGCCGGTTCGTTCAGTTCAGGGACCTATTTCGTGCGGATCGAGGCCGGCGGGTTTATGGATTCACGCGCGATCCTACTCGTTAAATGAGCTTCGAATCGGGCAAATTCAGTAGTAAAGTCATGCCGTCCACCCATTCAATACGTTGGACAACCTCGCCAGGGGAAGGAGCGCCAGCCATGCTCCTTGTTTCCACAGGTAAGGGCGTCCACGGCCTACTGCTTCAACCCGACGCCCATGATTGTTCCGACATCCGCCCCCGGCAGAGGCAACCGGCTGCATGCCGTCTCGAATCTCCCCCCTCGTCTCACCTATTTCACCGGGCATGACACCCTGTTGAGCGAACTTCAAACTCGCTTCGAGCAGGCTTCGATAGAAGTGCTATGTGGCATGGGAGGCATCGGGAAAACGCAGCTGGCCATAGAGTATGCCTATCGGTACCGAGAGCAATATGGACTGGTCTGGTGGCTCGATGCGAGCTCGGATACAACCATTATTCAAGGGTTCAAGGACCTGCTAGGCACGCTGGACCTTGGCGAACCCCTGGCCTGCGAGCCGGAATCTATAGTAGCTCAGGCGTTATCCACCCTCAGCCGCGCCGGCCAGTGGCTGCTTGTCTTTGATGGGGCCGAGGATGTAAAACAGGTCCTTGACCATAGGCCCGTTCATCCAACGGGGCGCATCCTGGTCACCTCGAGGCACCGGGACTGGGCTCGGATCGGGACTCCCATCGTAGTGCCGCCTCTCGCACAGGATCAAGCCGTCGCCTTTCTGGAGCGACGTACAGGGTGTAAGATCGATCAAACGGGTCGACACCTGGCATGCATGGTCGGGTACCTGCCGCTCGCACTGGATCAAGTGGCACGGTATATGGCACCTATCCGAATCGGGTATGCCGAATACGCTAGTCGGTTATCCTCCACGCCCGGATTATTGGGGTTGCCAGAGCCCAGGCCAAACGAATACGCACATACCGTACAAACCGTTTGGAACGAGACACTCGGAACGCTTGAACAAGAAGCAATAGCGAGCCGTTATTTGCTCGAATTTGCCGTTTTCCTGGCTGCTCGACCTATCCCTAGAGAATTGCTGGCGTGGGTCTGGTGGCCCGGAAAGGAATCGTTGGAACCAGCTGAGGCCATCCGTGTCACCGAACGCGCGCTCCAGTTGCTTCACCGATGGTGTCTGATCGATCTCGACGAGTCGTACTGGACTGTGCCTTTGGTCGTGCTGGGTAGAATTCGCAACGGATTGTCGTCAGAGGCCAGGCATGCCCACGCGGAATCCGCGATTCGAGCCGTATGCGATTCGGTCAATCGATACCTTCTCGTGAATAAAGCGATGAGTGGAGACGAGATGGGTGAGAGTGTCTTTATGCATGCCGTACATGTCTTATATGTGTTAGGCCTGAAGCAACAGCCACTGGCGTGGGATATCTCTCTTCGAGCGTCTCGATTTTTCGCCGAACAGAAGATGGACCCGGCGGCTCGGACGTTTTACGATCTGGCGTTGAAGCATGCGCCGGAGTCGCCAACGGAACGTGACGGAGATGCGATTCGTGCCTATGCCCGCGTACTGCTGGTAAACGGCCAGCCCCAGAATGCCTATGAGCCGTATGTACGCGCGTCGCGCATCCTGGACGCCACCTCGGGCAGACAGGCGGATATCACTCTCGATACGCTCCATGAACTCGGTGTACTTTGCCAGCAAATCGGTAAAACCAGGGAGGCCATCTCCTATTTGCGATGGGCATTAAAAGGGCGGTTGACACGGTATGGCGAATCACATATTCTGGTGTACGAGTCTGCTAATGCGTTGTGGCCGATCGAGTTCAGGTGCGGTAACCATTCGAAGGCCCTATACGCGATCGACCGGGTTAAGCGGTACCACGAAAGTCAGGAAAAGAGTGTTGACAAGGTTCTGCACCAGGTGTATATCGACCATGCGCGCGTGTTGTTGGCCGGCCAATATGAATTGCGCGCCCTTGCGTTCTTCCGGAAGGGCAAGGCGTTCTGGCACCAGCCGGAACCCTGGCAGAGCACGCTGTACGTAGTCGCCCTGCAACAGTTCGTTCATCTTCTCCTTAAAATCGAACGAGCCTACGGCGAGGCCGATGCGCTTCTTAAGGAGTTGGAGCCCTCGCTCCGTCGCTGCGACCACCCGACGCCCGAGGCATGGACTGCGTTCGATACATTGGTCCGCGATGTCGAATACCAACGGTCGAGAAGGTGGTCGCGGACAATCATGCATGCTGGACGCCGGGTACTTGGACTTGACAACAGTTCGTTCGGACATACCCCCCATGCTGCGGGCGGATGAGCCCGGCGAGATGGGAATAGGAGCTCGCTTTCCGTATGTCCGAGAGGCTGCCGCCATCGCAAGAACCGGTCTTTAACATACCCAATTGCCGCATTCGTCTCCGGACGGTATGAGTGATGAGAGGCATCTATTCCCACCAAACCCTGTTTCAGGAGCCATGAACACGCTAAAATCTTTCATCGTGTGCCTCGCCTTTCTGGGTGTCAGCGTTTTTCTGACATCGTGCAAGGACAAAGAGGAGGGCGACCGCCTCGACGACATTATCACCGAGATCCGGTTGGACGACTTTTCCGGCGAGTTTGTCAACGAGTCCTTCCCGGAGGACGATTCCAACAACCAGTGCCCGACCGTCAGCGGCAGCAATGACATCGTGCGCGGCGGTTCGATTGTGCTGCAGGTCGATCTGGTCGACGGCGCAGACCAGCTGGTGGTTGGCAGCGGCGGCGAGGAGGGCGGGTATTTCCTATTCGATCTGGACGAGACCTCCGCGCGCGTTTTCCAGCAGGGTGCATCCTCCGGGGCGGGGCAGGCCCTGTTGCAGCGGAAGTACCCCAAGGCCGGCGAATCGCTGCGTCTGGGCGCCGCGGAACAGCAGTCCGCCACCTACATCGTCTTTATCACTCTCGTCCAGGACGACGAGATGACCGGCTTCACGTTTCGGATCGGCTACCTGACCGATGGTGCGCCCGGCTGTGCGGAATCGCATCCAGTGGTGATTAACGAAACGGCCGCCACGTCCGGCGAGCTGCAGGTGAGCCTCAACTGGAACAACGCGGTGGACATGGACCTCCATGTCGAGACCCCGGGCGAGCAGGACATCTTTTACGGGAATCGCGTCGGCGAGGCCGGCGGGTCGCTCGACCTGGATTCGAACGCCTCCTGCGACATCGATGGGGTGAACAACGAGAACATCACGTGGGTAGGCGTAGAGCCGGCGTGCGGCGAGTATATCGTGCGCGTCGATCTCTGGAGCGCCTGTGCGTTGCCGGGGCCGTTTCCCTACGTCGTGACCGTGAATAACAAAGGGACAATCAAGACCTTTACCGGCTCGTTCCTGGCGTCGGATGAGACGGAAGGGGGCGCGTTCGACGGCCGCGTGATCACGACGATCGATGTGTGCGGGGCGGGGAAGGTTGAGTTGTAGTTCCGAATCATGGGCTGTTTACATCGCGCGTAGAGACGCCCCCCGGGGCGTCTCTACGTCGCATAAATACCTAGTTGACGCGGATGCGAAGTGAAGGTCCAGGGTCGGCGGCCGAATCTGGCACTGCCGAATCCTGCATTTGCTTCAGATAACGCTCAAGCAACATATCGAGGCGCTGGTTGTCCCGCCTGGGAGCCCCGGCAGCGCCCGGAATGGGGTGGACATCCAGCAGGCGTTTTAGTTGTTGGACTACATCGATCGCGAAGTCGTTTGCTTGTCCGAATACGTATTGCACGTATGTAGTCCCGATGAACACATCACCCTCCCGAACCGGAATTCGCGATGAGACCACTCGGTCCATAAGGACAATTTTGTGTTGACCTTTCAGGAGCCGAATAGTGTCGACAGTAAATGCCATCTGTCGATACATCAGCGCCGTGTTCTCGGGGTCGATATGCACTTCAACGATTCGATGCCGGCTCAGCGGCCCCTTCGGTGCATCGACCTGTGTGATCTCGCCGATGCGGACTGACTTGTATACGACAGGATCGCCGGGGGCGAGAGCAGGCGCGTTGTAGAACAGAACGGTTATCACCAGCGGCTCGGGGGGGTGGTGGCATCCCTGCAGCCCAAGGCCTGCGAAGAGAACGAATGCGAGGGTCAGCAGCGCGTCTTTGTGATAGGCTGTGCTAGATGGCGCCAGAATGCTCTCCATACGTGTCATGGCGTTCTACCTCGTTCGGGTGGAAGTTAGTGGAACAAACAACAGCCGGAACTCACAGTCTTTCCTGGAGCATGGCCTTGAACTCGTGCATCAACTGCTGCACGTAGAGATCGCTATGTTGCAACATGTCCTCCAGCATGGCCAGGAATCGCCGATGGATTGACGGAACGTCCGCAAAGCTGTCCGCTTCGAGCTTGAGTTCGCGTGCCCGCGTATATGTTGCCCGGAGGTGCAGCGCGATCTGCTCGTCGAGCGCCCGATATTCCTGCAGAGCCGCTTCGGCTGTTTGCCGTCGCAAATAGAGCCCTCCCTGTTGTAGCCAGTGATTCAGCTGTTCGCGTAGTGCCATCCGCCGGCTGGTCAACATCAAATCCAGGCTCTGGTGTTCGTCGGCATACCACGATGCAAGCATGTTGTCTTCGTGTGCTCGCTGAGCTTTTCGAGATCCATCCAGGAGCGTCAAGATCCCATTCCGACTGCGTGCGCTCAGGGCCATCATCTCGGCTTCCTGCATGGCGGTCGATTGCAGGGCGGCTTCTCGGAATGTGAGCTGCGAGGTGTAGGAGTCTTCTCTGGTTTTCATGGTGTTCCTCTTTAGGATGCTTTGGGTGCGTTAATCCGGATGGTTTTTTCAGGGCACGATGCGTGTGTGGGTATAGAATGGGGGCTTCCGGCCGGAATGGGCGGCACGATCGGGTTTGTGCGCTGGACGAGGTCTGTGTGCCGCGTCTACGTTATTTTCGGATGCGCGTACGCTTCCGCGAAGCGCTTTCTGCTGGATCAGTAACTTCAAGGGTCGGTGATGCATGGCGCCGAAATACAGGAACGACAAATAGATGGCAAGCTCCAGGGTGAAGCCGAATAAAGCCCCGATCGTCATGGCTAGTTGGCTTGGCCGAACCTGCCATCCCATGGCGTCTTTCAGCAAAAAGAGCCACGAGGCGATCGCCCTGTTGCTTGCCCGGTCGTCATTCGCGTACTCCTGGCTCATCGCGTCCGCATTTTCCATTTCGCGTCGTGTGCTGATTTCGGCGAGACGACGTATATGACGGGTTCGTAGCGTGTCCAGCTCCTGACTATACTCGCTGTAACGGGGGCCCCGGTAACGGCCATCCGGGTATCGTCTGAACTCCTCTTCGACCAACCGGCTATCCAGGTGGGCCTTTCTTTTTGCAAACGCATCTCGCTCCTGCTGCAATAGGTAGTCGAATCGCACATCGATCTCTCGGCGCGCCTCCGCCCGCAAAGCGTCCAGATTCGGACGATCCATCAGTTGCCCGATGAACAACGTCGTGGCCGTCATGGAGAGCAGGAGCAGGCTGATTCTCAAGCCGTTTGTGAGGGTCCGCGTAAGCCGTTGCGTGGAGGTGTGGCCGAGGCTGTAGAGCACGATGGTTACTATTTTTAACGACTCGAGCATACTTACGGCGATTGCGGCCCCCACCCTGGAATTCGTCATAACAAGCGCTACCTGGTATTCGAGCACGCCGGAGACGACGGCGAGTCCGAGGCCGATCAGGGGGAGCGACACGAGCACAAGGACGCTGGCGATTCGAAGCATGTATTCCATGGGATCCTCTTTTACGGGAGGGAGGCGTGCGAAGCGTCGGTGGATGCCGTCTGGTTGACGCCAACAACAGGCGCTTCTACCGGGGTTCTACTAGTACATAGCCAGGCGACGGGCGAACTGTGACGACGAGGTCGATCACATGCCTCGCCAGGCGCTCCATGCGGCTGCTATTGATGTGCGGGCAGGCCGTTAATTCGGTCAGTCTGACAAATTTTCGGGGCAAGTCGGAGACCCATGACGCCGTTCTCAAACAGTTTCGAGGAGCATCGAGATACAAAAAAGAAGAGCGTAAGCGTTTGATAGGCTAAAACGTGGGCACGTGACAAACAACGTACAGGGCCAGAGCTGCTGAATGGTAAAGGTGGTGGGGTGCCGGAACTATTACTTGTCGGGACAGGATTTATTCGTGGCCCACCAGACCTTGTTGGGGCCATCGAACACAAGGGCGTAGGCGCGGAGAAAGTCTCTTCCAAGGATATTCTGCTCTCCATCCATAATGCCAAATTCAAGCTCGGTGCGTTCTTCAAAACACGGATGATCCCCTCGAAGGATCACTATTTCGCAGGTTTTACATGGTTCTGCCTGTCCGTTCGCCGATTTCAGAAAGTACTTGAAGCCATACATATGCCCGCTGCCAAATCGGGCTTCGAATTCTCTGAACGTATCACGCGTTACGATGGACAATTCGGCACCGGTGTCCAATAACGCCTCAATTTCCATGATTGGCGTTGCCACGTCAGGGCTTTGCAATAGATGGGGCAAATTGGAAGTGAGCTGAATCCTTGCGATTGGAGCGGGGGGGTCTTTTTTTTCGTCGTAGGGAAAACACATAGACGATACACAATAAAGAGCTAATGGCGAACCGATACGGATTGTCGGAGGTGGATCGGCCGGCCGACGGGATGCCGCGCGACATCCGGATGTAACCTGGCCAGGAAGAAATCGGTGGTCTTCCTTTTCAGGTACACTTCGCGTATTAATGATTCTTTGTCGTGGTGCTGGCCGGCGAATACGCCCCTCCAGTAAGCTACGTAGGCGTCACCATGTTTTGCAAGCAGTGTTTCCGCCCGTGCTTCGAAGGTGAGGAAGTTGAGGTAGGCGATAAAGTCAGCGGCCACCCCGGGTACTGCTTTTTCGATACCGCGAAGGACGTGTGGGATGAGGAGTGGATCGTATAAATCCTCGATTCGGACGAAGTGACGGATGGCTTCCAGACCATCCACGGTTGAAGCCTCGAACACAGAGAATGCATGCGTCAGCGCATGGTAAATGTGGCGCCTCTTGACATCGAGTTCTTTGAGTAGGGCCAAAATTCGGTCGTTCGTATCTTCGTCAGGATCTACTTTTTCAATCCATCCAGCGATATGTAGCGCGTACCGATCTGCTCGGGCTCTGTATTCGGTATCTTCCGGAAACGCTGTAACAAAGATGGCTGGAATCGAGCGCCCCAGTTCATGCTGAATATTCCGCGCCGCCTCAATCCCGTCCTCGCGCGCGTTGTCCAGCCGGATATCCAGCAACAGAGCCAGAAAAGGTATCTCGCTTTTACGGACAGCCTCAATCGCGGTCTGGGCCGTTCCAGCAGATATCACGGCGTATTTTTCGTTGCGAAAATTCGCCTGGATGGCATCACGTGCATCCCGGTTGTCTTCGAGCAGAAGGAGTTTGGGAGGGACGTGGATCGATCGCTTCATGGCGTGTTCTAATTAAGATGTACCGCTGCGGGAAAGGGTGCCGCCGGCTCCTCCAGGTGATGAGATGAGGTTACGAACGGTCCTGCGTTAATGGCAAGTGGACCATGAACGTGGTTTTTCCAGATTTACTTTCGGCATCGATGTATCCGCCGTGTAACTCGGCCACTATGACCTTGCTGATAAACAGACCCAACCCCACGCCGCCGTTACGGCGCGTTACAAATGGTTCAAAAATCGCCTGCCTGTCGATTTCTGCGATCCCTTTCCCGAAGTCGGTAATGCTGATCGTGGCTTCGTGAGCAGAAAAATGGGTCTTTACGACGAGTTTACCCCGATTGTGGGATGCCTCCACAGCGTTCATCACCAGATTGATGACCACCATCCCGATCAGATCACGATCCATTTCCACGGGATGGCCGGCGCCAGCCTGTGGCTCGTCCAATGCGGCATCCAGGTGGGTATCGAAGGTCAATTTTTTGCTGATCAATACGTGATCGATCTGACTGAGTGTTTGCCGGACGATGGAATTGAGGTGCTCCGGCCGGTAGTGGGCCGTAAGGTTTTCCTTAAACCGTTGGGATTCGTTTGAGAGACGAGCCGCACTTCCCACACTCCGTTTGATGGCATCGAGGCGGTCTTGATATGGTTTTTTCTTCTTGATGCCCTTTTCTTTGTCAATCTGCCCACGTAAAGCGAGCATATTCTGCTGAATGGCGTGCAGCAGGTTTTTGACCTCGTGAAGATAGCTCGATGAAATCTGAGCCGCTACGATGGACTTGGACGAAGCAAACATCTGATCTCTCTGACGGCTCCACTCATTCTGGATTTCTTGAAACCGCGCGCGTTCGATCGCCACGGCGGCCTGTGCGGCCAACAGGTTCAGCAAGTCGTCATTCCTGTTAAACGCGTTATGTATCTTGCTTTCTAGATATAAAACACCCAGACATCGGGTATGCCGGATCAGTGGCATGGCGATAGCTGAACGGCTTCGATGTGAAAAGGGAATGACTTCGCTCTTCAGGGGAGGGAAATTTTCAAGGAAGAGTGTCTCTCGGGAAAGGGCCACCGAGCCGATCAGCCCTGTCTCAATCGATAACAGGGGGGTCTCTCGAAGGACTTCCGGCGCGTCGAGTTCGGCGGCCATGCGCAGCATTTTATCTTCCAATAGAAAGATAGCGCCGGCCTCCACGGACGAAAAGAGCCCGATCGCCTTCACAATCAGGTCGTTGAGAATCTCACCCAATTCCTCCCGTTCATGGATGTCGCTCACGAGTTCGAAGAAACGCCTCATGCGTCCCCGAAGAGCCATCACCCGTTGATCTTCGAGAATTCCGAGGCTTGAACCTCCATTCTGTGAGGATTCGCCGCCAGGAAGGAGTGTGGCAGAGAGTAACATAGGTATTCGATCTCCGTTCTTATCGCGAACAAACGTCTCGAATCGGTGGAAGGTTTTATCTTGATCGAGCCGCTGTTGTACGTATTTTGCTTCCTCCACACCATCCCAGTAAAGCTCGCGTACGGGGCGGTCGCGCAATTGCTCCGGAGTGTAGCCGAGGATCTGTTCCACGTGACTGTTGCAATACGTGATCTTCCCTTTCCCATCAACGGCCATGATGGGGTCTGGCGAATTTTCGAGTAGGGTTTCATATCGTTCCTTTTCGCGCTGGACACGGTCGTACAGCATCGCATTTCGGATGGCGATCGCGGACTGGTCAGCGAATAGCTGAATATCCTTCTTCTCTTCCTCGCTGAACCGATGGGGGCGACGGTAACTAACAAACAATACACCCACCTTTTCCCGGGCGTCCCCCAATGGCAGAGCTGCCACGGCTCGGAGGTGTTGTCGGCGCGCGAACGGCCCAAGCAGCATCTTCTGCAGGCCCGCCTCGTCGGTGGTGCCGAGTCGGTCCCACGATAATACATCATCCAGCACCATCGGACTTCGTTGGGATGGAGCGGTCGGCTCCGGTGGTGTCTCGATTTCGCCGGCCAGGGCGCATGGCTCCAGGAAACGCTGCTCTTTTTCGATAAAGCGGTGTACACTGACCATGTCGCAACCCAGCGTCTCCTTGATGCCCTTTGCGATGGCTTGCAGCTTCTTCTCCAGGTCTTCCTCCACTTTTAGATTGTCGTTGGCAAACTGTCTCGCGGTTTTTCGAATATGGTTTAGTTTCTTGAAACGCTGAGCACTACGGATGGTCGCAGCGGCAAGACTGGCGAATAACACGATATCCTCCCGGTCTTGTGGTGAAAATAAGAGTTTGGGGGAACGATAATT
The DNA here is from genome assembly GCA_041738655.1 of Rhodothermales bacterium. Lineage (GTDB taxonomy): Bacteria > Bacteroidota > Rhodothermia > Rhodothermales > JAHQVL01 > JAWKNW01. The sequence continues at coordinate 10,590 of JBGSPJ010000194.1, read as the reverse complement.
TATGAACATTACCCCTACCACCAGCCTTTCGTTCGACTCTTCTACCTCGAGGCGGACGGCCGCGGCCGACTTGATTTCTTCCCTCTGGGTGAAACTTCCCGCAAGGATCGGGTCGTTCGCGGCATCGGACGCTACGTGCAGTGCACTGGGATGTACCAGAATCCGGTGGTGTGTCGGATTTGTTTTCAGTGTTTCTATCGATCGATACACTTTTTCCTCGAAGCGAACCCCTTTCATATAGGGGGGATACTCGAATTTTCCACTCGCGGCGTCGTACACAAATAACGTGATGGCGTCACCCTGAAGTGCGGTAATGGCCGCGTCCAGCAACGAGCGAAGCGTCTGGTTCCAATCCTGATTCAGGGTCTGCTCGGCCACCCTTCGTGCCGCATCGCGCATCCGGGCGTTCCGGCTTACAAGTTGGAATCCGGCAATGGCGAGGGCTGCAAGATCGGCGAGCATCAACATAAAACGCACTTCCAAAGCCGTCAACGTTCGTCTGGTCTGATGGTTGACGTACAGCGCACCGATAACGTCTTCTCCGATTTTAAGACAGAAGACGGCCATTGACGTGAAATTCTCCCTGATTTCGGGCTTCACGCGCGGGTCGTTGTTTACATCGTCGATGACAATGTGTCGTTTGTCCTTCAGGATGAGGCCTGTAAAGCCGGAGAAGTGGCCTCTATCGTCCTGGCGGGGCGCCGGATGCTGGTCTTCATTTCCTGGTAGCGTATATCGTGCTTCGATGGCGCGTTTATCCTTGCTGAACACATAGATGATGGCTGAAGAGGCCTGGAGTAACTCGATCGCTCGCGCAACAATTTCTTGTAGAAGGGATCTTAGGCCGGCTTCGTAATGCTGGTTTCGGCTGACCATCGCGCCGAGTAGCTGTGTGCTGAGCGACTGGAGAATCTCGGCAGCCCGTACGTTTTCAATCTGGGTAGCGACGCTGGACGCCAGGGTTTCTACCCACTCCAGATCGGCCTGTTCGAACGCATTCCTCCGTGCGGCATTTGCCACGAGGAGTCCGAGCTTCTTGTCACCAACTTTCAGTGTGGCGAGCAGCATGGCACGGTAGGGGTAGGGTTTGTCCGGCATTTGCAGGAATTCGGGTTCCTTTGTGGCGTCTGGACAGATGCGCGCGCCGCCTTCCAGGAATACCTGACCGGCCAGGCCTTCGTTTAGTTTGAAGCGGACAAGTCCCTCTGCGCGCTGTTCGTCCGGGGCTACAGCACCCTGCACCAACTGCGCTACCCCCTCACGCTCCTCCCGCAAGAAAAGGGTGCACTGATCGCTGTGAAGATGTTGCTGTATCGCGTCGACGACACGCCGAAAGTACCGCTCCGGTTTTTCACTGGAGCCAATGGCCTGCATTAACTCATTTGTAGCTCGAAGCCGCTCGTTCTGCCGTTTTAACTGCTCCTGTCGGCGCGCGTCGCGGATGGCTAATGCGGCGTAGCTGGCAAAGCGCTCCAGCCTTGGAATATCATCGTGGGTGAAGCGGCGGTGGCCCACGCTGTCGAACAACGTGAGCACACCGATACACTCATTGTTTTCGCCAAGGCGTAGCGGCACACTGAGCAATGCTCGGAAATGGTTCGACTGGTCTTCGATTCGGTGGGGATAGGAGGCATAATCGTTAGTAAACTCGGGCTCGTTGCGTTGAAACACTTGCCCCGACAACCCTTCTCCCGGGTAGATTTCTTCGCCGGGTTGGAGTCTGTCCGATGTGAGGCCGGCCACGGCCTTCAGAATGAGTCGATCGCGGGAAGGATCCAGCAGATATACCTTACCACCCCCGGTCACAAACAGACGACACGCGTTCCCCACAATTTTATCAAGTCGTTCTCCCAGGCTTTCGCCGGCTCCTATAACTAGCATGGACTCGCCCAGCAACTCGAGTTCGTGCTGGTTCTTCGTCGTTTCCTGTAGAATCTGTAATCGCCTGAGTACCGGGGCGACATGTGCGGCGATGGTGGTTAGCAAGTCCATTTCGTCGTTGCCGTACGCATCCTCCCGTTCGAACGACTGAAGACCGATCATCCCCATGACATGCTCTTCGATGACCAGCGGCACTCCAAGCCAGGATCGGAACGGATCATCCCGAGAGTCGACGCGATGTTCCTCGAACCAGGCTCCTACATCGCGACGAATGAGCAGCGGTTCCCGGGAACTCATCACGTATTCGGTAATGCCGCACCCTCCCTTGTGTTTGTGGTACGCCGGATGGTCGGGCGCGGCGCGGAGGCCCCGTTCGACGGCGAAGGGATAATCGACCGTATCATTTTTTTCGTCGTAGATAGCCACGTAAAAGTTAGAGGCATCCATAAGCTTCCCGGTACATTCGTGGACGATCGGGAGCATGGCCTCAATTCCGCTGTTCGTGGCGAGATTGATTCGACGGCCGAGTGTGTTCAAGACGTTGAGGCGCTCGACAGAACGGTGCTGCCGACGATAATTAGCCGCATTCTGCAGCGACAGGGCGGCAAGTCGGGCAAATAGTCCTATCGATTCACGCCTGTCAATTGTAAAAGCGTGAAAGCGCCTGTAATTGATAAAAAGCACACCAAGTATCTCGTTGCCCGCGCGCAACGGGATGCCCACCGAAGAAACTATTCCTTCGCGCTCGGTGAACGTGGACGAAGAAGCCGTATCGTGTTCGGATAGCGCGACCCAGTCTTCATGGGCCAGCGGTGCATAATGTGTGGCCGCAGACCCCAAGATTTTCATGGCGAGGGAGGCACGATGTCGGGGGCCGCGTACGTCCAACACAGTCGGGGCGTATAACGTACCACTCACAGTAGGCGGCACCTGCACTTCGTCCTGGCGCTCGTTACAGGTATAAAGTACGGTGATGTCGGCGTCGAGCACGTTTTGGGCCTGCTCCGCGATTGTTCGGCGAAGTTCGTCGGAGTCTTCTCGAAGGCAAAGAAGGGACTGGCTGGCCTGATGGAGACGGGCCAGCATCCTGGATTTTTCTGAGGCACTCTCCCTGAACAACGCCTGGTACAATGGCAACGTCACGTCGCCCGCAATCTTCAATAGCGCCTGTACCGTTTCCGGCGTATTGATGTCGCGAGCCGATGCAGCGCACAAGGCGCCTATCGGTCCGGTAGCGTGTTCCATCGAAGCAAGCACAATGTGCCGCGGCTTCCCGTCGACAGAGACCCATGTGGCATACATGGCTGTTCCGGCGTTTTTCCCTTGAATTGCCGACGCCGTAGGACCGAATTCAGACAACCGGATGCGCCATGGGAAGCTTCCCTGGGATGGACTTGCGCGTTGCCGCTCCAGGTAGAGTTCACCCGGATCGCTTCCAGGCAGATATATAGCGGCACTCTCTGTGCTCGTTCCGTTACAGACCCTGGACAGGACAAGGTCCGACAAGCTATCGATGTCGAGTGTAAACAGGGACCTTATATCCATTGTTTTTCGCCAGAAAGAACTTCGTAGGCTGCTACAGGCTACAAGAAAATGCCACCGGCTCGCTGGAATCAAGCGTGGGTATCGCCGAGCCATCGATGGTAAGTGAGAGCCTGTCGGTGGAGTCGAGGTGGCCAACCAGGGCCCACGCTTCGTTTGGCGCATCGGCGTTTTCTCCGCGTTGCAGCCGCACCGATACGCCGTCCATCTTTTCGGGCCACGCCACTCGGAGGAAAAGTGGCCCGGCTGTCACGATGTCGGTCGCGAAATGAAGACGCCCCCACCTGTCTGCTATCAGGCGGCCATGGGGAACACTCAAAACTGAGATTCCGTCGCGAGACTCGGCAAAAGATCGCGCCCGCTGGAAGGGCCGGCTTCGCCCGACAAAATTGACACTTTTTCTGATCGAGCCGAACAACGGCGACAGTGTGGCCTGCAAATGCTGCGGCGTGATTACAATCTGGACAGGTGCTCTGCGCGCTGTCGTGCCGTGATCAAGCTGCGATGCCGGCAGCGTCTCGCGTAGGAGGCGGTCGGTGATCTCGGCCTCTCCCGCTGCGACCAGTACAGAGAGCATTTTTCGCTGATCGAAATACAAGCCGCTCGTGCCGGCGATAGCAAGCTGCAGTTTACGCAGGGCCTGGTCTGCCGCCGAATCTGGCTCGGCATCGCTCTCTGGCATCCCTGCGATCCCTCGACGAGCACCCGTTTGCCCGGCCGCTTCGCACGTGAAACGTGATCGGAGTATCTGGCGCTGTTGTGGGTCCAACGCGGCCAGGCCCTGCTCCAGAGCGGGTTGCAGGAATAGGCGGTAATAACGGCCGCCATCGGCGAGCCGAGACTCCAGTTCGGTAATCGAAAGCGTGCTGGCTTTCTGGGTATCGGGATTGGTCATTGTATTATCCATTTAGAGTAGGATGATTCAGCACATAGAGCCGAATACTGGCAGGGGCCAGCGATTACCGGCACGAAACTTCGCTGTTATGCAGTTGATGAAAATATCAAGTTTCTCCAGTAGCTTTGATTGATCGGCGCCAGACTCGATGCAAATCGTCCGCAGGCCTTCAATAAGTGGCGTAGAAGCGTAGCACCCTCTGACCTTCGCCGACGCGGCCACAAGGGCATCTTTGCGAGTTCGTCGCTCGACACAAAACTGAAAAACAGTCAAACAGTGCACAAGCGCCTCAGAAGGCAGGTTCGATCTGGTCTGAGCCAGGCTGCTCCATGCTGCCAGATGAAGTAGGGCATGTCGCTCGTCGCAGTGGAGGTCGCGCCGGGTACCCTTGTGGTTGTTGAAGCGAAGGTGCAGATGACGATGGGAGAACTGCCAACGTGCGTCGGGGCAAACTTCAACCAAGGAAGGTAAAAGTCCATCATAATAATCGGAGACCACCAGGCGGACTCCTCTGATACCCTGTGCACGCAGCCAGGCAAATACGTCACCGATGTCCCTACCTGGTCGCCTTGGTAACAACTGCCGACGGCCGTCCGGTAGGATCGCCGTCAACAGGAAGACACATTCTGGCGCGTTAAGTGGTAAACAATCGATGAAGAGAACGGGGATCTCCATCCCGTAGGCCATCTTAGCCGGCCTGGGACCAACTGTGGGGTCCTCCTTAACCATGGTTTCCAGTATGGCCATCAAGGCGCGATGGCTAACGCGGGCGACCCGCTCCCTGGACCATTTCCTGGAAGCGCCCTTGGTTTGCGCATTCAGGATAACGGCTATTTCCTGTTCCGTGTACCCCTCTTCGTAGCGTAGGATAAGGATTCGTTTTTCAAGCTCATCGCGCAAGCATCTGTTCAGGATGTGGTGGTTCGTTTCAAACGGATCGTAGTGTTGTACGCTTTGTATGTACGTATGGCTATCACTTTCGCCGCTTTCCAATCCATCGTAGCGCACGAGGCCACGTTCCCCTCGCCATCCTGGATCAGGCTTCCTCAGGCTTTTTCTCAGGTAATAGATCTCGAGATCCGTCCATTTCTCGAACTTCTCCTGGCTATTAATCACTGCATCACAGTAGCAGGCCTCAAAAAGTGACCGGTTTAAGTGCAGAAGGAGCCGCTCCTTGAGAGCAGGATCGGTGTACTCATCAAGTGCGCGGTTCAGGGGTTGGTGATATTTGTTTTCTAGTAAATGGACCTCGAAGGCGTTTGCATTCCGAAACACGTCCCCCTCGATGAGTTGACAAATATCCCGACATACTGCGGATGATGCTGCTTGATACAACTCGTAGAGACGCGTCCCGCGTCGACCTTCAGGTGTTCCGATGTGCCGCACAAGTTCTCTACAATGATCGACGGTGGCTGCGTCGATGTGCTCTGCGAGAAAAATATCCTCGACAAAATCGGGCTGGACGAGATACTGGGCGAAGGTGATGAAGCCGGGACGCGGTTTCCCATTTGTGGACTCTCCCCGGAAATCCTGCGCTCTCACTAACTCATCGTAATGGGCCAGCCGCAGGTATTTTTTTTCGCTGAAGCGTATGAGCAACTCGGCAAGGAGTGATTCGGGCTTCTCAAAAGGATTCAAGATTCCGACCGAGGCGGTACGTGCGCCGTGGGTACTCCTGGGGCCGTGGTTTCTGAATATTCGCTGTATCCGCGGCGTAAGCGATGCGATCAGTCGGCGCAGCGCCATGGGGTCTGCGTCGTGTATCGCAAGAATACGATCTCTGGCGTAGCTGGGCGTGAGTTTCCTATGTGATGGGCGATTGGGCGAGTAAACCTGGCGGTTGCGCATGATTCCGGGGGACTGGGGCTGGGAAGGATACGTACACCATATAGTATACATAGTCCGGCGCGCGGCAAACTGTGACGACCTGAGGGCTTATCTAATATGAAGATAGTGCAAAGAAAATTAACGGAGGGGCATAGGATGAGCCTATATTGCGGTAATTGATCCGCAACGTGCGCGATCGAACGCGCACTTCCACGTCCGTCGAGGCCTCGGAAGTGTGTCGCTCGGTCAGCCAGGTGAACGGCTGCGAGTGGGTCTTCATCCTTTCCTGCCCGCTCGGAACGACCAGAACCGCGGGTCCTTTGCGTGGTCCAGCTGATGGAACTGCATCCCGGGTTGGCCGGGATCAGCAGGAGGTCGAACGCCGTCGCCAGGACAGCCTACTCCTCGTCATGCGTCCGCCGAGGCAGACGGTGAAGGTACCGGCGATGCTGAATTCCATGGGGTTGCTGGGTAACAATACTATGGGCCTGAATGGGGCATACTCGCCGAGCAATATACCCGTGTCATCGTGAGACCTAGAGCCCAGCTGCGCGGGGCTTTCTTATAAGGCATGAACACTTGGTTAGATGACAAAATCGCTATTTGCCGTAAGATGATGATTTTACAGGCATTTACGACTAGTCTCGAACGGGGTGTTCATTAGCAGCCTTCGATCGCTGGCGATCGAAGTGTCGAACGACCTCACGACCGACCGCACCCATGTTTTTCTGTTTTTCGGTCGTTCCGAGAGGTTGTTCGACACGATGGGATGAACCATCCCATCGGCTCACAATGATCGGCTTTTTAACTTGAGCTAATCACCTCCAGATACCCCTCCCAGATCTCAAACAGCCGCGCCAGATTCTCCGGCTTAGTCAGGACGCCAACCGGAAAACTCGGACGCATGGAAATGCGACTCGGGCTGAGCGCCACGCCGGGGATCTGGTTGAGCTGGTGCAGCAGTCCCATCCGGGCCTGTTCCTCGGCGAAGGGTCCCTTCATGTACTGGAACTGGACTTCAACCGACCCCGAATGCGTCCACAGCGAGACCAGCGAGTTTTGTTCGCCTTTGTGGTCCAGCATCGGGAAAAACGACCCGTTCTGCCCGCCTCGGCCCCACCAGATGCGGAGCTGCCGGGCTTTGGACCAGTCCAGGATCGCCCTGGCGGCATCCGCCGCCGGCTGCCCCTGGCGCTCTGCCATCTCCCGGAGAAAACGTTCTTCGGTCCAGATACTGGTGCTGCTGGATCCGCTCTGCTTTTTCTGGATCGCCCCGGTCGTTTGCCCGATCACCTTGGGCACCAGGGTGCGCACCCCATCGCCGGCAAACTGCTTGACCTCCAGCGCCAGCACCTCCGCCGGGTCCATCTGCTGGTTGAGGAATTCGACGATGCGGCGGAGTTCTACGGGGATCAGGTCGGCCACAAACACCATGCGGACGCGGCCGGCCTGAAGGTTGGTCTTGACGTTCCCCCAGAAGGTCTGGATCTCCTCGGGGTTTTCCAGGTCTTTCCCGAGCAGTTGAAGCACCAGACGATTCGGGTCCTCCGCGCGTAACTCGGCGGCGGACTCGAAGCTCTGCCGGATGCGCTCGACCGGCCAGTAGGCGACGGCATTTGCCGCATAATCGAGCATCTGCCCGACCACCTCCCGCCGGATCCGGGTATCGGTACTGCGTTTGACCTCGACAAGGGTGGGAATGCCGTCCTGGTCCAGAAACAGATGGTCGAGCGACCACCGGTTGGACCCTTCCTCTTCCCCCGGCACACCGTACTCCCGCGCCACCAGCAGCCACCGGCGCGGGGATTCCTCATCCATCTGCTCGCCGGCGAGGAGGTCCGGGTACTTCGCCAGCAGCTCCTGAAGCAGGCTCTCGCTGTCGTACGGACGCTCGGGGAGGGCGCGGAGGGTTTCGTTCTGGTCGATGTGGTAGATGCGGCCGGTCATGGATGGGTCAGATTCTGGATGGTGATCCGCCTCGCATGAAGCCTGTCCAACGCGGCGACCGGGTGACTAGGAGTCCCTTTGGATCCGTATCGCTCCGTACTACCCCAGTTGAGGAGGGGGCGGTTGAACAACGGGAGTTCCCGGCGCACCCGGACGGGTCAAGAGGGATGGGTAATAGATGGTCATTCCCCTGGAATGGGCCGGCGTAAAACGATGCGATTGATAGGGGTCGAGGGGGCGGAAAAACTCCGGCCCGCGCGCGAAGGACATGTCGTTGTCATGCCGGCGTCTCGCCAGAGACCCGAAGGGTTTCTAAAACCCTTCGGGTCTGTCGCCTATAGCGCGCGAAGAGACCGGCTTTCCTCGCGGACCGTGGTGATCGCCCGCTGCCAGTCGCCGGCGGGCCCGGCCTTTTGATAGAGCGCCAGCGCTGGAATCGTCCATAAACCTAAAAAACCGCCCCGACGTGCGTCGAGGCGGTTTATGGAGCCAATGAGCGGATTTGAACCGCTGACCTGCTCATTACGAGTTTCCTGTCCGGATATCGAGGAAGGTGTCTGTAGTACTAGATCGTAGTCTGGCGACGTAATTTCGATTATTTAGTCCACGCATGAGAATGCATTGGAGCGCATATAGCCGCACGTATTTTGGGCAAGCTTTGGGCACGCCTGCCCATGTAGTTGTACACGCTTTGTCAAGTCGGCAAAGCGGTGAGTTCACCAGGGTACCACGGCTCAGCCTCAACCGACCCCAGCGAGCACGGCGCCTACGGACAGGGATCACCAAAGGCCTGGATATAGAGGTTTTGCTGTGGAAAGCGGCATGTACAGGCATGCTCACGAGCCGCGGCCAGATGGGCGGCGCGCTGCGCCGCATACTCGTCGCTACTCAACCGGCTCAGGTTGAACGAATTCGGGTCAAACGAATAACCGGTGAGCGCCTCGGCTTCGCTAACCAGAAAGCTCGCCGGGAAGTCTTGGTCGCCCGGTACGTGCCACTGCTTTATGGTGCCGTCTTCGCTCCATGTGAGGATGCGCGATTCGTCGCTGGAGAAGAAGGCGCCATAAACCGCGTCTTCGTGTGCCATGGCCGGCCCAATCTGCTCGCCAGTGTCGCTTTTCCAGAGGTGAGCAGTACCGTCGCCGCTCCACGTGAGGATACGTGATTCGTCGCGGGAGAAGAGGACGCCAGAGACGAAGCTCTCATGAATGTAAGCGGGCCCGATCTGCACCCCAGTGTCGCTGTTCCAAAGGCGGGCAGTTCTGTCCAAGCTCCAGGTGAGGATGCGTGATTCGTCGCGGGAGAAGAGGGCGCCAATGACATTGGCTTTGTGCGTCAATGCATGCCCTATCTGTACGCCGTTGTCGCTGTTCCATAAGCGGGCAGTTCCAAGATCGCTCCATGTGAGGATATGTGATTCGTCGCGGGAGAAGAGGGCGCCAGAGACGAAGCCTTCATGCGTGAAAGCCGGCCCGATCTGTACCCCCGTATCGCTGTTCCATAGGCGGGCAGTTCCGTCATCGCTCCAAGTGAGGATGCGTGATTCGTCGCGGGAAAAGAAGGCGCCATTTACAGTGGCTTCATGTGTCATAGCCAGCCCAATCTGTGCCCCGGTGTCGCTGATCCATAAGCGTGCTGTTCCGTCTTCGCTCCAGGTGAGGATGGATGATTCGTCGCGGGAGAAGAGGGCGCCATAGACTGCGTTTTCATGTGCCATGGCCGGCCCAATCTGCACGCCGGTGTCACTGTTCCATAAGCGGGCAGTTCCGTCATCGCTCCAGGTGAGGATGCGTGATTCGTCGCGGGAAAAGAAGGCGCCATTTGCAGTGGCTTCATGTGTCATAGCCGGCCCAATCTGTGTCCCGGTGTCGCTGATCCATAAGCGTGCTGTTCCGTCGTCGCTCCAGGTGAGGATGGATGATTCGTCGCTGGAAAAGAGGGCGCCAGAGAGGAAGCCTTCATGCGTAAAAGCGGGCCCAATCTGCGCCCCGGTGACACTGTTCCATAGGCGGGCAGTGCCGTCGTCGCTCCAGGTGAGGATGCGCGATTCGTCTTTCGAGAAGAGGGCGCCATAGACCGCGTCTTCATGTGTCATGGCCGGCCCAATCTGCGTCCAGGTGTCGCTGTTCCATAGGCGGGCAGTTCCGTCATCGCTCCAACTGAGGATGCGTGATTCGTCGCGGGAGAAGAGGGCGCCAGAGACGAAGCCTTCATGCGTAAAAGCAGGGCCAATCTGCGACCCGGTGTCGCTGTTCCATAGGCGGGCAGTGCCGTCGTAGCTCCAGGTGAGGATGCGTGATTCGTCGCGGGAGAAGAGGGCGCCAGAGACGGCGCGTTCATGCGTTAACGCGGGCCCAATCTGCGACCCAGTGTCGCTGTTCCATAGGCGGGCAGTGCCGTCGTAGCTCCAGGTGAGAATGCGTGATTCGTCGCGGGAGAAGAGGGCGCCAGAGACGGCGCGCTCATGCGTTAACGCGGGCCCAATCTGTGCCCCGGTG
>JBGSPJ010000169.1:0-55869 GCA_041738655.1 Rhodothermales bacterium | reverse complement strand
TGCTCGCCACGACGATGCCGGTGAAGCCGGCCGCCAGCTGCTGGAGCGCATCGGTCCGCGCGATGTCCGCGGAGGGGTCCTGCATCCGCTCCGCGTCGTACGGCTTGATCCCCGACGCCGGGAAATGCAGCACCGGCGTGTCGACGGGGTCGGCCTGCTCCAGGTCGCTTACCAGATACGCGGCCCGGTCGGCCTCCGGCAACAACGCCAGGATCGGCCGCTCGAGCCGGCCGTGGAGATGCAGCAACGCAAACGCCGGCAGCGAACCGCTCGCATTCCGAACGACCACGGACGCCTCATCCTTCCGGGTGAGCTGATCCGTCAACTCGGCCACTTCATGCAGCGCCGATACGCGGGAAAACAGGGTAGCAATCGACAACGCGGAATCCTCTCTCTTCGGAGACTGACAGGAGCGTCAGGGGCAACGGGGAAAGGCCGTAACCTCCTTTCTGGCGGCTACGGCGTGCGGTGCCTCCAACGTTGTCGCCTCCCGGAAGATTCCGGCGAAGATCCTCGAGTGTTCCACGTGGAACAGGTAGAAGTGGTGATGTGCGTGTTAGCCTGGTGCCGGAGCAAGTCCGTGTTTAGTCTGGTCGACGCGTAGCGCCCCGTGTTCCACGTGGAACGTCAAGCCGGCGCGACCGCGAGGCGCACGAAGCCGTCGGCACGGCTGAGTCGATTGTGGGCCTCGGGTGCGGAGACGCTGGCGAGGTGCATGACCAGGGCCGTCTTGACGTGTCCGTCGGCCGCATCGAGGAGGCGAGAAGCTTCGTCGTAGTCAACGTCCGTCACGAGCATTACGGTTCGCTTCGACCGTTCGACGAGCTTGGCGTTGGTCATCTGGAGATCCACCATCATGTTCTCGTATACCTTTCCGAGACGGATCATGGCGGCCGTGGTAATCATGTTCAGCACCAGCTTCTGTGCCGTGCCGCTTTTCATGCGGGTGGAGCCCATTACAACCTCGGGGCCCACATAAGGGCAGATGGCGACATCCACATCCAGAGAAAAGGCGGCTCGGGGGACGCAGGTAACAAAGAGGGTCGTGCAGCCGAGGCGGCGGGCGTGTTTGACGGCGCCGATAACGTAAGGAGTTCGCTGGCTTGCCGCGATGCCGCACACTACGTCGACCGGGCGTAGGGATCGGGATTCCAGGTCGCGCGCGCCGTCTTCCTCTCGATCTTCGGCGCCCTCCTGCGAAGAAAAGACGGCGCGCTCCCCACCGGCGATCACGCCCTGTACCAGTTCGGCCGGCGTGCCAAACGTCGGCGGGCACTCGGAGGCATCCAGAATACCCAGTCGGCCGCTCGTGCCAGCTCCCACATACAGAAGCCGGCCGCCCTGCCGAATCGCAGCCACCACCAGGTCAACCGCCCGCGCGATATGGGGCAACTCTCGGCGTACAGCGATCGGAACCAGGTGGTCCTCGGTGTTGATGATCTCCAGAATCTCCATCGTGCTGGCGGTGTCTATCTGGGCCGAAAGGGGATTGCGCTGCTCGGTGGCGAGGGTCTTTAGTTGATCGAAAAGTGTAGGGATGGGCATGATGGGCTGTTGTATCTTCTGCTAGTAGCCGGGGAAGGCGGCTCGTTTGGCCGGCCCCCCTGGAACGTGACACCGTAGACGTAGATCCGGAAGAAAGAGTCCGGTCAAATTCGCGAACCATGGTCCTTAACACCCTCCGCATGGTCTCCTTTCGGGCTCACCTGGAGACGCGCATCGAATTATCATCCGGGGTGAACGTGTTCTTTGGGCCAAATGGGGCAGGGAAAACCAATATCCTGGAGGCGATTCACTATCTGTGTCTCACCAAAAGTTTTCTGGCCAGTCGGGATGCCTACGCACTCCAAACAGGAGCGCCATTTTTTGAAGTCGAGGGCTCCTTTTCGAGCTCGCAACGAAGCCATATTCGCGCACGCATCGTCTTCTCGCCACAAGAAGGGAAACGCGTACTCATCAACGGCGCCCCGCTGGAACGGCTTTCGGAAATCGCCGGCCAATTCCCCGTGGTGATTGCGGCGCCGGGCGACCATGATCTGACGGCGGAAGGTCCGGAGGTGCGGCGCCGTTTCATGGACAACATCCTGAGCCAGGCGCGCCCCGTGTATCTGGACGATCTGATGAACTATCGGCGCGCGCTCAAGCAGCGGAACGGACTCCTACAGCGGTATCGCCGGAGCGCCATGCCGGCCGGGTTGCTGGCTTCGTGGGACGCCGAACTCATACAGTTGGGGAGCCGCATCATCTTTGGTCGGCTGCGATTCATCCGGGCTTTTTTGGCCTTCATGGAGGAAGCCTATGCCCTCATAGAGGCCGTCGGGGAGCGCCCCGAGGTCCAGTACGAAACCCTGGCCCCCGTGGATTTCACGTCGACGGTAGACGACATTGTGCCGCTGTTCGCCCAAAAACTGGAGCGGGTAAGCCGGCGAGAACGCGAAATAGGGCGCACACTCGCGGGGCCGCACCACGATGAACTCGTGTTCCGCCTCAATGAACTCGAGGTAAGGCCATACGCCTCGCAGGGACAACACCGGCTCTTTGGCCTCGCCCTCCGCTTGGCCCAATACTTTTACCTGAAACAACAACTGGGGGAAGAGCCTATCCTGTTGCTGGACGACCTGTTCGGCAGCCTCGATGCCCGGCGTACGGAAATCGTCCTCGATCTCCTTACCAACGGATCCGTCGGGCAGTCGATCATTACCGCGACGGGCGACGCAATGTTTGTCGAACATATACCCTTTGACCAGCCCGCACACCGCCTTCAGCGGGTTGACCGGGGTTCGGTAACCCCGATCTCACCGCCCGCCGCCTGTGCGTAGGCCGTTCGCTGGCGAACATATCGGCGACGAAACCGTTTTCTGCAGCATAGAGGGCGCAGGCGAATGAGATACATGGCGCAGGACCCAAGGCTCCAGCACGCATCGCACACGCCAACTGGTACTGTTGTACTGCCACCCAACCGGCAGATTATCCTACGGATAAGCACTATTACTTGATACGAAACGGGGTCAACGAACACATGAACACACTATTCATGACATCACGCATGCCGCTGGTCCTCCTGCTACTTATGGTCCTGTTCTCCGGATGCGTTTCGGTGGAACAGAGTCTGGTCACTGGCAACAAACGAGCGTTCGGGTACACCTGGGGGCAGGAAGTGCAGATCGGCAAGGAATCCGACCCCGCCATCGTAGCCGAATATGGCGTATATGAAAACGCCCAAATCTCGGCGTATGTCGAAAAGCTCGGCCAGGAACTGCTGGCCGTGAGCCACCTTCGCCGCGCGGATACACCGGCCGAGATGAAAAACACGGCCTTCACGTTTCGCGTGCTCGATAGCCCCGTCGTGAATGCGTTCGCACTGCCCGGCGGTTATGTCTATGTGACGCGCGGCCTCCTTTCTTATCTGGATAACGAAGCGCAGCTGGCCGTCGTGCTGGGCCATGAAATCGGTCACGTCGTGGGTCGCCACGCCTCCAAGCGCGCCGCGCAGCAGCAGATCGGGCAGCTCGGACTTATCGTTGGCGCCGTCGGGGCACAATCGATCTTTGGCGGAAACGCGGCGGAGAGCGTGCTCAATACCGCCGGCTCAGCCGCCGGCATGCTCTTCCTGCGGTATGGGCGAGACGACGAACGCGAATCAGACGATCTCGGTGTCCAATATGCGTCTGTGCTGGGGTATGAATCGGGCGAGGGCGCCCGATTCTTTCGTTCGCTCCTCCGGATGCAGGAAAAATCAGGTCAAAGTATCCCCAGTTTCATGTCCACCCACCCGGATCCGGGCGAACGCGAAGCCACCATCCAGCGGATGGCATCCGAATGGGCCCAGCAGTACACCATGGATAAGGTCGAACGCGACAGCTATCTAAGCCTGCTCGATGACCTTGTCGTCGGAGATGATCCACGCCAGGGGTATGCGGAAAACAGCGTATTCTACCATCCCACCCTCAAATTCCAGTTTCCGTATCCTGCAGGCTTTCAGTTGATTAACCAACCCACGCGCGTCGTCGTCCTCGAGCCCAATCAGAAGGCCATTATCGTCTTCTCGCTCGCGCAAGACGTAAGTACAGCGCGCGACGCCGGCGCCAAATTCGCCGCTCAAGAGGGCATTACGGTCATTAATCAGGGTGCCGCGACAACCAATGGGCTGGCCTCCTACGAGATCCTCGCCAAAGCCGCAGCTGAAGACGGCTCGGAATTCCAGCTCAAACAACGGTACGTCGAATACGGCGGCACGGTCTACTCCTTCCTGGGATATGCCGCCGCTGCCGACTTCGATACGTATGCGCCCGCGTTTCAAACGACCTTCGGCGGATTCAAGACGCTGACGGACCAGAAAAAGATCAATGTTCAGCCCACGCGAATCGACCTGATCACGACAACCCGGAGTGGTGCCTTCAGCACGTTTCTGCCCAACCCACTCCCGCGCGGGTTTAGCGATCTGGATATCGCCATCATGAATCAGGTTAACCTCGATACCCCGATCGGACCGGGCGTCAAACTGAAGATCCCACGCTAATCTGTTGCACGTATGAAGCCACCGCCCCGGCAAGCCGAGTTTATACCCGCGCACCTTTCGCCGTATCTGGACGTGGTCCGGACCCTGTTTCTCGAATATCGCGCGGAGGTTGATGCAGAAGCCTGCTTTCAGTCGTTCGAGGCAGAACTCAACGCCTTGCCGGGGCGGTACGCCCCGCCAACCGGTGTGCTGGTCCTGGTGGAATGGGATGGGGAGCCGGCGGCCTGTGCGGCGCTACGACCTCTGTCGGAGAGTGTCTGTGAACTCAAACGCGTCTATGTGCGGCCCGCGTTCAGAGGCCAACACCTCGGCCGGCTTCTCGTTGAACGGTTCATCGAACGCGCTCGGGTGCTGGGTTATCAGGAAATGCGTCTGGATACGCTTCCGTCCATGACCTCCGCTATCGCTCTGTACGAGTCGCTCGGCTTCCATCGCATCCCACCCTACACCACAACCGACCCGAGTACGGGCGCGCTCTACTTCAGGCGCACACTAACGGACTAAGATCGAACGCGAGCATGCATGGACACTCCGTTCAGTGGGCTGTGCCAACGACCGGCTTATCTTCAATATGGGAAAGGTGTAGGGAATACATCTCGCGTAGTTAACTCATTGTTTTTATTTTCTTTACATCATACTGCACGCAGGCCATGAACATCCGGAAGTCGTAGACGCGCGTATCCGTGGAACATTGGTGGGCCGCTACGATTGATCCGAACCTAAGCCACCCCTTATTCATCGATATGCCTTTCTCTCCGGTGCTCGACATCAAGATGCTCGAACAGCCCGACGACGTGACGTGCGGTCCGACGAGTTTACAGGCGGTGTATGAGTATTTCGGCGATCCTATCCAGCTCGACGATGTGATCGCCTCGGTTGAAAATCTGGAAGAAGGGGGGACGCTGGCTGTGTTTCTTGGACTGGATGCACTCCGACGCGGGTTTCAGGCCCAGATCTATTCGTACAATCTCAGGATTCTGGATCCAAGTTGGGATTCGTTGCCAAATGAAACGCTAATCCAGAAACTGAAAGACCAGTTGCGTTACAAGACCGGCAAGAAGTTTAAGGCGACCACGGAGGCTTATATCTCCTTTCTGGAGGCCGGCGGTAGCTTCTTGTTTGAGGACCTGACACACGATCTGTTGCGACGTTATTTCGATCGCCGGCTCCCGATCCTCGCCGGCCTGAGTGCTACCTACTTGTACGCCTGTACCCGCGAGTACACCAACCAACTCGATCAGTCTGTATACGATGATCTGAAGGGGGAGCCTATGGGCCACTTCGTGGTGCTCTGTGGCTTCGAAAATGGCTCCGTAATCGTTGCGGATCCTTACAAGCGAAACCCTCTCACGGGGCAGAGCTATTATAAGGTTGGCCTGAATCGTCTCATGAATGCCATCATGCTGGGCGTCGTGACGTACGATGCCAATCTGTTGATGATATCCCCGCTCTCTTCTCCATGAAAAAGCTCGTCGTAGTACACTACCCAAAACTCTGGACGCTCAATGTGCCAGGCGTCGAGGTTGTGTCCGCCAAGCAATACCTGACCAATCCCGAATTCGCTGCGCTCAAGAACGTTCGGGTGTTTAACCTGTGCCGGAGCTACAGTTACCAGTCGCGCGGTTATTACGTCTCCCTGCTCGCCGAGGCGCGCGGTCACAAGGTGATTCCAAACGTAAAAACCATCCAGGACCTCAAAAATCCTTCGGTGGTGCGTGTGGAGTCCGACGAATTGGACGATCTCATCCAACGAAGTCTGCGACGGATCAAGGGGGAGGAATTCGTGCTGAGCATCTACTTCGGCAAAAACGTCGCCACGCAACACGACCGACTCAGCCTCGAACTGTACAAACTGTTCCAGGCGCCGCTGCTGCGCGCCCGGTTTACGTGGAGTAAGAGTCTGAAAAAGTGGATTCTGCAGAGCATTCGCGCGATCGACCGCAGCGAAATTCCAGACAACCACTTCGAGTTTGTCCAGCAGACGGCGCGCCAGTACTTCGCGAAAAAGCGGTACGACAAGGCGAAGGTCAATGAGTTTATGTACGACCTCGCCATCCTGGTAAATCCGGAGGAAAAGTCGCCCCCATCGGATCCTAAAGCCCTCCAGAAGTTTGTCGACGCGGCCGAAAAGCTGGGCTTCAGCGTAGAATTGATCACGCGGGACGACTACAGTCGTATCGGCGAATTCGACGCGTTGTTCATCCGCGAAACGACAGCAGTGGATCACCACACGTACCGGTTTGCAAGCCGGGCGACCTCGGAGGGGATGGCCGTAATCGACACCCCCAAGGCCATCCTACGCTGCGCGAACAAGGTGTACCTGGCAGAGGTGCTCCAACTGGCGAAGATTCAGACCCCGAAAACAATCATCGTTCACGCAGACAATCTGGACACGCTGGAAAAAGAACTGGGACTTCCGTGTGTACTGAAGCTCCCGGATTCATCGTTTTCGGTGGGCGTGAAGAAGGTAGAAACGCCGGCCCAGCTCAAGGCCGAGGTCGATCGGATGCTCAGCGAATCCGAGTTGGTCATCGCACAGGAGTATCTGCCGACGAATTTCGACTGGCGGATAGGCATCTTAGACGGTAAGCCGCTGTTTGCCTGCCAGTATTTTATGGCAAAGGGGCACTGGCAGATCTACAACTGGCAGGGGGAGAAGGAGGATATCATGGGCGAATACGCAACGATCCCGGTAGAACATGCCCCGCCGGCCATCGTAGAGGCGGCTCTGAAGGCCACCAACCTGATCGGCGACGGCCTCTTCGGGGTCGATCTGAAAGAAATCGATGGGAAGCCCTACCTGATCGAAGTAAACGACAACCCTAACATCGATGTCGGTGTCGAAGACAATGTGCTCAAAGATGAGCTGTACGTGCGTATCATCCAGGCGTTGAAGACGCGCATAGAAGCTAAACTCGGGATCGCACATGTCGCCCAATCGTCGCCTCGGCCTGTTTGAGGCCTTCGGGGTCGAACTCGAATACATGATCGTGGATCGCGAGACCCTTGCGGTTCGCCCAATCGTCGACGCCCTTCTATACGCCATCACGGGAACGTACGACGATATTGAAAACGGCCCCATCGGCTGGTCGAACGAGTTGGTCAACCATGTTATCGAGCTAAAGACCAATGGGCCGACGCCTACGCTGTCCGGCCTGTCAGGACTTTTTGCGGCAAATATAACGGAAGTAAACTCGGATCTGGCCTCGTTCGGCGCCATGCTGATGCCGACAGGGGCGCACCCCCTGATGGACCCCTTCCGCGAGACCGTGCTCTGGCCGCACGAGTTCAACGAAGTCTATCAGCTGTACAACGAGATCTTCGACTGCAGGGGTCATGGCTGGGCGAATCTGCAAAGCACGCACCTCAACCTACCCTTCGATGGCGACGAGGAATTTGGCCGGCTCCATGCGGCTATTCGACTACTGCTCCCCATTATTCCCGCGTTGAGTGCGAGTACGCCGCTGCTGGACGGCGCCTATACGGGCTACTCGGATAGCCGCCTGGAAACGTACCGGCACAATCAGAAACGAATTCCCGCCATCGCCGGCAAGGTGATCCCTGAGGCGGTATTTACCCGGGCCGACTACCATACGCGCATCTACGAGCCCATCCAAGAGGGTGTCGTACCGTTCGACAGCAAGGGGATTCTACACTCCACGTTCATGAATTCGCGGGGCGCCATCGCTCGATTCGATCGGAGCGCCATCGAGATTCGGATTGTTGATATCCAGGAGTGCCCGGCAGCCGATATGGCCATCATTGGCTTGATCGTGGCGGTGACGCGAGCGCTCGTGCAGGAGCGCTGGGAAGATTACGCGTCCCAGAAGCAATGGCACGAGGACGATCTCGCGCCGCTTTTTCTGGATGTGATCCGAACCGGCGAAGATACCGTCATTCGGAACAGGGCCTACCTCGCGGCCATGGGTCTTCCAGCCGGCTCAGCGGACGCCGGCAGTCTGTGGCGGCATCTCTTCGAGAGCGTCCGCAACGACATCGAGCCCGAAGCCGTGCGTGCCCTGGAGGCCCTTTTGAAGCAGGGATCGCTGTCTAGCAGGATCATGCGACGCCTGGGCAAGAAGCCGGCACAGGAAGGCATTCTGCAAGTCTATCGCGAGTTGACACAGTGCCTCGCCGAAAACCGGCTCTTCGTGCCGTGACGTCAGAGACAGATCGAACGGTGTTCAGGGGTCGATACTACGGTCGCCGTACAGCGTACGAGTCCTCAGCTTATGCGCCAGTTCGAGCGCTCGCTTGATGCGTGTCTCTTCACGCTTGGCGCTGGTGACGTAGTAAGCCATGGATCTCTGGTGACCGGGGGTAAAGCTATAAAACCGCTCGGCCGCCTCCTCGTCCATCTCCAGTACCTCGGTAAATTCGATGCCCAGGTCAATGCGATCGGGCTCCGGGTCTGGCTTTAATTCGATCATGACGATGTCTCCCAGGTGCGCCATGATTTCGCGCAGAATCGGTAGGCCCACGATCAGAAACCGTTCGCCATCCGCATTGCCCAGGATGGCGCGGTTAAAGGGTTTGCCATTAAGCGTGGCGATGACGCGTTTCACGCCGGCGCTCTTGTAGGCGTCGGCGATCTCCAGTGGGACAGGGAGGTAGTGGGAATTGTATCCCCCGCTCTGGCGCAACACCGGGGCGGCGAAGGGCTCGGTTGGCGGCAACGCCATGTGGAAAAGGGTGTTGATATGTGTGTTGTATGTGGTGTTCGGAGTAAATTAACCGGCAGGCAGGAGGTTCCGCCCCTCCGCCCCCGGACGCCGTGAACGCGCGCCTGGGATGCGCGTTGCAGGATGGCGCCGGCGACACCCTACAACACGCCAGTCGTAGTCGGAAATCCCCCGAGATATCGCATGCCGAAAAGCGCTATACGTGAACTGTGGGCTCGTCATTACGAACCGCTCGAAGGAAAACTTCGTCCGGGGTGCGAACCGCGTCTGTATCTGCATGAGGAGGTGGTGACAAATGCGGTTGTCCTTATCCACGGCCTGACCGATTCTCCGCATTACGTCGATGCTATAGGGCGTCACTTCCACGCGATGGGATTCGACGTTCTGCTACCCCTCTTGCCGGCGCACGGCCTCAAAGCGCCCGATGGTATGAAAGGGGTTACGCCCGAACAATGGATGCGCGAAGTGGACCTGGCGACCGAGTTGGCCATTCGTTTGGCTCCCTGGGTATCGATAGGAGGCCTTTCGACCGGTGCGACCCTGGGCGTCTACAAGGCCATCACGGCGCCGGAAATGATTCGTGGAGGCCTCTTCCTGTTTTCTGCCGCGCTGGATCTGGCCGGTCCGCTGGGCAACGTGGCGGAAACCCTGCTTCGATTTACACCGCTGGTCAAGTACATGGCCGATCGCCAGGACCGCGAGCAGCCGCTCATCGGCATCAATCCGTTCCGATATGCGCGTCACGACTACGAAGGGGCCGCGGCTCTTGCTCGTCTCATCGGTTACATCGAGGATCGGTACCCCGACCAGAAAAAGTACGCGGACATCACGCAGCCGCTGTTTGTGGCCCATTCGGAGGCGGATACGGTTACAGACATTGGCGAAGTTGAAATGCTGATCGCGCACCATACCGGCGGTGCGTCCACCACCTGCTACTACCGAATTCCGAAGGAGCGAGGGGTGCGGCATGCCTCGCTCGTGCTGGAGGAAGACGTCCTGGCGCCGCATGGGCCGGCGGGTGCACCTGTCGTTCTGGAAGCAAAGAATCCGGACTTTGGCGACATGATGGCGTGCGCCGCCGAGTTTGTTCGCATACACCTCGCGCGATGAGTCGGCATCTAACGTTTGCATGCCATCGGCCGATACTTCCAAGGTTACAGCGGGCGACGGTCCGCGACCTCTGTCCGACAGCCTGCAATCCATGGAAAGCCGCCCGATCTCAAGAAACAAAAAAGCCCTCGTATTCGATGTCGGAGGGGTGCTGATCGACTGGAACCCTCGATACCTGTATCGCCGGCTGTTTGGGTCTGATCTCGATGAAATGGAGTACTTTCTGGCGCATATTTGCTCGCCGGAATGGAACGAGCAGATGGACCGGGGCATCCTGTTCGAGCGGGCCATCGCGGATCGCATCAAACAATATCCCGCCTACGATCCGTTTATCCGGGCCTACTACGCCCAATGGGATGAGATGGTGGGCGGCTCCATCGATGAAACCGTACGCATCCTGTCGCGCCTTCATGCGGGCGATCACTACCTCTGCGCGCTGACCAACTGGTCCGCCGAGACCTTTCCTATCATGAAGCGCCGGTTCTCGTTTCTCTCCTGGTTCGAGGAACTGGTCGTTTCCGGGGAAGAAAAGGTTGCCAAGCCCGATCCGGCGATATTCCACATCCTCCTGCGACGCATCAAACGCAAACCGCAGGACTGCCTGTTCATCGACGACAAAGTCGCGAACATTGAAGTGGCGGATCAACTCGGCTTCAGGACGTTGCACTACGAATCGCCCGAGCAACTCGAGGGCGGGCTACAGTTGCTGGGCGTTATATGACGAAGCCTATAACAGCCGATGCAGTCCTTCGACGAGCCGACCGAGGCCTTCTTGGATTGTCTCGCGCTTGAGCGCCCCGAAGGCAACCCGGATGGAGCATCCCTCCATTACGCCGAAAGCCGTACCCGGGATTACGGCCACGTGGTGGTCTCGAATCAGCCGCTCAACCAACGTGAGCGGCGACAGCTGGGTATCCAGCCGGAGGAACGCATAAAACGCACCCGCCGGCGAGGGGATCTCTACCCGGTCGACAAGTGGTGTGAAGGCGTCCAGCACGGTATCACGCAGTTGTGACAGTTCGGAAATGTAGGGCGCGCAGTAGGCTCGGCCGGCCTCCATGGCACCAGCGGCCGCCAGCTGGCAGACGATGGGTGCGCAGATCAAGAGGGTATCCTGTGCCTTGGCGATGGCCATGTGGAGATGGCTCGGCGCACACATGTACCCGATGCGCCAGCCCGCGAAGCCGTATGCTTTTGAGAGTGAAAACAGCGATATCGTGTGGTTGCCGGCGTCCTGTAAGCTGCCAGGGCTATAGTGACGGGCATCGCCATAGGTGAAGTACTCGTAGGCCTCGTCGCTGATATGGTATAAGTCCCTACCCGCACAGAGCGCATTGACGGCACGCAGATCCGATTCCGGGTACACGGCCCCGGTCGGGTTGTTCGGGGATACGGTGACAATAGCGCGGGTTCGCGGCGTGATGGCCTGTTCGATCCGCTCGAGATCCAACTGATACCGCTCGTCTGTCGGTACGACCACCGGCAGGCAATCCAGCATGGTGATCGCCATCTCGTGGTTGAAGTAGTACGGAGAAACAAGAATAATCTCGTCGCCGGCGCTGGCGATCGCCATAAGCGCATTCATAAACGCCATGTTGCCGCCGGCCGTGACAAAAAGCTGGCGCTCGTCGTCTACCACGATGTGGTTCTCCTCCCTCAGTTTCTCCGTGATCAGCGACCGTAAGGCAGGTAGGCCCTGTACACTGTTGTAGAGATGGTTGGAGGGGGAGTCCCACAGGCCGGCAAGAGCGTCGCGGGCCAACGGCGGCGGCCCATAGTGGACGACCCCCTGCCCCAGGGAAATTGTACCCGGATGGTCTCTAATGAGACGGGCGACGATCGGGATGATGGGGTCCTGAACGCGCTTCATGCGCGTGGATGAGAGGTGCGGCATTGGCTTGATCGGGGTGTTCATGTAGGGGAGAAGATACCTTTGGCAGATTCGAAATACCCTACAAGGCGCATAAACGAGTCGGAATAAACACCTACAGACGTGGCGGGGATTGACGGTCAAGTCTGTGTGTTATTGTTGAATCCACCGGTTTCGTTCTTTGGGTATGGCACCTCTGTCTCGACTTAGTGTATCGTCTCACAATCGGTATCAGTTCTCAAATGCGCTACGAGCGCTGGAGGTATACCATATGCACGCACTTCCTAAAGCCCTGTTGTACGCCTTTATGGGCTGGCTCATCCCGTACATCACATCATCCGCCATGTACCCGCTGCGCGAGCAGGGGCATCCACTCTTCGACACAGTCATGCCGCTCAGTATGGCCCTATGCGGTGTCTTCTTTAGTCTCCTTTACCTGGGGTCGACGGAAGAAGCGTTCGCACGCGAAGGAGTCATCTTTGGCCTGCTTTGCTTCACCGTCAGTTTCTCGATCGATCTGGCAATCGCCCTGATGGGGCCGGCGCCGCTGTCGTTTTTTGGCTTCCTGAGGGAGACCGGTATGGCCATTCTGATGTACCCCATTGTAATCGTTGGGATGGGGTTGTTGCTGGAGCGGAAAATGCGGGAGCGCGATCAGGCGGAGGCCCGCGCGTTGGCCGGGTAACGTCGGCGTTTCATCCTGTCTCCATGGCCGAGTATCATGCTACGGCTGTAAGCCAGTGATCACGCGGTTTCGACTTGAGACGAGCTCGTCCATTGTAAACTCCCAGGCGGCATCATTGCCCTCAGATTGCCGATAATACTGGGTCATGATGGCGTGGCTCTGATCGAAATGGTTCAACGCTTCGAGGAGCAGCTGGTGCCGCGCCGCCGGCTGCGCAGTCTGCTCGGCCAGTGCGGCGAGTGACATACCCAGCCAACCGTGATTGAAACCGAGATTTCCCCAGATGACACCTTGAACGGATGTGCCGTCCACCTGCGGAGCTAACCACGTGATGGCCTCTTTACACGGTGCTACAGCGCCTTCGAAATCCCTGGAGGCGTACCGGGTTCGGCAGAGCAATCGGAACGCATTACTTACGGCGTTCGCCGCTTCCTGATTTTGTGGGTCGTCATGATAGAGGCGAATGCGTATGGCGAGGTCGCTCGAGTAGGCATCGATGGCCTTCTCGAACGCTCCCGAAACGCGATACAGATGCCCCAACGCGCGGAATCCAAAGCTCAGTCCTTCATGTGCTTTTCGGTTGGACGAATCCGCTTCGACCATCCTGCGAGCCGTTTGAAGAGAGGTCTGGAACGCCACGCGCGCCGAGGCGGTGTCGTTTTGTGCGAGAAAGAGTTCGCCGAGGAAATAGAAAGCGGTATGCAGGCCGTATTGGGCTCGAGGATTGGTCGGGTAGGTGACAACCAACTGTTCGAGATGGGGGATGGCTTTATGCTGGAGGAGATTCAGCGCAACGGTGTCTTTGGATGAAAATTTAAGCCCATCGGTCTGATACCAGTAGTTTCGCCAGAGGTCAAGTTGGAGTTCGAGATCGTTGGGGTTGGACGCCGCCAGTCGTTCGATCGTGATCATGGCCTGCTGCAGTTCGCGAAGCCCCTCTTCGGTTCTTCCTTCCCAGATCAGCCACCAGCCCAATTCGCCGCGCAGGCGAGACTCGTCGCGAGTAACAGTGGGCGACGGGTCGGCAAGCACAACAGGGGCCAATACAGTCAGGGCTTGCCTACTGAGAGAAATGGCTTCCGTGTTTTTGCCGTTCCAGGAGGACATCACGCCGAGGTTGCCAAGGCTGTTCGCGAGCGCCCGACGGTACGTGGTATTGGTGGAGTCTTGATGCCAGAGCGCCAGGCGTATTTCGTAAGCGCGTTGATAACTTGCCATCGCGTCTGACAACCGGCCCAGGTTGTCAAAATGAGGGTCACCCTGGTGACGCGCGAGCAGGTCGTAGGCACGCGCACGTTCGAGTTGCCATGCGGTATCCTGGCTGCCCAGATCCAGGCTATCGAGGTAGAGGAGTGCCGTGCCGGCAACCAACTCCCTCGCCCGGGTGGCCCCTGGGAGATCGCGGAGAGCGAGATCAAGATCGGTCAACAACGTCGTGGCCAGTGTTCGGACCTGTGTCGCACGATACTCGGCTTTCCGTGCCTGCAGGGACGTAGCCACGGCACCGAATAGCACCGCAAATAGGATGAGCCCGCAGGCAACGACGCCGGCTCGGTGTCGCTGGACAAAACGTGCGGCGCGATACAACCGACTGTCGGGACGAGCACGCACGGGAATCAGTGCAAGGTGCCGACGGATGTCATCGTGCAACTCTAAAACTGTTTGGTAACGGCGTGCAGGAGACTTATGCAAGGCCTTCATCACGATCGTGTCCAGGTCCCCCCGAAGACTTTTCATGCGATCCGTGTAGGCGACCTGGCTGGGAAGAGGGGGGATCTGTTCGCAAATACAGGCTTCAACGGCTCCAGGCGACAGGCCCGTCAGCACATAAGGCCTCTTGTCCGTGAGTAATTCGTACAGCAACACGCCCAGGGCATAGATATCAGAATGCGTTGCCACGGGCTCACCACGGAACTGCTCTGGACTGGCGTATGCGATCGTCATCCGTGATTGTCCTGGCCGTGTCTGTAATTCTGTCGCGTCCGGGTTGGGCTGGATAAGCTTGGCAATGCCGAAGTCCAACAGCTTGATCACAGGCGAATTCGGGGATGCCGTCTCGGTGACCAGGATATTGGAGGGTTTCAGGTCTCGATGAACGATCAAGTTTTGATGTGCGTGCTGAACGGCCTTACACATTTGCAGGAATAATTCGAGCCGTTGCCCGACGGACAGGTCATTCTTGATGCAGTAGTCCGTAATGGGCAGGCCCGGCACATATTCCATGGCCAGATACGCCACGGCCTGCGGCTCATCGGACAAAGGCGACACGACGCCGGCGTCGATCAATCGAGCAATTCCGGTGTGATTCAACCGGTCGAGGATCCGTCGTTCGCTGTCAAATCGTTGGGCAAGGTCTGGGCTGGCCGAGACATAACGCAATACTTTGAGCGCGACCGGTCGCTGAACCAGCCCATCGATGCGCTCGGCGAGGTACACGGTGCCCATCCCCCCTTGCCCGAGCGTGTGAATGATTCGATAGGGGCCGATAGCGCCCATAGGAGAAAGCGCGATCATCTCTGCCCGAACAGCGGATGGGATAGGCTCATCGAGGAAAAATCGTCGGCCGTTTTCCTCGGATAGCCGCAGCAACGAGACTTCATTCCAGAGCACCGGGTCGCCATCACACGCCTTGCGGACAAAACCGTCTCGTTGAGCCACCGGGAGCTCAATCGCTGACTCGAATATCATCCGAACGCGTTCCCAGGTTTCGCGAGTCATAGGTCATCTGGTCAGTTCGACGCGCAACCATGTTCGTGCTGTTTGCCAGTCACGCTTGACCGTCGCCGGAGAGACCGCAAGTACCTCGGCGGTTTCTTCCACGCTGAGCCCTCCAAAATAACGACATTCCACCACACGGCACATGCGTTCGTCGAACGATTCCAGCTTGCCCAGAGCTTGATCAAGCCACAGCAGTTCCTCAACCCGGTCATCGGCAAGCACGGCCGCCGTGTCCAATGAGGCATGCTCCGAGCCGCCGCCCCGTTTACCACTCTTCCGGCGTCGGGCATACCAGATCAGCAGTCTCCGCATTACGCGGCAGGCGATGGCGAAAAAATGGCTCCGATTCTCAAGATATAGAGGGTCTTGCCCGGCCAGATTGAGATAGGCCTCGTGTACGAGCGCCGTCGTGCTCAGCGTGTGGCCATCCCGCTCCTTGAGCAAGTGTACGTGGGCGAGACGGCGTAACTCATCATACACATAGGGCATCAACGTATCGAGTGCACGGGTATCACCTTCGCGCCAGGCGACCAGGAGGCGTGTTACTTCACCTTCGCTCATCTCCGCCCGCACCGCCAGGATCTATTCTGTAAAAGGTAATACGAATAAAATTCCATGATAATGAGCCGGCTGATTCACGGAATACACATATCCCACTGATCGAGGTCTGCCTTGAGGGCCGGGCCTTCCACGCGATCCCCCCTCGCTTTCATTGAATATTTATTATAAGACCTGGGCGACCATATGAAAAGAGTGCTTCAGCTCCTCCTTCTCGCGTTTGTAGTGCCACCAACCCTCGTACGCGCGCAGATCAGCTTCACGTCAGCGGATTTCCAGCCGCCCATCGGGTCTACGCGCCATGCCGAAACGTTTACGGCCTCTCCGACGCGTTTCACCCCCGACTATTTCGCGATACAAACGCTTGCCGCACAAACAGGCGCCAGCCAGACGTTCGATCTGACGGCGTTCACGTTCGATGCGCCGGATCCTATAACAACCGCATTTCTCGACTACGACTCCGCTGGTCCCGGCGGCGGCGTAGCTGCCTTTTCTGCGGCCGAATACGTGGTCGAAGTGCCGGCGAGTCTGAACCCGGGATTACCCGGTGATAGTTATGGGTTTTATAGCGTTGAAGCCAATCAGTTCGGGTTCCATGGAACGCTGACTCCGGGTCTCGCACAGATCGAACATGTGCCGGCCGAGGTAGTGTACGAGTTTCCTCTGGAGTTTGGCGGTAGTTGGGCGTCGACCCACACCACGACCAGCACCCTCCCAACCGGTACCACGGTGCGAACGATCACTGTTCAACAAGAGGTTGACGCCTGGGGGACTCTCGTGACGCCCGCCGGCTCCTTCTCGGCGCTCAGGCTTCGGATTTCGCGTGCCACCAGCGAGAATGGCGTTCTCCTATTCACCGAAGAAGAAATCGAGTTTGTGACAAAAGAGGGCGTCACCGCCCATATGGGGTATGACCTCGTGTTTCAGCAGTGGGGCTCGGTGAGTTATACCGTTGAAACGACGGATCCGGGTGAGACGGGTATGAACGGCGGCGTCCTGTTCGTGGTCGATGATTCAACCGCGCTCGCCGAGACGGATGCCTTCGTTCAGGAGGCAATGACCGGCCTCGCTCTGGACGTGACAATCATGAGTGATGAGGCCGTCTCGATA
The DNA here is from genome assembly GCA_041738655.1 of Rhodothermales bacterium. GTDB lineage: Bacteria > Bacteroidota > Rhodothermia > Rhodothermales > JAHQVL01 > JAWKNW01. The sequence goes on along the minus strand of JBGSPJ010000169.1, from coordinate 38,617 downwards.
GCTGATGCGACGGGACGAGAGCTGATCGTTGTCTCGGCATCCATTGACACGCAAGTGCTTTCAGGCGATTGGTCTCCGGTTGAAGTACCGCTGTTGACGTGGGACCCTGCGTTTTTCTCTCTCTTACGTATGACTGGTGGCGAGTCGGGATCTGACTTCGGAGTCACACCTGATGCAACTCGCCTCATGCTCGGAGCGGATTCACATCCGATCTCAAATGGATCGTCTGGTGAATTTGACGTCTACGACGCGCTGGCGCCCATGGCATTCGGTGTGCCCGGGTCGGCCGCTGCGGTAGTGGCCGCTTCCATACTCGATCCCTCGCGCGCTACCGTGTTTACGTACGAGGCGAACGCACCACTTGTGGACGATGGGCCCGCGCCGGCGCGGCGCGTAGGCTTTTTCCTCGGAGACGATGTGGGGAATGTCGTTACCGAGGTAGCCGATATCCTACTGGAAAATGCCATCCTGTGGGCTCTTGGGAGAGAAAATGAGATTGCACGATCGGTTTCCGTCGTACCCGAGCCGGATCGCGAAGCCACATTTCAGCTAGGCCAGAACTACCCCAACCCAGCTACGAGCATCACCTGGATTCCTTTCACCCTGCCGCGGCCGGCTTCTGTCAAGGTTAATGTATTCGATATACTGGGCAGGCATGTCGCGCGAATGGTCGAAGGAGAATACCCCGGCGGATCGCACCAGATCTCGTTCAACCCCGGGAATTTGTCCGCCGGCGCCTACCTGTATCGGCTCGAGGTGGACGGTCAGGCAACGGACCAGCGGATGATCGTGACTCACTGAGAAACATATGATCAGATGTTTCGGAATAGCGCTCTTCCTCGCATGCGTTTGCGTACCGATGAGTCTCGCGCAATCGGGGGCGCGTGAAGTGTATGTCGTGTTCGACGCATCCGGGTCAATGTGGGGGCAACTGCCCGATCGATCGTACAAGATCCAGGTGGCGCGGGACGTTCTTACCGACTTTCTGGAGCGCGACTTTGGGAATGCGGTCCTTTCGTTTCGGGCGTATGGTCACCGAAGAAAAGGGGATTGTCGCGATTCGGAGCTCATTGCGGATGCTGCCGATCCGGCCGTTGCCGCTGCTCGTATACGGACGTTCATGGCGGATGTAAATCCGTTGGGCATGACCCCCATCGCCTACAGCCTCACCGAGGCGCTGGCCGATTTCGGTGAAAACGAGGGAGACATCATCCTGATCACCGATGGCGTGGAGACGTGTGATGCCGATCCGTGCGCGCTGGTACGGGATTGGAAGTCACGCGGGATAGACGTTCAAGTGCATGTTGTTGGTTTTGGAGTGGAAGATCATGAGTCGGCGGCATTGCAATGTATCGCCGATGCCGCCGGCACTCCATACCACGAAGCAGCCTCCGGAATGGATCTCACGCTTGGTCTGGAGTCCATTCGAGAATCCCTGGAAGCACAACCGGGTCCGGGCGAACAACCGCGTGACGCGGCGTTCTGGCTCAAGGGAGTCACCCCCAACGGTGAGCCGATTGCGATCGAAGGCGAACTCCAGGGAGTGGACGGAACGGTACCGGTGAGCAGCAATCGTCGAAATCAGGCGCCGGCCGGGACGTATGTGCTCGTCGCTGGCGTGAAGACACAAAATGGCACGCTGTACAAACCCGTGACGGTGCAGGCTACACTTGCCGGACAGGCAGACGAAGAACTGATCGTCCAGGTGGCGCAGCCTCCATCGGTGCGCGCTCGGTTCTCGAGTGAGGGGGAAACGGTAGCGGGTAGTACAATCACTGCGCTTCAGAACAATCGGGAAGTATTTCGATTCCGTTGGATGGATGAGGTGTTCGTCGACGAGGGCAGCTATACCTTCCGTGCGCAACCGAATCAGGATAATGTGATCGAGCGCGAGGCATCGTTTGTCGCCGGCGATAAAAAGGAGCTTCTATTCGATCTTGTCCCTACGGTGCGAGCCGTTATTCGGATGGTGGCCTCCGGCTCCGACGAGCGTTTGCGGGGCAATTACACCCTCTGGCAGGGGGGAGAACAGAAATACCAGGTCCATATGAACAATGGCGCGGATGTCGTACCCGGTGTTTACGATGTACACTTGGAAAATGAGTTGATTCCGGTTCTGAGTCCGGCGGTTCGAATCGATCGAGGAGGAGACGTACTGATCGAAGTTCCTGTTGGCCGGGTGACGTTTCTCTACCAGCAAGCCGATGGAAGTCGAGAAGAGGACAAAAGGGTGTTCCTGGGACGTGGGGCGACCGAGCGGGGGCGTGCGATTCAATCGGGCCTTTCGATACCGTTGATACCAGGCCAGTACAATGCGGTAGGATGGCCAGCCGGGATCTACGAGTCGATCGTCTTCGAAGTCGTCGCCGGAGAGGAAAAAACGATGGTGTTGCGGGCTCGATAAGTCGCGGCCGTAGAGCCGTTCCGTTCGTATCTTCTTGATGAAGACTACGAACGAACCCGAAGACATGACCGAATCTCACACCGACGTTGCCTCCGTAGAGGTCATCCGATCCCACTTTCCAGCGCTGGAGCGGCGCCACGCCGGGCAATCGGTGGCTTATTTTGATGGTCCCGGCGGCACGCAAGTCCCCCGCCAGGTGGCCGACGCGATGGTCGACTACCTGTGTCACCACAACGCCAATACCCACTGGTGTTACCCGACCAGCCTAGAGACCGATGCCGCGCTTGCCAGGGCGCGGCAGACGCTGGCCGATTTCCTCAATGCCCGCCCCGACGAGGTCGTGTTTGGCAACAACATGACCTCGCTCACCTTTCATGTCTCGCGCGCTCTGGGCCGCATGTGGGGGCCGGGGGATGAAATCGTAGTGACCGAGCTGGATCATCACGCCAACGTGGATCCATGGAAAGCCCTGGCGCGCGATCGAGGCGTTACGATACAGTCCGTTCGAATGGACCCCGAGGCCGGCGTGCTGGACATGGCCGACCTCGAGGCGAAGGTCAGTTCCCGCACGCGTCTTGTGGCGGTGGGCGCGGCTTCGAATGCGCTGGGTACGGTAAATCCGGTCGCGCGCATCGGTGATATCGCCCATGCAGCCGGCGCGCTGTTTTTCGTGGATGCTGTCCACTACGCGGCGCACCAACTGGTGGATGTACAGGCGTTTGATTGCGACTTCCTGGCGTGCTCGGCCTATAAGTTTTATGGCCCGCATGTAGGGGTATTGTACGGCCGGCAGGAACTGTTGCAGGGCCTCGATGTCCCCAAGTTGCTGCCAGCGCCCGACTCGGCGCCGGACCGAATCGAAACCGGAACACAAAACCACGAGGGGATTGTCGGCGCTGCGGCGGCGGTGGAGTTCCTGGCCAGCCTGGCTCCGGCCGGCGGTGGCCGGCGAGAGCAGTTGACCGACGCGCTCCACGTACTACACCATCGGGGCATCGAGCAGGTGCGCCGGCTCTGGGATGGGCTCGGGCGGATCTCGGGCGTCCGGCTGTACGGACAGCCGCCGGATGGATCGCGCACGTCTACCGTCGTATTCACCGTCCAGGGTATCGCGGCCGAAGAGGTCTCGCGCCGCCTCGTCGACTCCGCGCTGTTTGCATCCCACGGTGACTTCTATGCCATGACCGTTATTGATAAATTGCACCTGGCACCCGCGGGTCTGGTGCGTATCGGATGCGCCTGTTACACGACCGACGACGAGATCGATCGGCTCATCCAAGCCGTGCGAGCCATCGCAAGTAGGTTGTAGTGCCTAAGTAACTGTATTTAAAGCACATGGATGGCTGATGTTAATTCCGCCAAAGAGAGTGAAAATCGTATCGCATAGCATGTTGTTTTTGTTTGACTTATAAAAAACAGTGCTTGATAAAACGCTCTTGAGCATCAGAAGCCGTATGAGGACACGGTTTGCTCAGTTTTAGGCGCCTCCCTTATTTAGTTATTTCCGCCACTATTCTTTCCTTTTTTATAGGCCGTTATTCATCATCAAAAGGGCGTCGATGAACGACCGGATGGGGTCATGGATGGGCGGCTCAACCAGTAACGGGATGAGATACCAGAAGAAGCACGCGCGGTTGAGCTGGCTAGTATGTTTGCTACTGGCCGGGATCCCCCAGGCCTGCCGGGGCCAGGAGGTGCCGGCGCCGTCAGCCGTCGCTGAAGCACGGGGCGCGACCGGGTCGGTGGACTTCCCCGAACTGGTAGGCCGGCTCTCCGAGGAGAGCGGGTACTTCGACACAGACAACCTGATCTCGAACGAGACCTCCTACCTGCACGTGCTCGGAGCGATGCGCCGGCGAGGCATCGAGGGAGGAGCGTATCTGGGCGTTGGGCCGGGGCAGAACTTTTCGTACATCGCCCGTCAGCGTCCGAGCATCGCGATCATCCTGGATATCCGGCGCGACAACCTCTTGCTTCATCTCCTCTACAAAGCGCTCTTCGAACTGTCGGAAGATCGGGCGTCGTATCTAGCGCTTCTTGTCGGGCGAGAGGTACCGGAAAACCTGCCCGTCTCACTGGACGCGCTCCTCGACGCTATCGAGGCGCAGCCACAAAAAACAGACGTGGGGGACGAAGCGGTTCGCCGGGTGCTGGACGCTGTCCGTTCCTTTGGTATTCCGCTCGACGAGGCCTCACTCGCTACCATCGAGCGATTCCATCGGCAATTTATCTCCGCCGGCCTCCAGTTGCGGTTCACCAGCCACAACCGATCCCCCCGGGCCTACTACCCGACCCTCCGCCAGCTCATGCTCGCGCAGGACCTCGAGGGCCGGCCGGGGCACTACCTCGCCAGCGCCGAGGATTATGCCTACCTCCGGGACATGCAGCGGCAGGATCGGATCGTGCCGGTGGTCGGTAATTTCGCAGGGCCGCATGCCCTGCGGGAGATTGGAGAATACCTTCGCGAGCAAAATGAAACCATTCGGGTGTTTTATACCTCGAATGTCGAGTTCTACCTCGTATCGGATGGCCTCTTTCCCGCCTATCTTGAAAATGTCCGCACCCTGCCGGTCGATGAGAACAGTGTGTTCGTCAGGAGCCTGTTCAACCGGTTCAGCTACGATCACCCACAAAGTGTCCCGGGCCATATCAGTACGCAACTGATGCAGCCCATCCTCCCCACGATTGCATCGTACGACGCCGGCGACCTGAGAAGCTACAACGACCTGGTGTTCCTGCACCTGATAGACCTGAAGGAGTAACTCGTATGGCGATCGACAAAAACCCCAACCTGTTCATCGGATCCTCCACCGAGGGCCTCCCCGTCGCTCGCGCCATCGGTCAACTCGTTGCGGATCGACTCGATGTGAAGGTGTGGGAGGATGCCTTTTTCCCCGGCGACCATCCGCTGGATGGGCTGCGACGCGAGGTGCTTCGGTCGGACTTCGCGCTGATGGTCGCGACCCCCGATGACGTGATCGAACTACGCCAGCAGGTCGGCTACTCGGCGCGAACCAATATCCTGTTCGAGTTGGGTCTGTTCATGGGGGCACTCGGGCGGAAAAAAAGCCTGATGCTTGTCATCACCGATAATCGCGGCGACGAACCGCGCGAGGTGATGCTCCCATCGGATCTCAACGGGATCACCCAGCTGCGGGCGACCCTCGAGCGGGGCCTGTCGTACGAGGAATCGCTGAGCCGGGTAGCCACACAACTGGTCCAGGCGATCGAACGTGCCGCAAAGACCCTGGAGATCACATTACTTCCATCGACATCACTCGCCATCGGCTACTTCAATAATTTCGTGCTGCAGGTCTGTCGGAAGTTGTATGGGATGAAAGACTTCCGGATCGAAGACCAGGTGGTGGACCTGACCCAGGACATTTTTGATTTTAACATCGTGCTGCCAAACGAAGGCTCCGATGCCTCGCACGAAGGGTTCGCCCGGTTTGTCCGTCAGAACCGGTTGACGCGCGTGGAACTCGAGGGGGAGTCGAAGTCTCGCACCTTCCCGTTTTTTGTGGACTCCACGTTGAGGGATGGTCGGGTGGCGTTATACGATTATCCGACGACGTTACGGGCCGCGCGGGAGGCCATCATGCTGGCCGTGCCTGAAAATGCGACGGACGAGGAGATTCAGGAGTTGGAGCAGCGCGAGATCGTCAACTTCGAACGGACGTTGCGAATGCTCCTGCGCCGGCCGGCCGCGGCCGACTTCCGGGACAACGTCCACCTCCTCTATGTCAACGACCTGGACAACGCGGCGCCGTGAGTCAATCCGTATTCACCCTGGAGTAGATGGCGAGATAGAACTGGACGTTGCCTACAGGCTCGACGTGGTGCGGCACTTCCGGAACGACAATGCCCGGGTGCTCGGCGTCGACCAGGAAAGTCCGGGGTGATGGCGTATCGAGGTGGTACCTCAACGAGCCCTCCATCACATGGATACGCGCCCATACGCCGGCTTTGAGCTGGTGCGCCTTGAGCAGCGCCGGCGGTACCGTGTCCTGGTCGAAGAGCGGGGAGTGGCGATGGAGGACAAAATGTTCGGGAAGCTCCATCCGGTCGCACAGCGCACAGGACAGAGGCTTGCCCATCATCGAGGCTCGTCCCTCCGAGGTGACCGCCCAGGGGCGTTCAAAAAACGGCGGTTTATGGCGGACATGCTGATGATGGCCGCAATCGAGCTCGGCGACCCAGTCGCCCTCGTCGTCCTGGTGGAAACCGGTGATATGACGTTCCATAGTCGATTCCAGTCGCGTGTGCGTGACTATAAGATACGCCGCGTGTTGGCTGCTGGTCCAATGGGATTAGAGGCCAGGTAGTGCTCGCCACCGCTTCACCCAGCGAAACACGCCCCAGAGGAGCAGGATAGGCCAGGTCATCAGGACAGCACCAGCCGCAAACGCCGAGCTACCCTGTCCAAAAAGCATCTGCTGAAGCTCGGAAAGCACGCGGTCGTTGACGAGGTATGTCCAGGTGGCTGAAGGCGCGTCGATACAGGCTTTTTGGAGGTCGAAGCCGTGCTCTGTGAATTCCAGGGTCGCCATCGAGTGGGCAATGCGATCTTCAATACGCGTGGGCAACTCGCGATACGCGGCGGCGATTTGCTTCTGGAACTCGTGGAGGGGGTCGAGCCCACCAAGCCCAACCAGATGAATGCCTTCGCGCAACTGAGTTACGAGGTCGAGGTGTTCGGCCCAACAGGTGTCAATGTGGTGCAGGGTGATCACTCGTTCCACCTCGCGCACCGCACGTTCGCCGGCAAGGGCCGAAAGTTCTTCGAAGTGATCGGGGTGCCGCATCTGGCCAACGGATAACTCTACTTCGCCCGAAAGGATCATCTGTCGCCAGGCGTGGATGTCCTTTCTTTGTTGTTCGACCAGAGCGGCATATCGCCATAACGTGTGTCGGATTTCTTGATTCTGCCCTTCAACGATGCGTTGGAGCCGATCGACTTCGCGATGCACCATGGGCAAACGTACAGGGTCGTCATCGACAGGAAGCCACTTTGGAGGGATCAACTCCTGGATGCCGTAGCGGACCATGAGTTCATCCTCCAGGCTGACAAAAAATCGAGACGTGCCCGGGTCCCCCTGGCGCCCTGTTCGCCCGCGCAACTGGTCGTCAATGCGCCGGCTTTCGTGCCTTCCCGTGCCGATCACATACAGCCCTCCGGCGGCGATAACACGTGCTCGTTCCCGCTCATCTGCTCCGCCTGGCCGGATATCCGTCCCACGTCCTGCCATGTTCGTTGAGATCGTGATGGCGCCGGGTATGCCGGCGTTTGAGATAATCTCAGCCTCCTCTTCGTCGTTTCGGGCATTTAGCACGCGGCAGGCGAGGCCGGCATCGCGCAATAAATTGGCCAACGCTTCCGACTCGGCCACACTGGCCGTGCCGACGAGCACAGGTCGATCCCGTTCGTGGTTGGCGGCGATATCTTGGATGAGCGCGCGTTGCTTGGCCGCTCGGGTCGTATAGATGAGATCCGGTAGATCGATGCGCTGACAGGGTCGATGGGGAGGAATGGGAACGACGCGAAGGCCGTAGACGCGTGCCAGTTCAGCCGCGGCGGGCCGGGCTGTGGCCGTCATGCCGGCAAGGCGAGGGTAAAGCCCAAGGACATGCTGCAGCGTCATCGAACCCAGAATTTGCCCTCCAGGCTGTATTTGTAGCTCTTCCTTTGCTTCCAGCGCGGCCTGCAGGCCATCGGGCCAACGGCGGTCATCGACGACGCGACCGGTAAAGGCGTCCACCAGCTCGATCTTGCCTTCCCGAACGATATAATCGACATCGCGCTTTAGGAGGACATGCGCGTGGAGGGCCAGATTGATTTCCGTCAGCAGCGCGTAGTTTTCGTCTGCATGAAGATCTCCGCAATGAAGGGTGTTTTCAATCCAATCCATTCCAGCTTCTGTCAGAAGCACGTTTCGACCCTGGTCGTCCGTTTCCCAATGTAGGCCCGGAGCCAGTTGCCGCGATAGGGCCGCCAGTTGGTGCGGGCTTGCCGCAGCGGCACGTTGTCCGGCTATGACAAGCGGAACGCGTGCTTCATCGATAAGGATAGAGTCCGCCTCGTCGATGATGGCAAAGGATAGAGGTTGGAGCGCTTGTTCGGAAAGTGCGCGAACCAGCTGAGCGCGAAGGACATCGTATCCCACTTCCTTCGCCGTCGCATACACGAGATCTCCACGATAAATCGAACGGCGATCATCGAGAGACAAGCCCTGTTGAATGGCGCCGGATCGTAACCCGAAGAAGTGAAAAACCGGACGCATCCAGCGTTCATCGCGTCGGGCAAGGTAATCGTTAAATGTGAGGATATGAGGGCACTTTCCGCCGAGGGCAAGGAGAGTCGCCGGCAGTACGGCAGCCAGCGTCTTTCCCTCGCCGGTCTGCATTTCGACGAGTTTACCGTCGTGGAGTGCGATTCCGGCGAGGACTTGCTCGTCGAAAGGCATCAGGCTCAGGCATCGGTGTGCCACCTCGCGAACGAGTGCAAACGTTTCGATCAGGAGCGATTCCGCGGGTTCACCGTTCCTTGCTCGCACGCTGAGTCCCTCCGCCAGCTGTTCGAGCCGGGCATACGACTCGCGTGACAGCGGCTCGAGTCGATCCCCAATGGCTGCCAGGCGTGCGTGAAAAGGGGAGAGATCCTCCTCGACCAGGCCGGCTGCACGGTGGTTGGAAAGAAAGGTTCGACGCATGAACATAAGGGACAGGGTTTCCCACATCGCACGACCGGGGGGAGAAGAAGGATCCAGGGGAGTTTAAATGGGAAGACATGTCATATATCACACATATTTTTTACCTTGTTTGCCGGTTTGCCGAAATAGCGTCGCCGGCCGGCATCTTATCGCGGCTCCCGGCATAGAAGAAGGTTGTTTTTAACGCCAGTCACCATCGCGCATGTCCGAAGCGTCCGTCCTCATCCCATTTCCAGAAGCGCCGGCGGCCTCGCGGGCGTCGAACGAGGATCGCGAGCGGTCCAGGCGCAGCATCGTCATCCGCGGAGCGCGCCAGCATAACCTCAAGAACATCGACATCGAATTGCCGCGGGGCAAGTTGATCGTGTTTACGGGGCCCTCCGGTTCGGGGAAGTCGTCTCTCGCGTTCGACACCATCTATGCAGAGGGGCAGCGGCGGTATGTCGAGAGCCTGAGTGCGTACGCCCGCCAGTTTCTGGAGCGGATGGATAAGCCGGATGTGGATCTGATCACGGGGCTGGCGCCGGCGATCGCCATCGAACAGAAAACGACCTCGCGTAACCCACGATCGACCGTGGCGACGCAGACGGAGATCTACGATCACCTGCGGTTGCTCTTTGCCCGTATCGGGAAGACGATCTCCCCGGTGAGCGGACAGGAAGTAACAAAGGACTCACCCCGCTCGGCGGCCGAGGCTATCGAAAAGCAGCTGCCCGATGGCACACGCTTTTATCTCTGCTTCCCGGTGCCAGAGCGGAAAGGGGTGCCGGCGAAGAAAGAGTTGGAGGCCCTCAAGCAACGCGGCTTCTTCCGCATCCTGGCGCTACCGACAGACAAAAAGGCGCAGTCCGGCGGGGAAGAGACGATCATCGACCTCAACGAGACCGCGCCGGACTCCGTGCGTACGGCGCGGGAACGACTCCTGGTGCTGGTGGACCGGCTCGCGGTGAAGCAGGGGGATGAGCCGACGCTTTCTCGCACGGCGGACTCGATCGAGCTGGCGTTTCGCGAAGGCGGGGGTCGATGCGTGATCAAAGGCAGGGACGGCTCGACGTTGACATTCAGCGAGACGTTCGACCGCGACGGGATGCGATTCGAGGAGCCGACACCGCATCTATTTTCGTTTAATAATCCCGTCGGGGCGTGCAAGAAATGCCAGGGGTTCAGCCGGGTGCAGGGGCTGGACGAGGACCTGATCATCCCCAACCCGGAGCTTTCGATCCGACAACAGGCCGTGGCGCCGTTTCGGTCGGCCAAGTGGGGCACGTATTTCAAGGACCTGGTCCGCATGGCGTCCGAGGAGAAGATCGACCTGGACATGCCCTACACGTTACTCTCGGCGTCGGCCAAACAGCTGGTTTGGAATGGCAAGGGAGCGTACGCCGGCATCAACGGCTTCTTCCAGTATCTCGAGAAAAACGCCTACAAGATGCACTACCGCATCTTCCACTCGCGGTACCGCGGCTACATGCGGTGTCCGGAGTGTAACGGCTATCGACTGCGTAAGGAAGCTCTGTACGTGCGGGTAGCCGGCCACCATATCGGCGAGATCTGCGAACTGACCACCAGGGATGCCGCGGTGTTTTTCGACAAGCTGCTGCTGACTCCGTACGAGGAGGAGGTCGCCGGCCGGCTGTTGGAGGAGATCCGAAAGCGGCTGAAATACCTCGTAGAGGTCGGCCTGGATTACCTCACCCTCGACCGCCTCTCGCAGACGCTCTCAGGTGGCGAGAGCCAGCGCATCAACCTCGCCACGTCGCTGGGTTCATCGCTGGTGGGATCATTGTATGTGCTCGATGAGCCGTCGATCGGGTTGCATCCGCGCGACACCGGCCGTTTGATCAGGATTCTGGAGCACCTTCGCGATATTGGGAATACCGTGATCGTGGTCGAACACGAAGCCGAGATGATGCGGCACGCGGATCAGATCGTGGACCTGGGGCCCGGTTCGGGGAAGCTCGGAGGGGCCGTAATGTTTCAGGGGACCTATCCTGAGATCCTGGTGGATGAGGTTTCGCTAACCGGGGCGTACCTGAGCAGTCGCAAGCGGATTGAACCGCCCTCTGTTCGCCGTCAGGTGAATCCGGAGGATGTCCTCGTGGTGCGTAATGCACGACAGCACAACCTGAAGCGGATCGACGCGACTTTTCCGCTCGGGATGGTGACGTGTGTGACCGGTGTGAGCGGTTCGGGAAAGTCCACACTTGTACACGATACGTTGTACCAGGGCTTGCGACGGCTCAAGGGGGAGCACGACGGCGAGTCGGGGATTGGCAAACACGACCTGATCGAGGGGCACCACCTGGTTACAACCGTCGAGATGGTGGACCAGAGCCCGATCGGCCGTTCGCCGCGGTCGAACCCGGTAACATATATCAAGGCGTTCGACGCGATTCGGGAATTGCTGGCGGCAACGTCCCAGGCGCGGATCCGCGGGCTTCGGCCGGGCTATTTCTCATTTAACGTTCCGGGCGGTCGCTGCGAGACCTGTCAGGGGGAGGGCATCGTGAAGATCGAGATGCAGTTCCTGGCGGACCTATATCTCGAGTGCGAGGCGTGCAAGGGGAAGCGGTACAAGCAGGATACGCTCGAGATCACCTACAAGGGTAAAAACGTTGCTGACATCCTGGACATGACCGTTGACGAGGCCGTGGTGTTCTTCGCCGGCCACACCGGGCTCGTCGACAAGTTGGCCGTGCTTCGGCAGATAGGCCTCGGGTACCTGACGCTCGGACAGCCGGCGAACACCCTCTCCGGCGGCGAGGCGCAGCGCATCAAGCTGGCGGCGCACCTGGGAAAAACGACGCAGGAGCGGACGCTCTATCTGTTCGACGAACCAACCACCGGATTGCATTTCGACGATATCGCGAAACTGCTCGGGGCGTTTCAGGCGCTGGTGGAGGCCGGCCACTCCGTGATCATCATCGAACACAACCTGGATGTGATCAAGAGCGCCGACTGGTTGATCGAGCTGGGGCCCGAGGGCGGCATTCGGGGAGGGTTCATCTCCGCAGAGGGCACCCCTGAGAGCCTCGCCGAAAATCCAGGCAGTGTAACGGGCGTGTTCCTGAAGCCGCTGCTTGCCTGAGGATAGACCGGCTTCATGGGCTGATGTAGATCGGCACATGCCGGCGAGCCAGGCTGCCGAATATCCCGCGGCCTCCATCGATGTGATCCACGCTATTCTCGCGTTCGCCAAATGGGCGGGTGCCGTTGTCCTCGCGGGTACGTACGAAATCGTACAGGTTATCGTCGATGGCGTCTACGACCACCTCGTTTTCCCCGTAATAGGCGACCGCGATCCAGGGCAACACGACCCGAAGCCGGCGCTCATCCACCCGCTCGAAGTTGGCCTCGTTGAGGATGCCGGAGTTGTTGTCGATCAACTCCTCCCGCGTGACCTCTTCGTCTTCGACCCAGCTGGCATACAGCGGCGTGAGCGCCTGGGTCGTATCGCCCGCACGAAGCTTGAGGATGTAGATCGCCGAGCGGTCCGGATACGAACTTTCAGTAACCTCGACCTGGAAGGTGGATTCCTGCTGGTAGACAATCGTATCACGCGGCGGAGCGAACAGGTCGAAATCCCCCGGCACCTGCGTCCCGGCTGCGATGTGCTGGCCGTCCGCGGTCGTGATCTCCAACGCATATCGCCGGCCGGCTAGAACGGTCGGTGTGGGTTCGACGGGCACGTAAACACCCGCCGGCGTTTCTGCATAGTGGTAATTCGCGACACCGCCGGCCTCATCAAGTAGGGACACAACGATATCCGCCTGGCGAACGTGTTGCTCGTCGAGGCTGTACTCGGAATCGATGGGTGCGGTGGTCGAGAGGCGAATGAGCGGCAACGGCTCGCCGGCGATGAGGTAGGCCTCGACGACATAGTCGGGCTGGAAGGTGTCCTGGGTGTAGGTGTCGCAGCCGGCGAGCAACGCCAGGAGGAGGAAGAGGCGAGTAGGATGCATGGTGTTGGCTAAATGGGATGGAAGACCTGGAGGAGCTATTAAAACTTCACCGTGAGGCTGGCATTGGGCAGGAGCGGGAGCATCTGCACAGGATCGGAGACGACGGGGTTTTGCTCGAAATCATAGTCGTAAAACCAGACGTTCCGGCGGTTATAGAGGTTGATGGCCTGGATCTGGAATTCCGACTCGGCGAGGCCGAAGAACCGCCCTTTTCGGGTAAAGCCGATGTCCAGCCGGTGGTAGCCTGGCAGACGGGAAGCGTTCGTGCGGCCGACGATGATATCGTCGAACGGGACGGAATTGAAGGGATCCTGGTATTGCGCACGGCCGAGGGCGCGGGTGTACGGTTGTCCGCCGGCGTAGACAAACGCGAGTGTCGTCTGCCAGCGCCTGGAGAGCCTGTACTGCATCACCAGGTTGAGGTCGTGCACGCGTTCGTAGCGGGAAGGGAAGTAGTCTCCGCCGTTCGCATCCGGGAAGCGGCGCCAGGAGCGGCTGTAGGTATAAGCCACAAACCCGGAGAGCGGTCCTTCCGTCTTTTCGAGCATGATTTCGGCCCCGTAGGCCTTTCCTTCGCCATTTCGGAAATAGCTGGCGTAGGGCAGGCCAACCGGATCCTGTAGGTTGGGGTCGAGCTCGAACAGGTCGTTCATCGTCCGGGCGTAGCCTTCGATTTCGAGGCGGTAGCCGTGGCTCGACGTGGTTTTGATTCCCAGTCCAAACTGATCGCCCCACGCCGGCGGCACGCCGTCGCCGGCCGCGAGCCAGATATCCATGGCCGATATCGCAAAGAAGGAGGCAAGAGTCAGATGCTGGTAGTACCGCCCGTAAGCGGCCTGAGCGCGGAGGTTGGGCGTGATAAACGCATCCACGGTGACACGCGGTTCGAGGCGGATCGCCTCGTCGGAGGCGTACCATTGCGCGCGGAGACCGGTTTTGAGGCTCCAGAAGGTATTGGGCCGCCAGGTATCCTGCAGGTAAGCGGATGAGTAGGCGGAGCGTGTACGCAGGTCGAAGTTGCCTTCCCCTTCACCCCGGTCGCGGAGTTCGAGCGTGAGATCGCCGGCCCAGAGCCCCGCTTCGAGGTGGTGTCGCTCGCCCGGTGCATACTCCAGGTCGGCTTTGAAGCCGAGATCCGTCACCTCGTTTCGACGAGAGAAGGGGCTGCCGCCGATAGAGAGATCGGGGTTGCTGAAGTATCGCGAGCCGGTCAGGGCATAGGTGGCGAAGAGGTTGTGGGAAAAGAGGTGGGTCCAGATAAACGAGCCGGTGCGGTTTCCGTACGGGAGGTCCATCCTGAAATCCGGCACCGGGGACATGCTGAGCTTATCCAGGCCGGCGTACGAGGCGAGGGAAAAGCGATTCTTTGGGCCGGCGTCCAGGTTGATCTTGGCGTTTATATCATAAAAATAAAACGCGTCGGGGATGCCGTCGTCCGAGGAGCGGAGTGCGGAGAGGATCGGTTCGAGGGTTGAGCGTCTGGCGGCGAACATCCAGGAGCCGTGTTTGAACGGTCCCTCGATCGAGGCGCGTGAGGCGAGGAGCCCGAGGCTGACCGCACCGGCCATGCGTTCGCGGTTGCCATCTTTGTTGTAGATATCCACGACCGAGCCGAGCCGGCCGCCGTACCGGGCCGGGTAACTCCCTTTGAAGACCTGTACGTCTTTGATCGCATCCGGATTGAAGGAGGAAAAGAGACCGAAAAAGTGGGAGGGATTGTACACCGTGGTCCGGTCGAGCAAGATGAGCGTCTGGTCCGGACTGCCTCCGCGAATCAGGAGGCCGCTGGAGAAGTCGCTCGACGCCTTGATGCCTGGCAGGAGATGCAATGAACGGAAGAGGTCGGCTTCGAACACCGCCGGCAACTGCATGACGAGCTGCGCCGGCATCCGGTTGACGCCCAGCCGCGTCCGTTCCTCTTCCTCTTCTCGGTCAGCCGTGACGATTACCTCCTCACCAACGACACGATCCAGCTGCAAGGCGATGTCGATCCGCGGGTTGCTTCCTGCGCGGAGCGATACTGGCACCCGTTGCGTGGTGTAGCCGACATAGGAGAAGGAGAGGATGTAGTCGCCTTCCGTGAGGCCGGAAAGCATGTAGTAGCCGACCGTATTGGTGGCCGCCCCCTGGGCTGTGCCGGCTATAACCACGTTGGCCATGAGCAACGTCTCGCCGGAAGAGGCATCGGTTACATAGCCGTGAATCGTACCCTGTGCGAGCACCTCTGCCGTACAGAGCATGCTGCATACCAGTGTGATAATGACGATCGAACAGCGTTTCATGATGTTTTTGGGCATGAGGATGTCCCCCGCGGACGCACGAAGCCCGTGCGGCGGAAAGCGTCCGTCGTGAGTAGAAGCAGGAAGCGACGCCGGCGTGGTCGAGCCGGCGAGATTCAACGCGGCGCGATCAGCCGCGCGTCGAGAGCCTCAGCCCGAGCGCCATGCCGGGCCATAGGGTGAAGGAAAAGCGTCCCCGGTCGCCCGAAGCCAGGCGCCAGGGAATGGGGAGCCGGGTGGCGGCATTGGAGTCGACGAGCAGGTTCAGCGTCGGGCCGGCGACGATGTCGATATGCGGGAGGAGCTTGAATCCCACCAGCGCGCGGAGCTGGATGCGTTGCTCTACGGGTTCCTGGTCCCCGCCGGTACCTTGAATAAGGGCATCGATGGTGTGATGAAACCGGCGGCCGTCTACCAATGAGATTCCGAAGCCGACGATGGCCGAGGCGCTGGATGCAATGCCTGCAGGCCGGGCGCTGAATCCAAGATAGTTGGCAAACCGCCGGTTGCCGCTTCGAAGGACGGTGGATACCGTGCCGGTTTCGTCGGCGAGCACATCGTAGCGCAACCCGAACTCCCGGACATAACTGACGAGGCCAAGTGGGAGGCCATCCAGCGACTCGGCGAAGTTGACGAGGCCGATTTGCACGCCGCGTGTGGGGCCGGCCACATTCAACAGCGAGATCTGCGCGCCGACCAGTTCGCCAGCCGCCACGTTAGCGATGCCGGAGACCTGGAGACCACGTGTTGAGCGGGCGAAATTCCCTATGCCGGAGGCCTGCAGCCCGACCAGGTCCCCCGAATTGTTGAGCATCCCCGCACCCTGGACACCGAGGACGCGATCGCCGGCGATATTGAGCATTCCCGCGAGTTGCACGCCGGTCGCCATGCCCGTCGCCAGATTCAGTGTTGCACTCCCTTGCACTCCGAGCACCGAGCCATTGGCCAGGTTGGCTACGCCGGCCAGCTGCACACCGATCAGGCCGTCGTTCAACCCGTTCATGATGCTGCTCAATTGGACGCCTTCCAGGGAGCCGTCAATCATATTAAAAATACCTCCCACCTGGACGCCATGCGAGGGATGGACAGCGGTGTTGAAGATGCCCGAGATCTGGATGCCTTCGAGTGAATCGCGCACCATGCTGCCGATACCGCTCACCTGGACGCCCCGAACGGATTCCGGACGCGCACTGACGAGAATGCCGGCTGATACGGGGCCGATCTGAACGTCTTGCGCCCCGATCGACACCGGCCCAAGATCGATCCGCCCCGGGGTGTTTTCCGGGTGGGACGTTACGACTAGTTCATTGAGCGGCAGGGTGGCCTCGTCCAATACAGCATCCACAATGACCGTCTGTCCGGGGCGTACATTCACGTCATCGATCCATCTAGACTGGAAGCCGACCATCGAGACGACGACGCCATAATGGCCCGGAGGGACATGGGTAATCGCATATCGGCCATCCGGGCCACTGGCGTCACCGTTGTCGGTGTCCGTGATCTGGATGTGGGCGCCAGCGATGGGTTTCCCTCCTGAGGCTGTGAATATGGCACCGGCGATCGTTCCCGAACTAAGACGTGTCTGGTTGGATGACGTGAGGGATGGCGCATAGATGACATACACATCGCCGGCTGTGGCCTCTACCTCCAGTCCGGTGCCCTGCAGGATGCACGCGAAGGCAGCCATGGTGTCGACCGGGAGTTCGGCGCATCCAGACTGCTTCTGCGCAAGCAGTTCGGGCGCGTACGCCAGCTGGAGCTGGCGCGATTCGGCCAGTTCGAGGACGGCGTCTTCCAGGGATGGGGTGGAGGCATCGCGCAGGGTCTGCGCGGAGGACAGGGACGGGATGGCTGCCCGGAATCCGAGGGTGATCAGCAAAAAACCGAGGAGAGGTATCGTCTTCATGATGCGCCTGTTCATTTCAATCGGGAGCTGTCATCAGGAATCCGTCCGCTGTCGGTTGATAGCGGTATCCCCGGATGCGTGAAATGGTCGAAAGCACCTGCTCGGCATCCCGGACGTCGTTCAGGAGCAGGCTGATGCGCACCTCGCGAAGGGATGCCGGCGAAGCGACGACCTCTGTCGCAAAACGGCGTTCGAGTTCATCCAGCACAGCGCCGATCGGCTGATCGATGAACGTGATCCCCCCATCGCGCCAGTTGATGCGCTGTTCTACGTCGATCGGCTCGGGGATGGTCGGCACATCGGATCCAACCAGCCGGCTCATGTGCCCTGGCGCAAGCTTTACCGCCGCATCGGGGCGTTGTTGTGCGGCGAATAACACGCTTCCAGTCTGCAGCACAACCACGGTTTCGGGATGTTCCTCGTCTGGCCAGGCGCGGACGTTGAAGCGTGTTCCGAGCACGGTCACGGTTCCGTTAAACGTGGCTACCGTGAATGGCGTGTCGTCGTGGATCACATCGAAGAAGCCTTCGCCGTCGAGCACTACATCGCGCGAGCGCCAGCCGAAGGTGCGGCGGTAGGTGAGGTGGCTTCCGCTGTTTAAGTCTACCCTGGATCCATCCGGCAATGTCGCGGCGAGTCGTTCGCCGGCGGGTGCGACGAGTGTTACCGGCCATAGCCATAACGCGAAACTCAAGAGAGAGAGAGTCACCACCGCCGTCGTGATCCCCACACGGCGCATCCGTGCGAGTGATGCAGGCCGTGGCGCCCGGTCTGGAGCGGTGGTGCGGGGCTGTTGTTGAGCTTCGGCCAGGACCGTCGCGCGGAGGGCGGCGAATCGCGCTTCGTCGGGAGCCGGCGTTGGCTCGTGGGCGCCTCG
This sequence comes from Rhodothermales bacterium, assembly GCA_041738655.1. GTDB lineage: Bacteria > Bacteroidota > Rhodothermia > Rhodothermales > JAHQVL01 > JAWKNW01. Next base: position 20,479 of record JBGSPJ010000169.1, on the reverse strand, counting down.
CGCCATGTGCCAGACCTGTTCGAGTTCACCACCGGGGTCTTCGGCATGGGCCTGAAGCCAGGTCTTTACGTCAGATGGCAACGCATCATCGGCCGGCTCGAATCCGTGGGTGTGTTTGTCGTTCATGATCCTCCCAGTTGATACTGCCGAAGGCGATCGCGCAGGGACTGGAGTGCCAGCACGATGTGTTTGGTCACCGTCTCGGGGGACAGGTCCATGACCTGAGCGATTTCGTCGTGGCTGAGCCCTTCAAACCGGCTGAGACGGAAGGCTTCCTGCCGGCGCGGCGGCATTTCCGCGATCCAACTGGTCATGGCCTCGTTGAGTTGACGTGCATCCAGGTCTTCCGAAACCGAGCGGTTCGAAGCCGGCGACTCGTTCGCCAGCGCGGCCATGGCCGCCGATTCGCGCTTTTTCATACGGTTCTGGTTGAGTGCGAGCGTGTACACGATTCGGTAGATCAGCGCCTTGAGCGAGCGCGATGGATCGAGCGTCGCACGCAGGCGCCAGAGTTTGATAAACGTCTCCTGCATGACATCGTAGGCGGCGTCGCGGTCACCCGTGAGTTGGGCCGCATAGCGAAGCAGCGGTTGATGCCAGGCGGCCATCAACTCATCGAGCGCGGACGGGTCCGCGGCGCGGAGTCGTCGGGTCCAATCCTCGAAGACAGTGTCGGCCATGCAGGCGATATGTTGGGTTCGTTCAGGGTAGATACACCGCCTGGCCGGCCGGGTGGTAACGCGATTCCAGTTTTTTTGACCAAAGAAGCGTGAACCGCGAAAAAGATCGGCTAAAATGAGGATGAATCATCCGCATAGAGGTTACGTATCGGCCGTCGAATGCGTCTAATAGGGTATAGGCCCTGGCGATCGGGCGCTCTACCTGGAACGTTTGCTTGTTTCCGGCATAGGCCACTCCGGTCCCTGCGCCGATCGTCCATGCACCACCACACGCGTACCCGGTACTGAAGAGTTTCTGTGCAACGAACCCGGTGATTCCCCTGACACCCAAGCGCATCGCCCTTTTTACAGGCGCCTACAACCACATCGCGGACGGCGTTTCATTAACGCTTAACCGTCTGGTATCTCATCTTGAGGCACGCGGCAACGAAGTGCTCGTTTTTGCGCCGGCCAAGGAGACACCCGCGCTCCCCGCGGCTCCCGGGCGCATCATCCCGACCCGGTCTTTTCCCATGCCCGGCCGGCCGGAGTATCTGATCTCGCGTGGCCTGACCAGTCCCATGCGGGCCGAGCTTAGAGCCTTCAAGCCCTCGATCATCCACTTGGCGTCTCCTGATATGCCGGCCATCGGGGCGATTCGGATGGCGAAGCGCATGAACGTGCCGCTCGTCGCCTCGTACCATACGCACTTTACGTCGTATTTCGAGTATTACCGGATGACATGGCTCGAGCCGGCCGTATGGCGGTACCTGCGCTGGTTTTACGCGCAGTGCCGGCAGGTATACGTCCCGTCCCAGTCGATGGCCGATGTGTTGCGCGGCCATGGGATCTCCGAACGCCTGTATCTCTGGGAGCGCGGGGTAGACACGCACCTGTTCAACCCGGCGCGCCGCTCGCTCGACTGGCGCCGGCAGTTGGGCTTTGCGGATGATGAGATCGTGGTTTCCTTTGTCAGCCGGCTGGTGGTCGAAAAAGGGCTCGATACGTTCGCCGCGGTAATCGAGGGCCTGAAAGCGCGCGGTATCCCGCACCGTAGCCTGGTCGTTGGCGATGGCCCCGCGCGCGCCGAGTTCCAGGAACGTCTCCCGGAGACCGTATTCACGGGGGCGCTGCGTGGTGAAGCGCTGGGACGCGCCTACGCGTCGTCCGACGTCTTCCTGTTCCCCAGCCATACCGAGACCTTTGGCAATGTCACCCTCGAGGCGATGGCGTCGGGTCTGCCGTCGGTTTGCGCCAATGCGACCGGCAGCCGCTCGCTGGTGAAGGACGGCGTGACGGGCTACCTGGCGGAACCACAAAATGCGGCGGCGTTTTTGGACCGCGTGAGCCGGCTCGTTCAGAATCCCCTTCTGCGCACCCACATGGGGCATCAGGCCCTCGATCGCGCTCGCGGCTATGCCTGGCCGTTGATTCTCGCGAAGATCGAGAGTTACTACGACGCCCTGCTGCACCCCGAAATCCCAACACGGACCCTGGATCTGTCGCCGGCCGCCGCCATGGCGGGGAGCGTCGGATGACGCGGCGGCTCCTGTTTGTATCGCATTCCTTCCCGCCTGATGGCCGACCCCACGCCAATGTGGGTGGGATGCAGCGGGTGGCGACCGAGTTGTTCGAGGCGTTCGGGCACGTGGACGGGCTCGAACTGAGCGGGCATCTGCTGCGCACCTCCTGGCGGATGACCCATGCACGCATTCCCTTTTTCCTCTGGCGGGTGCAGAGGCATCTGGCGCGGGAGGCGCGGGAACGGAGTGTGGATGTGGTCCTCTTTTCTTCGATGGTGACGGCTTCCGTTGCCACGCGGGTGCAGCCGGCGCTACGCCAGGCCGGCATCCGAACGGCAGCCATCGTACACGGGCAGGATGTGACGACGCCGTTTGGTCCCTATCAGCGCTTTGTGCCGAAGGTATTTGACGCCCTCGACGCGGTGTTGCCCGTGAGCCGGGCCACGGGCGCCCAGTGTACGGATCGCGGGTTGCCGCCGGCGAAGCTCCATGTCGTCCCCAACGGCGTCAAGCTCGCCCGGTTCGCGCCGCTGGAGCCCCGGCCCGTCATGCGGCGGGAGCTGGTGCAAGCCATCGGCGACCCGGCCCACCCGTTTCCGGAGAACGCGCTCCTGTTATGCAGTGTCGGCCGGCACGTGAAACGTAAAGGGTTTGCGTGGTTTGTCGAACACGTGATGACGCAATTGCCGGCAGACGTCCATCTCTGGCTCGCCGGCGAGGGGCCCGAGACGCCCCTCATCCAGGCCGCGGCTCAGCGGTTCGGGGTCGAAGATCGCGTGCGGGTGCTGGGTCGTGTGTCCGATGCCGACCTCATGCGCCTCTACCGGGGCGCGGATCTGTTTGTGATGCCTAACATCCCGATTCCAGGGACCATGGAAGGCTTCGGTGTCGTCATGCTCGAGGCCGGCATCAGCGGGCTGCCGGCCATCGCCTCGCGACTTGAAGGTATCCAGGACGTGATCGCCGAGGGGGAAAACGGCCACTTCGTCGAAACCGGCGATGCGGCCGGGTTTGTCCGCACCATTCTGCGGTATGACCGGGATAGGACGGCCCTGGCGCAGGCGGCCGATCGCGCCGCGGCGTATACCCGACAGACGTTTAGCTGGGAGGCCGTGGCGCGGAGGTATCTGGAGATCGTGCAGAGCCTCTAGAAACGATTGGGTGCGCAACCCCGGCATCCAGACGCCGTCCAACAGCCAAAATCCGATTCATCAGTCCGGGATCTCCATGAAAACCCTGTTTTCGTTCCTGCTTCTAACCATGGTACTGGGCCCTCTTTTGACGCCGGCCCTGGCCCAATCCGATCAAGAGGCCGTCCGTGAGGCGGTTCTCGATTATGTGGAGGGCTTTTACGAAGGGGATTCGACCCGACTTGTGCGCAGCGTACATCCCACCGTCACCAAGTACGGGTACTTTGTGCGTCGTGGCGAGACGGCTTACACCGGAGAGCCGATGTCCTATCAGGCCATGATGGACTATGCGAACCACATCGCCGCCGACCCAGCTCGTAAGGCCAGGCCCGATGCGCCCAAGCAGATCACCCTCTTTGATGTTCAGGATCAGACGGCGAGCGCGAAGCTGGAGGCCTGGTGGGGCACGGATTATATATTGCTCGGGAAGTACGATGGAAAATGGATGATTGTCCATGTGTTGTGGCAATCACCCCCGCGATGAGGCCGGCGTGGTGGCGCACGCGACGGATTTCTTTAGTAGTTTTGGAGGCCAACACACCGGAAAACGCACCCATCATGCCAATTCGCCCAGGTATGCTTGTTCTCCTTCTGCTTGCCATCGTAACGAGCCCGGCCGCAGGCCAGCAATTCCCGCCTCCCACCCCCGTGTTACCCATCCCCACGGCCCGCCAACTGGCCTGGCAGGAGGGCGGGATGCGGATGTTTATCCATTTCGGCGTCAATACCTTCAGCGACCGGGAGTGGGGCGACGGCACGGAGTCGCCCGATCTGTTTCAGCCGGCCCGGTTCGATGCCCGCCAGTGGGCACGCGTCGCACGGGAGACCGGTTTCTCCACCGTCATTCTGACCGCCAAGCACCACGACGGCTTCGCGCTCTGGGATAGCCAATACACCGATCACGATGTCGCCTCCAGTGCATGGATGGGCGGGAAGGGCGATGTAGTCGGCGCGCTGGCCGAGGCCGTGCGGGAGGAAGAGCTCGGGCTCGGACTCTATCTTTCCCCGTGGGACCAGCACGAGCCTTCGTATGGCGACGAGGCCGGCTACAACGCCTTTTATCTGGCCCAGCTTCGCGAGTTGCTCACGCAGTACGGGCCGATCACCGAGATGTGGTTCGATGGCGCCAAGGGCGAAAACGCGAAGGCGATGAACTACCATTTCGATGCGTTCTGGGCGACCGTGCGGCAACTGCAGCCCGGCGCCGTCCTCTTCTCCGACGCCGGCCCCGATGTGCGATGGATCGGCAACGAGAAAGGATTCGCCGGCGAGACCAACTGGTCGACCTTCGACCGCTCGAAGGTGAGCATCGGCGCCACCGGCATCGAGAAATACCTCAACGAGGGCGATAGCGATGGGCCGGACTGGGTGGGCGGCGAATGCGATGTGTCCATCCGGCGGGGCTGGTTTTATCATGCGGATCAGGAGCCCAAATCCGTGGCGGACTTGATGGACATCTACTATAAATCCGAGGGCCGGAATTGCGTCCTTCTCCTGAACATTCCCCCCAATCGCGAGGGATTGTTGGATGAGGCGGACGTTCGCCGGCTCCAGGAATTCAAAGCCGCCCGGGAGGCCGTGTTCTCGAACAACCTCGCGCGCGGCGCCTCGGCCGTCGTGTCGAACCAACGCGGGGGCGACGCCGCCTTCGGGCCCGCGGGGCTGTTTGACGACCGCAAGGAGACCTACTGGGCGACGGATGACAGCGTCCGCTCCGCCTCGGTCGTCGTCGAGTTGCCGGCCGAGCAGACGTTTAACGTCATCCGCCTCAACGAGCCCATCCACCTCGGGCAGCGCGTGCGGGCGTACCGGGTGGAGACCGAAGTCGACGGCCAGTGGTCCACGCTGATCGAGGGCACCACCATCGGCTATCAAAAACTGGATCGGATACCTCGGACGGCCGCTCGTCGGGTCCGGATCACCCTCCTTGATGCCCGCGGCTGTCCGCTGCTTGCGGGTTTTGGATTGTACTTCGACCCCACCCTGTGATCATGCGTGATTTCTTCGCGGGCGCTTTGCTTGCACTAGCTTTACCCCTGGCTGTCGCCGCCCAGCCGCAGTTCGCCGATCCTCCTGCGGTCGACAGCCTGCGTACCCCTGAAACCACGCCTCGCGAAGTCGTCGCCTTCCTCGTCGATACCCCACCCCGTATCGATGGACATCTGGACGAGCCCTACTGGCAGACGATCGAGCCCGTTACCGGGTTTTTCCAGATCTGGCCCGAAGACGGCGCCGTGGGCACCGAACAATCCGAGGCGCGGATTGCCTACGATCGCGACAACCTGTATGTCGCCTTTACGTTTTACGACCGGGACCCGGAGCTCATCCGCGCGAAAAACCTGGAGCGGGGTGGCCGGAACGATCGCGACGATCATGCTTACATCGGGCTGGATACGTTCAACGACGACCGGAACGCCTATCTCTTTGAGATGAATGCCCTGGGCACCCAGGACGATGCGACCATATCGGATGAGGGGCTTACGCTCGACAGCTTCTCGTGGGACGCCGTGTACCGCAGCGAGACCGTGATCAACGAAAACGGATGGACCCTCGAGGTGTCGATCCCTTTTCGTCAACTTCGCTTTCCGAAGGGGGATGAGGTCGAATTCGGGTTGATGCTCTCGCGGATGGTCAACAGGAAAAACGAGCGCGTCGTATGGCCACACATCGGGCTCGAGTACGGAACCAGCTTTACGGCGCTTGCCGCGGTTTCCCAATACGGCACCCTGACCGGTCTGAAAGACATCCGGCGGGGGAAGAATATCGAGATCAAACCGTACGTCATCGCCGGCGTTCAGGAGATACGTCCGGATCTGGCGCTGGAGGCCACGGATGTCGACTTCACGCGCGACCTCGGGGTCGATGTTAAGTACGGTATCACCTCCAACCTGACGCTCGACCTGACGGCCAACACCGACTTCGCCCAGGTGGAAGACGACAATGTGCAGATCAACCTGACCCGGTTCAACCTCTTCTTTCCCGAGAAACGCGAATTCTTCCTTGAGCGCGCCGGCCTGTTCGATCATGGGAATCCGCGATCCACCCAGACCTTCTTTTCGCGCCGCATCGGCCTCGAGAATCAGATTCTCGGGGGCGGCCGGCTCACCGGTCAGGTCGGGCGGTTCTCCGTCGGCCTGCTCAATATCGAGACCGGCGAGGAGATGAGGGACTTTCTGGGGAGCCAATCGGCGAACAACAGCGTCGCCCGGGTTCGGACGGATTTCCTGACGCGCGGAACGGCCGGCGCCATCTTTACGAACCTCGAGGAGTCGGGCTACTTCAACCGCGCCGCCGGCCTCGACGCCCAGTACCGGTTCTGGAGTTCAAGCGTGGTGAACGCCTGGTACACCAAAGTCTGGGAGAGCAACGCGACACGGGACGACGCGGCGGGCCACGTGAGTCTGCGGCTCCAGAACGACCTGCTGGGGGGTGAGGCGGCGTTCACCAGCGTCGGCGAGAACTATTATCCTGCGCTTGGTTTTGTCCGCCGGCGCGACATGCGCCAGTACGCCGGCAATCTGAACTATGCACCGTTTATCAACGTCGCCGGCCTGCCTTTTCTACGCCGGGTGTTTTTGAATGCAGACTACGCGTACTTCGAGGGCCAGGACGGTCGCAAACAGTCTACCGAAGGCGAATACTGGGTACGGTTCGATCTGCAGCGGCGGGACTTTGTTCGTGTATTTTACAACCGGCAGTTCGAGCGGCTTGAGGAGCCGTTCGCGATAACGGCCGACGCAGAGATTGCGCCGGGAGACTACGCGTTCGGCGAGTTCGGACTGATGGGGAATACCGATTCGAGCCGGCGTCTGTTCGCGATCGCTTCGGCGTCGCGGGGCGATTTTTATAGCGGGACGCGCACAGACATTGGAGGATCGATCGGTTTCCGCCAGTCGCAGCACCTGACGCTCGAGTCGTTCCTCGAGCATTCGATCATTCGGCTGCCGGTAGCAAACGGGGATTTCGAGGCGACGACCGTCTCGATGTCGATCCTGGGCGCACTCAACCGCAAGCTCTTCGCCCGCGCCCTGGTTCAGTACGATAACTTCTCGCGCGATCTTCAGGCGAATATCCGGATCGACTGGATTCATACGCCTGGTAGCGACCTGTTCCTCGTCTTCAACACGTCGTCCCACTTCGCGCGGGGCAACGAAGTGTTGTTCGATCCGCGGCGGGACCTGATCCTGAATGACCGGGTCGGCGTATTCAAGCTCACGTATCTGGTACTACTGTAGCGATGACCCTCAAATCCATTCGCCGGATATTCCGTTTTACCCTCCTCGGGATATGGGGCGCCGTGGTGGGCTGGCTGTTTTATAACATGCAGGCGCGGGGGGTATCGCCGGCCCTTCTGGTTTCAAACGATCGTGTGCAGGTCGAAGCCACGGATGCCGGGTATCTCTTCACGCCGACAGTCGACACGCTCCAGACGGCGCTTGTGTTTTTCCCCGGGTCGATGGTTGATACCGAGGCCTATGTGCCTTTGGCCCGGACCGCGGCGGAAGCCGGCTTCAAGGTGGCGCTGGTGCATGTGCCTCTGCTGGCGTCGTGGTTCGAAGGGAGCCGTGAAAAGGCCTACGGGCGGGCACGGGAGGTAGTGATGGCCGATACGCAGCGGCGGTGGGTGGCCGGCGGGCACTCCCTGGGCGGCAAGTTTGCACTGGCGTTTGCTCGCCAGGAGGCGGTCGGACTCCACGGGCTGTTTCTGGTCGCCACCTCCCATCCCCGGGAGGAGGACATGCGGACCCTGACGATACCCGTCACAAAAGTCTACGGTACGGCGGACGGTCTGGCGTCGGAAGACGAAATCGAGACGTTCGGGGTGAATTTGCCGGCGCACACGCAGTGGGTGCGGATCGAGGGCGGCAACCATGCCCAATTTGCCTGGTACGGGCGACAACTGGGGGACGGTTGGGCGACGATCTCGCGGGAGGCCCAGCAGGCCGCGCTGGATGACGCCCTGCGCGCGATGCTCGTTGCGGTAGAGGCAGCGGCGCGGTAACCGGTCAACCGATCAGGTCGGTTTCCGGTCTTCCAGCCACTGGAGCAGGGCCGGGAGAAACGCCATCGCGGAAACGAGCGTAGCGCCGATACCTACCACGGCGAGCTGACCGATTGTGTGCAGACCGGGGTGGAAGCTGAGCAACAGCCCCGCGAATCCGATCATGGTCGTAAGCGAGGCCATTGAAACATGCTCACCCGTGGACCGGAGGACGTGCATGATCTTGCCCCGGCCTTCCTCTCGATAGCGATGCACGATGTGCACCCCGGCGTCATTCCCGATGCCCAGCACGGCGGGGAGGACGATGAGGTTGTAAAAGTTGAGCTTCAACCCGAGCAGTTCCATCACCAGCAACATCCAGAGGACGCCGACGATGAGGGGGACGGTGGCCAGCGCGGCCCATCGGAAGGAGCGGAAGTTGGCGTACATCAGGAGGAGCACGATCACGAAGGTGGCGAGAACCATCCAGGGCGCCTCGGACCGCATGAGGCGGAGCATGTCCGCCGCGACGAGCGACGACGAGCCCGCGTAATAGACCGTGCCGTCCGATGACTCCACGCGGCCGATGTCATCCGAGAACGCGATCGACTGGCGGCCATCCGATAGACCCACGGAGGGGTAGATAATGATGAAGTTACCAATCTCGCCGTTCCTGGACGTAAATCGGTCCTTCAGGTAGCCTGGTACCACCTCCAGATCGATCGGGGCCGTGGTTTGCGCGGAGCGTCGGAGCCGGGCGATGCCGTCCGACGAGTCTGCACTCAGGAAAGGATCCGCCAGCCGTTCGCGGATCGTTTCGATGCGGCTGAGCTTTCGACGCTGTCCGTCCGGCAGGGTTGGGAACCGTTCCTGCAGGCTCTCCACTTCACGGACCGTGGGAGAGGTTGTGTCCGCTGCAGCGCGATCCCGGATGGTCTGGACCAGCGGGAGCACTTCTTCTGGGCTGTCGACGACGATGTAGGCCGGGTTGCGCCGCTCCCCGTCGCTGAATACGCGGTTGATGTAGTCGCGCCGGGCGTTGTATGCCTCATAGGTGGGTTCGAGCGTGCCAAAATCGTACTCGAAGGCCACCCGGGGCAGGAAGACGAGGGCGAGTGCAACAGCCGAGACACTGAAGGCGAGGATTGTTCTGACGGCTGGAAACGGTCTGGAGGCCGCAACCTCGGGAGACGCTTCCGTGGTGCCGAAGTGGAGTAGGCCGGTGCGTTCGAAGACCGAGATGAGTGCCGGCATGACCAGCAACATAGCGATGAGTGCCAGGATGATGCCGGTGCCGGCGATGAACCCGAATTCGCTGAAGCCCCGGAAGTCGGCCAGTGTCAATACATACATCGCCGCCGCGGTGGTTAGGGCGCCGACCGTGATCGCCTGTCCGGTGCTGGCGAAGGTATCTTCGGCAGCCTGGAGCATCGTTTTGCCTTTGCCCCGCTCTTCCGTATACCGGGCGTAGAAGTGGATGCCGAAGTCGATCCCCAGACCAAACAGCACCAGGCCGAGGGTCGACGTCATCAGGTTGAGTGTCTCGAAGGAGGCGTAGGCGATCCCGAACGTCCAGGAGAGGCTCATGAGGAGTGGGATCGAAATGAGGAGCGCGAGGACGGGCATACGTGCGGCCTGGCGGAGCAGGATGGCCCAGGAGAATCGGCCGTTGGACTGGGCCTGATAGCCCTTGTAGAAGAAGTAAAGGACGACGACCATCAGCACCGTGAAGACCCCGGCGCCGAAGGAGCGGCGGACATCGTTGGTGATGGCCGATATTTCCGTGTACTGGCGGAGGAGCCGGCCGGCCGTGACGACTTCCATGTCCGGGTGGAAACGGGACGGATCGAGCTCGGCGATCACCGTATCGAGGTCCGCATACACCCGCTCGATGAACCGGATATTGGTCGCGGAGCCGGTCGGGATAAAGCGGAGGACCATCGCGGTGCTGTCGTCCGAGATCGGATAGTCCTTGCCGACGAGGTCGTCATACACGGCTTCCATGGCCTCGGCGGTGGTGTCGGGCTCGGTTTCTTCCTCTTCATCCTCCAGATCGAAAAAGAACGGGTTGGCAGCGAGGCGCGACTCTTCAATTTTTTCGTCGAGGAAGGTCTCGAGCTGGTCGAGTTCAGCGTCGGTGGCGAAGTAGAGCGCATTGTCCTTCACGAACGCCGTTTCGCGCCGGTAGTCGACGCGGGAGAAATCCGGATCGCCGTCGTCTTCCGCACGGAGTGCAAGCGCGCGAGGAATGAGCTGTTCCGCGAACTGCCGGTTAGCCTCGAACGAGGGGCTGATGATCGCGACATCGACCCCACTTTCACTGCCGACCGTATCGCGCAGGCGTTCGAGGGCCTGGACGCTGGGGTAATCCGACGGCAGGAGGTTGGCGAAGTCCGTATCGACGCGAAGCTGGCGTGCGTTGTACAGGCCGAGCGCGGTGAACAGGCCGGCGACCACAAGAATCCAGAGCGGGCGCTGTACGGTGAAGCGTATGAGCGGTCGGAGCGCTTCAAAAAACTGATGCATGATTCTCCTGTTCGTTGCCGGCGGTGTGGTGGATTACATCCTTCCGGATGCGGCTGTATGCGAGACGCCGGAAACGGGCGCCGTGGCCGTCACAAGCCCGGCACAAGCGTGATGTTGTCAAAATCGCCTTCACCGAAATCGCCGGTGTTGTCCGAATCGCTCCAAAGGCGGATCGAGAGCGGCCGATCGGGCGGCTCTTCACCGAAGACGGCGCGGTAGTCGTCGATCATGTTGCGCTCCATCCGCATCCAATGGCCAAAACCCTCGGCGCCATTGGCTACCACAAGGACGCGCAGCTTATCCTGTTTGAGCACTGTCCCGACCGGTAGCGAGGAACTGTAGGTGTATTTGATTCCTTTTGGCCGCTTGATGATAAACCCTTCGAACGAGAAATACACGTACAGCGCGAGGCCGGTGTCATTTGTTTGTTCGTTATCCTCGCGAGCCTGTTGAGGAAGCTGGAGCGCGCGCCAGTCCCACCGAAGCACCGGATGTGTGCGAAGGTCCCAATCGAACCCTTCCCTTTCATTGACCATCGTGAGGTGAACCGCCTCGTCGTGCGTGTAGGCCCGCAAAAAGTTGTTGCCGTGCTCCTGCGTCACATAAAACCGCTCATTCGGTCGCATGTGGCTGGGGTCGAGCCAGACGAGTTCGCGTTCCTGGAGGTATTTCCAGCGCGTGGGGAGGCTGCCGTCGGAGTAGGATTCGAAGTCGTCGATCGTGATGTCCTGTACCGAAGGGGCCGCGGATCGGGGGGTAATGCCGGTGAGCATGATCAACAGGCCAACCGGCGCCAGTAACTTTCCAACCATGGTGTGTTGTCTTCTCGTTCAATCGGGGAACGGATGCGCAACTGAGGGACCAATCGTTCAGTGGTGGTGTGCTAGTTCTAGGGCGAAGGGTCCGCCGTTGTTTCCAGACGGATCAAAAAGGCTGTCATTCAGGCGTTTTTTGGCCGAAATCACGGATGGAAAAATAGCCGAAGAGCGTGAGGTTTAGCAGCTTGTCGACGGCGCTGGAAACGGCCAGCATGCTGAACATGGCGGCCTCCGAAACGCCCAGTAGGGTGGACATCTCTACGCCAATACCCAGGAACAGGAGGTCCTGGCTCGGAACGATGGGGATGCGGCTGAGGACGAGGGCGGCGGCAGCGAGTGAGAACCAGACCTGGATCGGCACGTCTGGCATGGCGAGGCTCCACTGGGCGATGCGCAGGGCCTGGCCGGCGAGCAGGCGTCCGCACTGGATGGCGAAGATCGTCAATGCCAGCCGGCGCGGCATGGCGAAGAGGTAGCGCCGAAACCGGATGGCGACAGGGATGAGGACGAGCAGCCCGGCGCCGGCGGCCAGGGAGATGGCGAGGGCGCGCCGGCCCAAGAGGTCCGACAACCGGATCTCGCCGGCGGAGAGGTACAGCGCGACAAGGCCAATGGCGATGAGTGTGGAGGCGACCGACGAGAGGATGTTGTGGTCGCGAACCGTGCGCAGCACGTCCGATAATGGGAGCTGTAGCTTTTTCTGGGCCCAGCCGGCGAAAAATACCTCGCCCGAGTACCCCAGTACATCCTGATTGTAGATGCGTTTCTGGATGAACGCCGGCATCCCGAACCAGAGCGATTGGCCCCAGGCCCTGCTATAGGTGAGTACGTCAGTCAACGGAATCGAGAGGTAGACGAGGAGGCCGCACACATAAAAGAGCGGATGCGTGGGCATGGTCGCCGTGATATCCGCCCAGCCTATGTCGCGCAACGTGTCGATCAAGTACAGGGCGATACCGAACGTGAAGGCCGTTCGCGCCGCGCGAATCGTGTAGCGCCCCGCACGGGTGGCCGAAAAGGCGCTCCATCGGTCGCGAAGCGTAGTTTGGTGCATGCTGATTGACTCCTTCGCCTCCGCCGGCGGTGGGAACGGTATTGGGGAGTATCGCCAGGGATCCGGTCGGTACCAAGGTGGTACATCGGATACCACCAGAACCTTTTACTCCGAAAAGACCAGCGATATCGCGGCGCTTTTATCTGCCACGCAATCGCGTATACTCTCCACCATGTCTATCAGTTTTCCCGCCAACAATGGTACGACGCCTCTCTTCGGGTCCCCACTGGCACCCCGGGCGAACGCGGGGAGGCGGAGGATTCGAGGGCTCGTCAGAGGGCGCCGTGTGACCGGCGGTCTGGAGTCTAAGGAAGGATGAGGATGACCTGATGCGGTTGTTGTTAGTTACGCAAGATTTCCCGCCGGAGCTGGGGGGGATTCAGACGTACGCCGGCGAGCTGGCCCGTCGATTCGCCGACTGGACGGACGACCTGGTCGTGCTCGCTCCGGACCACCCCCGCGCCGCGGAGCTGGATGCCAGGCTGCCTTTCGACGTGTACCGGGTGCCGACCACCAGCGACTGGTTTCCGTTTCAGGCGGCCCGCCACGCCGCGCGCCTTTCACGCCAGCGCCGGCTCGACACCGCGTTCTGTGCCCAGTGGTTTTCGGCGCTGCCGGTCGTGTTGATGCATCGTTTCGGGACGCCCGCGCGTGTATTCGTTGCCGTTCACGGTCGCGAGGTACTGTTTGAGCCCAGCCGGGCGCCGGGTGTTGTCCGTGCCGGCTACAACGGGCTGCGCCGCCGGGTCTTCGCCGACGCCGAGCATCTTTTCCCGGTCAGCGTCTATACCGGCGACTTGCTCCGCGAGGCGGGGGTCGATGCCGGCCGCATCACGGTCGTGAACAATGGCACCGATCCCACCCTGTTCGCTCCCCGGGATGCGGCGACGCTGCGGGATCGGCTGGGATTGAACGGGAAGATGGTGCTGCTCACCGTATGCCGACTCGTGCCTCGAAAAGGGGTGGATACCACCCTTCAGACGCTGCCGGCCCTGGTGCGCGAGGTTCCTAATCTGATGTATGTGGTGGTGGGCGACGGCCCCGACCTCGCCCGCCTCGAAGCACTCGCCCTGTCGCTCGGCATCGCGCCGCACGTTCGGTTTCTACCGGGGGTCGACTATGCCGACATCGTTCAGTATTATAACGCGGCCGATGTCGTCACCATGCCGTGCCGCGGCGAACCTCCCGAGGTCGAAGGCTTCGGCATCGTGTTCCTCGAAGCCAACGCCTGCGAAAAACCCGTGGTGGGTACGTATTCGGGTGGGATCCCGGACGCGGTCCGCCACGAAGAGACGGGCCTGCTCGTTGAGCCCGGCGATGTCGAGGGGCTGACGGCCGGCATCCTCCGTTTGCTGACGGACACGGACTTTGCGCGCCGGCTCGGCCGGCAGGGGCGCGAGCGTGTCGTGAAGGAATCGAACTGGGATGCCGTGGCCGAACGCATTTTCAGTCAGATGACCACCTCCCACTCGAATCGATAACCTCCCAAGATGCACACCTACGAAACGCTCCAGGTAGGAGACACCTTTTCGTTCACGCGGACCATCTCCCAGGCCGACGTCCAGGCGTTCGCCGATGTGTCCGGCGACGACAACCCGCTCCACATCGATCCGGCCTATGCCGCGACGACGAGTTTCGGCAAGCCCATCGTGCACGGCGTCTTTCTGCTCGGCATCGTGTCGAAAGTACTCGGCCGCGATTTTCCGGGGGCCGGCAGCGTGGCGGTGGCCCTGTCGGCCAAGTTTCTGCGCCCCGTTGTCGTCGATTCCGAGATTACCGTAGAGGTAAAGATTGCCGAAAAGGTAGAGAATCGAAAACATATCCGCGCCAAGATCTACGTCTATTGCGGGGGCAAGATGAGCGTGGGAGGCGAGGCGACGCTGATTCCGCCATCGAACGGTGGTTGAGGCGTGGCTGGCACGCCTGTTGTCCACCCGTACCCGTTGCGCGTGACGGAAGCGGCTTGCCGGCCGGCCGTCGCACTCCATTTACCAACGCGTGAGGTACGATATGACACACGTCGAACCCGCCATTGCCGAGGATCGGCTCTACCAGTTGATCCGGCTGCGGCTGATTAAAGAGTTTAACACCCAGCGGGCAGGTTTCTCCAGCTACGACTTCTCCGGCATGGATTTTCGCGGGCTCGACCTGCGGGGCATCGATGCCGACAACATCAACTTCGGCAACGGCTACTTCCGCCAGGCCGATCTGCGCGGTCTGGATCTGCGATCCTGCAATCTGGAAGGCGCCAGCATACACGCCGCCAAGATTTCGGGTGTATACTTCCCGGAAGCGCTTTCGGCGGACGAGATCCTGCTCTCGTTCACACACGGCACCCGAATGCGGTATCGTTGACTCAGCCCGCGGCCCGAGCGATTCGGGTTTCCACCAGCGCGGCCAGCAGATACCCACCGCCGGCCGCCAGTAGGGAGGAGATAAATGGATAGGGCGCGTCGAGGATGTACGCGCCAAGGACCCACGATCCGATCCCCATCAATAGCGCCGTCATCGCACTGTAGACCCCGCCCCAGGGAATGAACAGACTGCATACGATGATCACGAACAGCCCGGCGCTGCCGAACGCGGAAGCCTCCTCCACCAGTGCGTAGACCCCTTCGGCGCGCACGGCCATCACATAGGCCAGCACGCCAAATGTCGCCACCGACGCGCGGGCGATGATCACCTTCTGGCGCTCGGACAGATCGGGGCGAAGGGGAACGATGATGTTGTGCGACAGCAGGGAAGCCGCCACCAGGAGGACGCTGTCCACCGTGGATAGGATGGCCGAGATGAGGGCGCCGTTGAACAGGGCGTAGAGGATGGGGGGCAGGTAGTGCTCGGCGATCAGGGGGAGCAGCTGTTCGGGGTTTTCGAGATCGGGCATCAGCGCGGCCCCCATGAGGCCGATGGTGACCGGGATGAGCCCGATGACGAGATAGATGCCGCCGGCCATGAACGCGGAACGCCGGGCGACCTGCGGCGAGCGTGCCGCGATGGCGCGGGTGAGCAACTCGGCCGCCGTGACCGACCCGATGATCGGGATCGCCCAGGTCTCGACGATCTCCAGCCAGCCCACCTCCGGCCCACCGAAGAGATTGAGCTGCTCGGGGCGGATGAGCGAGGTGATCCCCTCTTCCTGTCCGCCCGTCACCAGGAAGAACAACGTACCCAGGCCGGCGATGAGCACGATGCCCTGCACCAGGTCCGTCCATGCATCCGCCAGCAGGCCACCGAACATGGTGTAGACGATGACGATGCCGGCGGCTATCGAGATCGTCAGCTCGACATCGATCCCCGACGAGGCCGAAAGCACCTGACCAAAGGCCCGGATCTGCGCGGCGGCCCAGAACATCGACCCCGGGATCATCAACGCAATGGCCGTGCGCTCGACCGTGGTCGAGTAGCGCTGCCTGAACAAATCGGCGAGCGTTGTCAGTTTGCGCTTCCAGATCGGGACGGCGAACACCAGGCCCATCAGCAGGATGCAGAGGGCGTATCCGAACGGATCCGCGCTACCGCCGGACAACCCCTCGGAATAAACAGCGCCGGCCGCGCCGATACAGGTCTCCGCCCCAAACCAGGTGGCGAACAGCGTGAACGTCGTAAGTCCATACCCGAGGCTACGGCCGGCGACCAGGTAGTCCTCCTCGGTCTTGATACGCCGGGAGATAAAGGCTCCAATGCCCAGCTGCATCAGAACGTAGCCCAGAATGGCCAGGAGCACGAAATCCATAGTCGGCGTTGCTTGTGGGAATGTGCCGGAATAAAATGCACCGGGATGTCAGATGCCAGACGCCATCGCGGCATTTCATGCAAAGGGGCATCACCGGGTGCCTTGAATGGGAGCCCGAGAGCGATTACCTTGAGGCCGATCCATCGTCTCACCCGTCGTCACACCCATCACCCGTATGACCATGCTGTATCGGATTTCCCTTCGTGTCGCGCTCATGAGCCTCCTGCTCGCGGCCCTCGTCACCGTCGCCCGTGCACAGCCGGGCCCTGGAGGGCAGGACGAAAAAGCCAAAAACCTCAAGGTGCTGCCGGAGGACATGCCCCTGCCGGAGGTCCGTCGCGTTATGCAAGGGTTTACCCGCGCGCTGGGCGTCCGCTGCCTGTATTGCCACGTCGGCGAAGAGGGTAAGCCGCCGTCGACCTTCGACTTTGCCTCCGACGACAAGGAGGTGAAGGAAGTCTCCCGTGTGATGATGCGGATGGTGCACAGCGTCAATACCGACTTCATCGCGACGGCCCCCGGGGATGGCGAAAAGCTGAATGTGACCTGCGAAACCTGCCACCGCGGCGTCACGCGTCCGGAATTGCTGGAGGATATGCTGGCCGACTACGTGACCGAGAAAGGCGTCGAGGAGGCCGCCGTCGAATACCAGCGGCTCCGCGAGCAGTACCTGGGTGGCTTCTCGTACAACTTCCAGGAGCCGACGCTCGTCCGCCTCGCCCAGCAGCTGCTCGACGCCGAAAACCCGGACGGAGCACTGCGCTTTCTGACGATGAACGCCGAGCTATTCCCGGCCTCCAGCCAGACCTATGCGGTCATGGGCGAGGCCTATGTCGCGAAGGAGGACACGCCGGCGGCGATCCGGAGCGTCGAAAAAGCGATCGAGCTGAACCCGAACAACGGCCGGCTGAAGGAGTGGCTGGAGGAGTTGAAGCAGTGACACCCCCCTGCCCCCCTCACGGCGCCGGGTAGGTGTAGAATGCCCCGAGGCCCAGGGGGATGCCGCTTGTCCAATAGAGGATCAGGAAGGCGGTCCAGCACACCAGGAACACTGCCGTGTAGGGCAGCATCATGGCCGTAAGGGTGCCGATGCCGGAGGCTTTTACATACCGCTGGCAGTACACCACCACGAGGGGGAAGTACGGCATCAACGGCGTGATGATGTTGGATGACGAGTCGCCGACGCGGTAGGCGGCCTGCGTGAGTTCGGGGGAGATACCCACCTGCATGAGCATCGGGACAAAGATGGGCGCGAGCAGCGCCCACTTGGCCGAGGCGGAGCCGACGAACAGGTTCACGAACGCCGTTAGCAGGATGATGCCCAGGATCGTCACCCAGCCCGGCATCGCCAGTGCTTTTAGCAGCGACGCCCCCTTGAGCGCGAGCAACGCGCCGATGTTCGACTGGCCGAAGGCGTAGACAAAGAGCGAACAAAAGAAGGCCATCACGATGTAGTACGACATCCCGTTCATCGCCTTTGTCATGGCGTCGACCATGTCTTTCGATTTCGTGAAGACGCCGGCAACATACCCATACACCACCCCTGGGATCAGGAACAGGAGGAAGATGAGGGGGACGATCGACTGCATGATCGGCGCCTGGAACGAGTTCAACGAGCCGTTGGCGTCGCGGAACGGGGAGCCGGCCGGCAGCATCGCCAGCACCAGCGCCACGACCCCGACCCCCATCGTCGCGACAGCCCACCA
The DNA here is from genome assembly GCA_041738655.1 of Rhodothermales bacterium. Lineage (GTDB taxonomy): Bacteria > Bacteroidota > Rhodothermia > Rhodothermales > JAHQVL01 > JAWKNW01. The sequence goes on along the minus strand of JBGSPJ010000169.1, from coordinate 2,289 downwards.
GAACGCCTTGCGCTCGCGGGGTGCGATTACATCCATCGCCGGCGCCTTCTCCGCGTCGGCGTCGACCGGGCTCGTCCGGTTCAGCCGCGGCTCCACGATCCGATCCGTGACGTACCAGGCAAGGCTGACGATCAACAGGCTGGAGATGGACGTAAAGAAGTAGTTGCCCAGGGGATTGACGAGCACGGAGGGATCGATGATCTGCGCCGCCGGCTGAGTGAATCCCTGGAGGAGCGGGTCCAGAGCGCCAGGCACCGGGTTGGCGCTAAATCCCCCCGAAACTCCGGCAAAGGCCGCCGCGATGCCGGCCACGGGATGCCTGCCGGCCGCGTAGAAGATGATGCCGCCGAGGGGGATGACGAGCACATAGCCGGCGTCGATCGCGCTGTGGCTCAGCAGGCCCACGAACACGACCATCGGCGTGAGCAGCTTCACGGACGTACGCTGCAGAAGCAGCTTGATACTGGTGTTGAAGAAGCCGGCCTGATCCGCCACGCCCACCCCCAGCATCGCCACCAGCACCACCCCCAGGGGCGCGAAGCTGGTGAAGATGGTGACCATGCTGGCCATGAACGTCGTCAGCGCGGACCCCGTCAGCAGGTTGTTCACCCGGATGCCCTCGCCCGAGCGCGGGTCGATGTCTGTAAACGCAATCGGGGAGAGCAGGGCCGAGAGCACCCAGACGACGACCAGGGCGATGAGGAACAGCATCGAGGGGTCGGGCAGCTTGTTGCCCACGACCTCGATGCCGGTCAGAAAACGATTGAGCAGCCCGGAGTGAGCCGGCTTGTTGTCCACGGCGTTCGCCATAACACCTCTTTGAGAAGACGGTTAGGTGGGGGAAGAAGCTTAAGATTCTTACGGGGTAAATCCAAACAAGACATATGGCGGGCGATATGATCGGCCGTTCGCCTGTGCAGTATTGTCTCTCTCCGCTTTTCGCGGTACTATCGGGATGGGGGGATCGTATTGGAAATCCTCTACCTCGAGAGAAAGAGCGCTCTGGCCATTCCGCTCACGCACCGTTAATCTCATACCCCTATGAAACGCATCGCTACTACACTCCTGTTGGTATTCCTCGCGCTCGTCGCGACTCGCCCGGCGAACGCGCAGTCCTGCGAGACGTCCGTTCCCGCCGCGGCGTTCCGCGCCAGCATTGGCGCCCACATCGCCCCGGCCGCGCCGTATTCGAAAGCCTCGCGCGAACAGCGGGTGGCGGCCCTGGATCGCGTGCTCCCGGCCGACGGCCCGGCGCGTTGCCTCCTGCTGGCCGGCCTGAACCTGCTACCCGACCTGCGCCTGGTTTCGGCGGACGGACAGCTCACCAGCATCGTCGATCAGTACTGGGTCGGCGGCGCCTGGACCGACAGCACCCGCTTTTTGCTCGCCTATGCGGAAGCCGAGATTCCTGCTGTTATAACCGCGCAGCGCTGGAACGGGACGGACTGGGTCAACGAGTTCCGGTCTGAGTTCACCTTCGCCGATGGGCAAGAAGTCGGCTTTCTGCTCCAGGAATGGGACGGAGCCGATTGGTTAAATATGACGCGCAGCACGTTTACCTTCCAGCCCGACGGTCGGGAGTCGACGTCGCTCACCGAGATCTGGGAAAACGACGCCTGGGTCAATTTCACGTCTTCGGAGACAACCTACGATGACGGTTCCAACGAGTCGGTGACTACCAACCAGTTCTGGGAGGAGGGCGCGTGGGTTAATTCCTCCCGCGCCACGACATCGTACGACGATCAGGACCGCGAGACGGAAACGGTGACGGAAACCTACAATAAAACCGAGCAAGTCTGGACGAACGGCACCCGGCTCGAGACCGTATGGTCCGACGATACCTCGACGACAACGAGCCAGTTCTGGACCGGCGAAGATTGGTTTTCCATTTCTCGCGACGTGACGACGTTCGACGATCAGGGTCGCATCATCCAGGGGGTACAGGAAGCGGCCGATTTTTTGACTGGCGACTTCTCGCCAGTCGCACGTGAAACGTACACCTACGACGGAGCCGGCAATGACACGCAAATTCTATACGAATTGTGGGATGGTTCGGGTTGGGTGAACGAGGATCGCGATGTAAATACGTTCGACGGCGATAACGACATCACGGTCTCACTCACGCAATCATGGAACGGCGCCGGCTGGGAGGATGCCGCGCGCAGCCTCTTCAACTACGGCACCTCGACGGCCCTCGAGGACGCGCCCCGCGGGTTCGCCGTGTCGGCGGTCGACCTGTTTCCGAACCCGGTGCGCGATCGCCTGACGGTGGATGTGACGCTGGATGCG